>JAEZZE010000154.1 GCA_023418755.1 Bacillota bacterium | reverse complement strand
AAACCGGGGGGGGGGGGCCCCCGCCCCCCCCCCGCCGCTTCTTTATGCCCGATAAACGAATAAGCGTTAAGCTTTCGCGTAGGCGTCGAGCTTCCGGAACAAGTCGCCGAAGATCGCGTCGCGGTTGACGCGGGTCGCGCACCGAATGAAGTGGCGGCCCGTGTCGACGCTCCACGTCACTTGGTCGGTCAGCACCGGGCTGTGCACGAGATCGGCCTCGACGAAGGCCGGGTCGACTAGGTAGGCGACGGCGGACAGGTCCCAGATGACGCGCGAATAGCCGAAGTGATCGTCGCTGCAGCCTTCGTAGCGTTCGGCCAGGAAATCCCCGATATCGCCTTTGCCCTTGACGTAACGTTCGATTTCCGGAAGCGTCGTGATCAGATGGGAAGCTACCCCGAGACAAGGAATCAGGGCGAGCGGCACGCCGCTGTCGAACATCACCCTCGAGGCGTGAACGTCCTGCTCGAGATTGAATTCCTTCGTATCTCTGTGCGCGAGGTGATGTCCTCCCAGCCACACTACGACGATGTTGCGGATGATGCCGGGGTTGAGCAAGATCGCGGAAGCGACGTTCGTGATCGCTCCGATCGCCACGACATAGAGCGGATCGTCTTCGGACGAAGCAAGCGCCTTATCGACCAGATCCCGCGCGGCCGGGCTGTCTACCGGGACGTCCGCGGCGGGCAGATAGCGGTCCGAGCCGGGGAAGACGAAGCCGTCCGAAGGGCGGCCGAGCCGATCGAGAATCCGCAGGATTTCTTCATAGCTTTTCTCCATGCCGTCCTTCGGGCCGCTCGAAAGAGAGTTCCAGAAGGGAGCGGCATAGACGGCCTCCAGCCGGACCTTGTCCGGCGACAACATGGCGTAGGCGAGCGCGAACTGATCGTCGATTTCGTTATACGTATCGGTGTCGAGCACCATCCGCACGGTGCCGGAAGGCCGGCGCAGCCGTTTGACCCGGGTTTCTTCGTCCAGATAGGGGTAAGCCATTGCGCGTTCGCTCCAATCGGAAGAGAGTAGAATTCCTCTCCATTATAAGAACGCGCCTTGGACAAAACGACGGCAAATCGGTTGCGTTCTTATCGGATTCGGCTAAGCTTGCGGAAATCGCGGGGGGCCGTTCCCGTAAGGCGCGCGAACAGCATGCTGAACTGCGGAGCGCTGCCGAAGCCGCATTCCGAGGCGATGTCCGTCATCGGTCGGTCCGTATCGATTAGCAGCTTTTTGGCTTTATCCACTCGTCTGCGCAGCAGGAATTGCGTCGGTGAATAGCCCGTCTCCCGCTTGAAAAAATGCCGAAAATGATCGTAGCTGTACCCGAGATTCCGCGCGATCGCCTGGACGTCGAGGTCCTCGGCCAAGTATTGGTTCATATAGTTGACGGCATATTTCACCTTCTCGCTCCGTCCCGATCTCTCCGCCGTCCCGGTCGATCGGGCCACCTCCGCGATCGCTTGGTACAGCAAGCCGTGCAGCGCAATATCGTAATGCCGCCGCTTGCCGGCAAGCTCCTCCGACATGGCGCGCAGCAGCGCTTCCAGCCTTCGCTCTCCGTCGGCGTAAAGCCCGTGAGCGAACTCTCCGATCCCCAAGTCCCCGCTGAAGCTGAAAAAGAGGACCTCCGTATCCTCCCGCCGGTATTCGTTGTGCTTCATGTTGGGAAGAATGACGGCAAAGCTGCCGGGATAATATTCGTGCGATGCCTCTCCGATCTGCGTCGTTCCTCCGCCCTGCGCGTAGTAGACGACTTCGAGATGCGGATGCGTATGGAATTCGATATGGGTTCCGGCGCCCCGGAAGGAATGCGAGAAGAAGTCCAGCGAGCCCTGAAGCGTGCCGCGTCCGGCGGCGTGATATCCTCTGTCCATAAAGCGAATCCCCTTTGCCGAATAATTCGGGAACTGTCTTCACGTCTCGAGGATACAACGAAAACGACCGCAATGTCGACCGCAATGTCGACCGTGATGCCGGGATTGACAAAGCGTCCGGAAGTAACTAAAATGGTTACAACTCTAGTTGTAACTGAATCGGTTATAACGCGGGAAAAAGAAAACGGAGGAATCAAACATGAAAATGCTGGTTACCGGAGCAACGGGGAAGCTGGGGACGAAGGTGGTCGAGACGTTATTGCAAACCGTGCCTGCCAGCCAATTGGCGGTCAGCGTGCGCAATCCCGATAAGGCGGCGAATCTTCGAGCCCGAGGGGTGGATGTTCGCCAAGGCGATTTCGACCGTCCGGAATCTTTGGACGCGGCATTCGCGGGCATCGATCGGATTTTGATCATCTCCTCGGACGGGGACACGGAGACGAGAATTCGCCAGCACGCGAACGCGGCGGAGGCGGCCGCCCGCGCGAAGGTCGGCTTCATCGCCTATACGAGCCTAGCGAACGCCGCGGACAGCAAGCTGTTCCTTGCCCCTCCGCATCAAGTCGCAGAGCAAGCCATCCTGAAGACGGGAATTCCGTATTCGTTCCTGCGCAATAACTGGTATCTGGAGAACGAAGTCTCCGGTATTCAAGGCGCGCGGGCGGGGGCGCCTTGGGTGACGTCGGCCGGAGCGGGCAAGGTAGGCTGGGCGCTGCAGCAAGAGTATGCGGAAGCGGCCGCGGCCGTCCTGTCCGGCAGCGGTCACGAGAACACGATATACGAGCTGTCGGGTCCGCTGGTGACCCAGGAGCAATTCGTAGCCGAACTGAGCGCCGTTCTCGGCAAGGAAATTTCCGTCCGGCAAGTCGACGACGCCGCGTATGCCGACATCATGAAGAACGCGGGCGTGCCGGAGTTCCTTCTTCCGTTTCTTCTGGGCATCCAGTCGGGCATCCGAGAGGGGCAGCTGGAGGTCGAAAGCGGCGATTTCGAGAAGCTGCTCGGCCGTCCGCCGACTCCGATTCGCGACGCCTTGAGCGGGCTCATCGAAGGTCTCTCCTGATGCGTGTGCCATTTAAGCCGATCTAAGTCTATCGATCATTAAGGATGAAAAGCGCATCTAGCTCCTTCCCCATTGCAGGGCGATGTCGGGACCGTAGGGGGTCCGGGAGACGGATGCGCTCTTTTTTGGTTGTAAGAGATACCTCCCCCTAGTTTGATTTCGATCCTTCGAATTGCCCGACTTACGAAACAACTCCTTCGCTGTTTAAAATATGTTCCCTTTTCACGCTTCAGCGTCATTTCGGCCCTCTCCCCCCCTTTATATAATGAGAGCATACTTCAGAGAGGGGGTGCGCCCGTGCGGAGCGAGACGGGCTCGGAAGCAATGCCCGCGATCGGCCGGCCCCGGCCTTCGCCATGGATATTATTGCGCAGATACAGGTTGCTGTATGCTCTGTTTATTCCGGTTATCGTTTACTATGCCGTATTCCGTTATTATCCGATCCTCGTGCAAGGCGTTTTGGCTTTTAAAAAGTACAAGCTGTCCGAAGGAGTATGGGGCAGTCCCTGGGTCGGCTTCGACAACTTCGTCTACGTATTCGGTCGGCCGGATTTCTACAGCGTCCTCGAAAATACGGTAATCATCAGCCTGCTGCGCATCGCATGCGGATTCTTCCCTCCGATCGTGCTTGCGATTTTATTGTTCGACTTGAGGTCGGGCTGGCTTCGCCGATTCAGTCAGACGATCCTGTACATTCCGCACTTTTTTTCTTGGGTGATCATCTACGGAATCGTGTTCGCGATGCTCTCGAATACCGGGCTGGTCAACCAACTGATCGAAAGCTTCGGCGGCGCCGCGCAAAATTTCCTGATGGCTCCCGAATGGTTTCGGCCACTGATCGTCGGAAGCGGAATATGGAAGGAGATCGGCTGGGGCACGATCATTTATTTGGCGGCGTTGACCTCGATCGACCCGTCCCTCTACGAGGCGGCCAAGATCGACGGGGCGGGTCCGCTGCAGCGCATCCGGCACATTACCTTGCCCGGTATACGCTCGGTGGTCGTTTTCCTGTTCACCCTATCGCTTGGCAGCGTACTGAGCGCGGGCGCGGAGCAAATTCTGCTGTTTTACAGTCCGGCGACCTACGAGGTCGGGGATATCATCGATACCTTCGTCTACAGGCAAGGCTTAAGCCAATTGCAGTACAGTATGGCGACGGCCGTTGGCCTCTTCCAGTCGGTGATCGGGCTTGTACTGATCCTGACGGCCAATCGGTTGGCCAAGAAATACGCCGGCACGGGAATCTGGTAAGGGGAGACGGAAAGATGTCCAATCGAAACGAAAAAGCGTATCAGGCGTTCTCCGCGGCGTTCGTGCTGACGTTGACCCTGCTGTCCGCCATCCCTCTCGTCTACGCCGTATCCATGTCGCTGGTCAACGAACAGGAGTGGATCGATCGGGGCGGCTTTATTCTGTGGCCGCGCGATCCGACTTTGATCGCCTACGAGAGATTGTTCCAGGGAACGGCGGTGCTTCAGGCGCTCGGCGCGACCGTCGTACGGACGATGCTAGGCACCGCGCTCGTGCTTGCCATGACGACCGTCGCGGCGTACGTGCTGTCCAAGCGGAACCTGCCCGGACGCAAGCCGATGCTGTTTTTTATTCTGGTCACGATCCTGATCGGCGGCGGCCTGATTCCGACTTATTTGGTCGTACGCGACCTGCACCTGCTGAATACCGTCTGGGCGCTTGTTCTTCCGGGGCTGGTCGACAGCTGGAGCGTGCTCGTGCTGAAGCAGTTTTTCGAGAACGTTCCGCCCGAACTGGAGGAATCGGCCGTCATGGACGGAGCCGGGGAAGCGACGCTCATGAGCAAAATCATGATTCCGATGGCCGCTCCGGCCATGGCGGCGATCGGGCTGTTCATCGGGGTCGCGCATTGGAATTCGTGGTTCGACGCCATGATTTATCTCAACGACTCGCAGTGGCAACCGATTCAGCTGCTGATTCGCAATATGTTCTCCAATTCGGAGATCGGGGCGCAATTCAACAATGCCGCCCAGCATAACGCGTATAATCCGGTCCATAGGGTATCCGCGGAATCGCTGAAGATGGCGCTCGTCGTCATCGGCACGCTGCCCATCCTATGCGTTTATCCGTTTCTTCAGAAGCATTTCATGAAAGGCATGTACCTGGGAGCGGTGAAGGGGTAAGCCCGGCGAAGTCGAATATTTATACACATTCGAAGGGGAGACAAACACATGTTCAAGCAGTGGAAAAAAGGGAAGACCTGGCTGGCCGTATCGGTCGTCTGCGCGGCCGTGCTGCAGAGCGCCTGCGGAGCGGGCAACGGCGAAGGAGCGAAGGAGAGCGCCGCGCCGTCCGCCTCCGGCAGCCCGGGGGCCGCCGAACGCATGAACATCGAATTGATGGAAGTCGGCTGGGTGAACACGCCGCTCGGCGACAACGATCCGTACAAGAAATGGATCGACGACAAGTTCAACGTCAACTTCAAGCTGACGGCGCTTCCGGCCGCCGATATGGAGGCGAGAATGCTGACCCGTTTCGCGAGCCAGGAGCCGCCCGACATTATTTTCACCTACGATAAAAACCAGATTCTAAAGCTTCAATCCCAAGGCGTACTGATGGAAGACGTCACGCCGTTGCTGGAAAAGGTTCCTTCGATCAGCGGGGAACTGGACGAGAACGCCAGGGCGTTCGCCACGCTGGACGGCAAGATGATCGGCATTCCGCGGCCGCCCGAGCAGGGCAACTGGACGGTCATGGTTCGCAAGGATTGGCTGGCCAACCTCGGCTTGGACATTCCGAAGACGGACGAGGAGCTGATGAACGTCATTCGCAAGTTTACGACCGACGACCCCGACAAGAACGGCAAAGCCGACACCTGGGGGATCAGCTCGGCCGGAGGCGGCAGCGGCCTCGGCGAGATCGCCAACTTCCAAGGGATGTACGGTCAATTCCACGGCTTCCACATCCAGGACAACGCGGCTGCCCATGTGGTCACGACCGGAGTTCACAAGCGGTTTCTGGACTTCGTCAAGATGCTGGCGGACGAGAAGACGATCGACCCGGACTGGTACACCCAGGGCTGGGAGCAGCGCAAGCCGAAGCTGTTCGGCAACAAAATCGGCGTCGCTTGGTATCCGGGCTCCATCGTGGCCGAGCACGAAAGCCTGCAGGAGAACAGAGGGGATTACGTCGACGTCTGGGAGGCGATCCCGATGCCGAAGGGCTCCGACAACGGCGGCGTGCGCGGACCGAACGGCTTGGTGAACGGCATGTACGCGATCTCGGCGAACGCGGCCAAGGACCCCGCCAAGCTGGAGAAGATCGCGGAAATTCTGGAAGGCGCCAACTATCCGAACGACGGCTACTGGGCGCTGCGCTGGGGCGTCGGCTCGGACGGGCAGGAAGTGCTCGATCTAGACAACGGCTTTAAGTTCTACACCGAGGCCAAGGACAAGTACCGCAAGGAATTTCCCGGGGCATGGGATTACGGCACCTGGATCGGCACGGGTCGGGACATGGTCCTCCAAAGCACCGCCGACGAGCCGAACTCTACCGGCATGAAGCAGCTCGAGCTGGACGGGAAGGCCAAGGGCTACGCCGTATCGCCCAACTATAACGATTTGCTGGAGCTGGACCCGCAGCTTGTGTCCGATGTCGCCAAGGTGACGGAGGAGTTCCAGATCAAGTACATTCTAGGCAAGGAATCGGACTACGACAAATTCGTGGAGAGTTGGAAAAAGGCGGGCGGCCAACAGCTGCTGGAGGAAGCGGAAAAGCAGTTCAAAGCGATGGGCCTGATTCAGTAACGCCATAACGCGGGCTGCCGCGACTATATCCGGAGAGGGGAGACTGGCTTTGTCGACAATCGGAGGGAGCCGTCCGAACAATCGCTTTTGGATAGTTGGAATCGCATTCGCCTTGATCGCCGTCGGATTTCTCGCGCGGCCTTCCGGAGCAAGCGCGGAAGGCTGGACCAAGCTGTATACCGAAGAAGGGGGGCGCACCCCCTTCGATTTTAACCAAACGACGACCAGGGGGCAGAAGTTTTCCTCTGCGGGCTTCGACGCTTTGCGGGTCGCCGCGCCAAGCTGGGGGAACAACATCGGGAATCTGACGTTGTCCTTGTACGAATGGGATATCGATTACGCGACGACGACGTCGCATGCCCCGATCGCGCGGAAAAAATTCGTCGACTTCATCGACAATGCGTGGCTGGAGCTGGAATTCCCGCTGCAGGGACAAGGGAACTATCTTTGGGAGCTTAGCGATCCCACGGAGTGGGTCGGGGTATACGCGTACGACCGCAAGCCCGGGGATTCGTCGGTGTCCTATGCGGACGGTTCGGCAGCGCCGGTGCAGGACTACAGCTATCAGGCCGAGGTCGGTTTCGCCTCCGGCGGCTGGAAAGCGCTTTACGAGTCCGCCGGCATCCGGGGACGTTCGGCGCTCGGCTCGATGCCGGAGGGCATGATCGAATCCCGGGGAGAGAGGTTTTACGGCTCCCTGTTCGATACGCTGCGCGTTCGGGTATCCGGCTACGGCCAGCCCAACCGCGATGTTACCCTTACGCTGTACGAATGGAACGCGAATTATGAGACGAGCGTATCCGGGCAGCCGATCGCTTCGAAGACGTTCGCAAACCTGCCTTCGGACGACGATTGGATCGAGCTGAACTTCGCCAGACAGCCGCCCGGGGACTATCTGTGGGTGCTGGACGATCCGGCCGGCAATCCCGGCGTATGGACGTACACCGAAAGCGCGCACCCTTCGCAAGCGTTCGTGAACGGAGCGACGCAAGGCTACGGACTCGGCGGGGGTTTCGACTACGTCTCCGAGATTTACGCCTATGCTTCGGTCGAGCCGGGGACCGCCGAGAAGCCGATCGGACCGGCCGGCCTTGCGCCGGGGGAAACAGCGGAGTACTATAGCGGAGCCGGCAACGAAGCGGACAACGAGCAGGCTTATCTGTTCGACTGGGGCGACGGCACGCGGTCTCTGTCCGCGCCCGTGAAGCCGATGAACGCCACGGATACGTATCGCAAGGGCCGATCCTCGCACGCCTGGAGCGAGCCGGGGACGTATGGGGTCAAGGCGCGCGCGATCGACAAGGACGGCAACCCGTCGTCCGGCTGGTCCGCGCCGCTTCAGGTAACCGTTGCAGGCGCGAGCGCGGCTGACGAGATCGGCAATCTGCAGATCTACTCGACTTCCTCCGAATCCGATGCCGCGCATTCCGCGGCCAAGGCGCTCGATTCAGACCCGGCAACCTACTGGTCCAGCTCGCCTACGCCGTTTCACGGATTTACCGAGGAGCATCTTGCGGTCGATCTTGAAGCTGTCCATACGGTCGATCGGCTGATTCTGACTCCCCGATCCGGAGGATACGGCTTTCCCCGGGAGCTGACTTTATCCTATAGTACGGACGGACAATTCTGGCACGAGGTGCCGATCCATCGCCAGGCGATCGTTCCGAATCCGGGCAACTCCGCCTTTGCGCTGGAGACCGGAGGACTGGCGGCCCGCTATTTCAAGCTGACGGCCAACCGGCTGGGCACGGACGATCAGGGCCGATACGCCTTCCAGCTTGCCGGGCTGACCGCCGTCGGCGCTCCCGGCACTCGCTTCCATACGTCCAGAGGAGGCGCTTTCGACGCCGAGTGGAGCAATCTGTTCACCGTGTACGGCTTGGCGCAGAACGAGCTAACGCCCGAAGGCAACCGCTGGCTGAACGGTCCGGGAGGCATTCTAGGCATCGGCCCGACGGAGTGGCAGCTTTGGTCGGCGCAGAAGCTGAGCTGGACGAAGGAGGAGCGGCTGAAGCAAGAGCTGTACGAGCAGATGCTGAACTTGCCGATGGATGCGGACGGATTCGTGTGGGCGCATGCGTTCGGGCGGAAGCATCTGGACTTGTCCAAGCATTACTCGAACAATCCGCTGTTTATCATGGGCGTGCATCGGCTCTATATGTGGACGCGGGAGGACGAAATGCTGACCGATCCGCTGCCTCCGCTTCCCTATGGCGCAGCCCCGGCTTATCCGCAAGGCGTAACGACTTTGCTGGAGAAGACGCGCAAGGCGATGGACTTCATGCTGACGGAGCAACAGGGAAATACCGGCCTGCTCGTCATCGGCGATCCGGATAACGACGGTACGGCCGACGCGCACGCCTCGAATTACTGGGACAACTATCCGATGGGCTACAAGAGTGCTTATGAGAACGTGCTGTTCCACGGAGCGGTCGAGGCGATGGCCGAACTGGAGGACACCGTTGGCAGTCCGGTCAGGGCTGCGGAACTGCGCGATCTGCTGCCGGACATCAGCCGGGCTTTCAACGAGACGTTCTGGGACGAACGGACCGGGCGCTACATCGGAGCGATCGACGTCAACGGCGTCAAGCGCGATTACGGCTTTACGTTCCTGAATGCGATGGCCGTCATGTACGGTCTTGCCGACGGACAGCAGGCCGATTCGATCTACGACTGGCTGGACGGAAACCGCGTCATTGCCGGAGAGACGTCGACAGGGACGGACATCTATTACTGGAACTGGGCGCCGAGAGCGAATACGGTGGCTATCGAGGAGAAGCAGCCGTATTGGTGGTTCAGCTATAACGGCGCGATCAGCGTGGCTCCGGGCGGGAGCGCGACCTACGGCAACCATCTGGAGAACGGCGGGGCGATTTTCTACACGGCTTACGACGATATGATGGGCAGATTGAAGTCCGGCGGGGGCGCGGACAGCGCATTTGCCCGGATGGAGCAAATTATCGCGGAGTTCCGTCAGGACGAGTTGCGCAGAGACCCGGCCAATAACGTAGGGGCTCCATGGACGATCGGAATCGTCGGAGAGTATCCCGAATCCGGCATCGTGCCGCTGGTGATGGCGGAAGGATTTCTGGGCATGGACGCCAGGCCGGACGGGCTCCATATCCGCCCCGATCTCCCGGCGGCGCTGGAGAGCGCCGGTTTGCGCGAGGTCGTATACGCCGGGCGGACATACCGCATCCAAGGGAGCAAGAACGTCTCGGCCGTATCGACGACCTCACTGCCGGACGGGTCCGAAGAGGTAGTCGTCCCGAACGGAACGGAGTACGTGATACCGGCGCCGTGAGCGCCGGAATTCATAAAATCGAATTCCCCAGAGAGGACATAACGAGCATGAGCCTAGCGAAATGGATCTGGTATCCCGGCGATTTCGAGCTGTGGCTTCACGCCAGAACGATGATGCGCCGCGACGAGCGCGGCATGTACATTCCGCCGATCTGGAAAATCGACCTGCACCATCCCAACGTCAAGTTCCGCAAAGTCGTGGAGCTGGAGCGGAGAGAGACGGTCGCGATTGCGGCGAACGGAAGATTTAACGTTATGGTGAACGGGCAATACCGCTACGACGCCAAGACGAGCTTCGAATTGGAGGCGGGCAGACACGAGATCGTCGTGTCGATCATGAACGATCAAAGCCTGCCGACGATTTACCTCGAAGGAGCGTCCGTCCGCTCGGACGAAACGTGGAGCGTGTCCTATCAGAACAATAAGTGGACATCCGCGGATTCGTGGATCTTCGATCGTCCGGAGGAGCCTCCCGTATCCTATCGATTGCCGACGAAACGCCTCTCTCCGGCCCGTACGATAGAGGAAGGACCGAACGTCCGCCTGCTCGATTTCGGCCGGCAGACGTTCGGCTTTATCGAGCTTCGCGGACTGAAAGGACGGGGAAGGGCTCGCGTGTTTTACGGCGAATCCGAGGAGGAGGCGCGGTCGGAGGAGCATTGCGAGACGTTCGATACCGTCGACGTCGCGGGCGAGAAGGATTATACCTTCTCGCTAGGCAGGGCTTTCCGTTACGTCCGGGTGCGGACCGATCCCGGCCTGTCCGCGGAACGGATCGATGCGCTCTACGAATATCTGCCTCTGGAATATAGGGGAGCGTTCCGCTGTTCCGATCCGATGCTGAACGAAATCTGGGACGTGTCCGTCCGAACCTTGCATTTGAACACGAGGGAATTTTTCCTCGACGGAATCAAACGCGATCGGTGGGTGTGGTCCGGAGACGCCTACCAGAGCTTTCTGATGAACTATTACAGCTTTTTCGACGAGGCGGTGTGCCGACGGACGCTGATCGCCCTGCGGGGCAACGATCCGGTCGAGATTCACCTGAATACCATTTTGGATTACTCCTTCTACTGGATCCTCTCTCTGGAGGACTATGCCTTGTACACGAACGATATGGCGTTTGTCCGAAGGATGTACCCTAAGCTGGTCTCGCTGTTGGAGTTCTGTCTGGGACGTACCAACGCGGAAGGCATGATCGAGGGGGTGCCGGGAGAGGACTGGGTATTCGTCGATTGGGCGGAGATGGATAAGGAAGGCGAGCTGTGCGTGGAGCAGATTTTGCTGTGCCGTTCTCTAGAGGCGGCCGGCGGGTTTGCCCGGCAATTCGGCGACGACGGGACGGCGGATCGCTACGGACGTTTGGCATCCGAGCTGAAAGAGAAGCTGCTGGCCGTATTCTGGGACGAGGAGCAAGGCGGGCTCGTGCACAGCCGGGTCAACGGCAAGCTGAACCGGCATATGACCAAGTACGCGAACCTGTTCGCGGCCCTGTTCGGGTACTTGTCCCCGGAACGGACGGCGACCGTCAAAAAGCAGGTGATGATGAACGAGCTCGTTCAACCGATCACGACCCCTTACATGAGGTTTCATGAACTGGCCTGCCTGTGCGAGCTCGGAGAGCAGGAGCACGTCCGGGAGGAAATGCTGGCCTATTGGGGCGGCATGTTGAAGCTGGGCGCGACGTCGTTCTGGGAGGAGTACGATCCGGACGCGGAGGGAGCCGGGCATTACGAGATGTACGGCCGTCCGTTCGGCAAGAGCTTGTGCCACGCCTGGGGAGCGAGTCCGATCTACCTGCTCGGCAAATATTATTTGGGCGTGCGTCCGACCGCTCCGGGTTACGAAGCCTATGTCGTCCGTCCGGAGCTGGGAGGCTTGGAGCGGGTGGAAGGCTCGGTTCCCACGCCTCATGGCACGGTGGACGTCTACGCGGACGCTTCCGTGATCCGGGTCCGCCCCGCGCTCGGCGGGGCCGGAAGACTCGTATTCCGCTCCGCCGAGCCGCCGTCCGCTTCCGCGGGCACGATCGAACGGATCGGCGACGGAGAGTACGAGCTTGCCCTGAAGCCGGCGGAAACGGCGTTCGAGGTGAGGTATACTG
>JAEZZE010000086.1 GCA_023418755.1 Bacillota bacterium | reverse complement strand
ATTCTATGGCGTCCATTCGCAAGTTTATGGCACTTTTTCCGGACGAGCAGTCCTGCCGGGACTATCTGTTTGCTGCCCGTTGGCCGCGCGGCTTTATTTGCACCAAGTGCGGCGAGATGCGGTACTGTTTGATCAAAACGCGGAACGTGTACGAATGCGCCAACTGCAAGACCCAAACCTCCATTACCTCCAACACCTTGATGCACCGGACGAAGCTGCCTCTGCGCTACTGGATGGTTGCCCTCTATTGGGTCGCTTCGGGCCATCGTTGCTCCGCGCGCAGATTAGCCCGGACACTGCAAATCCAGCAGCGTACGGCCGAGAGATTGCTTCGCAAGATCCGGCTTGCCATGCACAAGTCGGAGCACACGCCCATGCTCGACTTCTGGAAACGCGAGAAGCGCTCGGACCAACAGCCGATCGTAAGGAGGGCCATGCTGAAGATGTATAGAAGGGCCCGAGCCTTCATTCGGAAATATTACGGTACCCGCGTCCCCAAATGGAACCGGCTCTACTACTATTACGAGTACCGCTTTCGCAGCGTTTATTCGCATCATTTCCCCGAGGCGCTCTCCAGGCTAATCCTTGCCTCCTGCACGACGATCTACACATTAAACGAATACGGGATGCTTCGGGAGCAAAAGAAACGGGCGGCATAAAATAAAAAACCCATCCGAATTTCGGATGGGATCCCGCGATTGCATGGTTGCCGCCGCTCGTCTTAAGCCTTATACCACGGTACTTGCATCAGCCAGATAATGACTAGAAACAGGATAAAAAGAATTGTGCTCAACGTCTGGACCTTCGTGATCGAGGAACTCGCGCTTTCGCCTTTGACGGATGCTTCCGCGATCAGCTTGAGAGGTCCTTGCACAATGCCGGACAAAGCCCCGATCGCGATAAAAAGAACGCCCACCGTTACCATCCAAGCCACGGAATAGGACAAATTCAAGCCGGTCAGCAAGTATCCGCCGGTAACGAGCTGCAGCACCAACGAATATTGACCTACTCTGCCGGCAGAAATAAGTCCGCGGGCTAGCCCTTCCTGAGCGGTTCCGGACAACTGCTTAAACTTCCCGACCACGAACGGCAGGATCGCATACACGCCCATTCCCACCGCGCCGACTACGTGTAAAAACAACATCACATTTGCCATTCGTCGCAACCTCCAATAGTTAACAACCAGACTAAGACATCCTAAGTATACACAAAAATACGGACGAGCAAAACCGTTCGCGCCCAATTGGACGCACAGACTTCGCCGAATGCAAGCAACTTAGCTTTGAGGGGGATGCACAGCCTTCACCCTAAGCAAGCGTTCCGGCTTATGGAACCGGCTCCCTTCGCGATCGATCCTTTACCGCCCTCTGGGCTACGGACCGGCCCCCTCTACGATCGGTCTTTTACCTCCATTTGGCGCGCCCATCAAAAAAATCGCCGAAATCCGGCCGTAAGGCAGGCTTTCGGCGATTCCGACCGTCGTTTCCCGTACCGGTTTCCCGTTACGCGTTCTCGACGATCTTGATGACGTTGCGTACGGATTCCGCGGACTTCTCGAGCGCGGATTTCTCTTCGGCCGTCAGGTCGAGCTCGATCACCTTCTCGATGCCGTCTCCGCCCAATACGGCCAGCACGCCCATAAACAGATTCTCGTAGCCGTATTCGCCTTCAAGCAGCGCAATGACCGGAAGAATGCGCTTCTTGTCTTTCAGGATCGCTTCCGTCATTTGTACAAGGGACGCCGCCGGTGCGTAATACGCGCTTCCGTTGCCCAACAAGTTGACGATTTCCCCGCCGCCGACGCGGGTGCGTGCCACGATAGCGTCGATCTGCTCCTTGGGAAGAAGCTTTTCGACCGGAATGCCGCCGATCGTCGTATAGCGAACGAGCGGGACCATATCGTCGCCGTGGCCGCCGAGCACGACGCCGCGCACGTCTTCGACGGATACGTTCAGAGCTTGGGCGAGAAACGTGTTATACCGGGCGGTGTCGAGTACGCCGGATTGGCCGATCACGCGGTTTTTCGGGAAGCCGAGCGTCTTGTTGGCCACATAAGTCATGGCATCGACCGGGTTGGACAAAATGAGGACATAAGCGTTCGGACTCGTTGCTTTGACGTTCTCGCACACCGATCTCACGATGCCCGCGTTCGTGTTCACGAGATCGTCGCGGCTCATGCCCGGTTTGCGGGCAATGCCGGCCGTTATGATCACGACGTCGGAATTCGCCGAATCGGCGTAATCGGCCGTGCCGACAATGTTGGCGTCCACTCCTTGAACCGGCGTCGACTCCAGCATATCAAGCGCTTTGCCCTTCGTCGGATTCTCCAGTTGAGGAATGTCTAGCAGAACGACATCGCCCAATTCTTTCTGAGCCAGCATCAGCGCTGTAGTCGCCCCTGTAAAACCCGCCCCTACGACCGTAACTTTCGCCCGTTTGATTGCCACTTGTTCGTCCTCCTTGTCATGATTAGCCCGGCCTTCAGTACCGGGCGGATAAGAGAATGGATGTTTCCCTCTTTGCTTCCGCCTACCCAACCGTACGTTACTGCCACTCCGCGCCACCCCCGGTTTGTGGGGAGATCCCACCGAGACGACGACCGTTACGGATTGCCCGCATTCACGCCGTGCTGGTCGATGTGGGGAGATCCCACTGAGACGACGACCGTTACGGATTGCCCGCATTCACGCCATGCTGGTCGATATGGGGAGATCCCACCGAGACGACGACCGTTAAGGAGCGCTCTCCTCCGCGCATGCCCCGTTATGAGGGGAGAACCGCCGCCCAAGGAGGCGACGGTTCGTTCGTGAACCCCGATATTTAGAAGTTTTTGATGATCTCGTCGGCGAACTCGGAGCATTTCACTTCCGTAGCGCCTTCCATTAGACGCGCGAAGTCGTAGGTTACGACTTTGCTGCCGATCGATTTCTCGAGGCCTTTGTAGATCAGGTCCGCCGCTTCCAGCCAGCCCAGGTGCTCGAGCATCATGACGCCGGACAAAATAACGGAGCCCGGGTTCACGACGTCCTTGTCCGCGTATTTCGGAGCCGTGCCATGCGTCGCTTCGAAGATCGCGTGACCGGTCACGTAGTTAATGTTCGCTCCCGGAGCGATGCCGATTCCGCCGACTTGGGCAGCCAAAGCGTCGGACAGGTAGTCGCCGTTCAAGTTCAACGTCGCGATAACGTCGAAGTCGGTCGGACGGGTGAGAACTTGCTGCAGCGCGATGTCGGCGATGGCGTCCTTGATCAGGATTTTGCCTTCGTCGAGAGCCGCTTTCTGAGCCGCGTTAGCCGCCGCTTCGCCTTGCTCGGCTTTGATCGCATCGTATTGACCCCAAGTGAACACTTTGTCGCCGAATTCTTGCTCGGCCACTTCGTAGCCCCAGTTTTTGAACGCGCCTTCCGTGAACTTCATGATGTTGCCTTTGTGTACGAGCGTTACGGATTTGCGGTTATGTTTGATCGCGTACTCGATCGCGGCGCGTACGAGACGCTTGGAGCCTTCCGAGGAAACCGGCTTGATGCCGATGCCCGAAGTTTCCGGGAAGCGGATCTTTTTGACGCCCATTTCTTTTTGCAGGAACTCGAGCACTTTCTTAACTTCTTCCGTACCGGATTGATATTCGATGCCGGCATAGATATCTTCGGTATTCTCGCGGAAAATGACCATGTCTACGAGCTCCGGACGTTTTACAGGCGAAGGAACGCCTTGGAAGTAGCGCACCGGACGCAAGCAGACGTACAGATCCAGCTCTTGGCGAAGCGCGACGTTCAGGGAACGAATGCCGCCGCCGATCGGCGTCGTCAGAGGACCTTTGATCGCGATGATCATCTCGCGGATGACTTCGAGCGTATCGTTAGGCAGCCATTCGCCGTAAGCGTTAAATGCTTTCTCTCCCGCGAACACTTCGTACCAAGCGATTTGCTTCTCGCCGTTGTATGCTTTCTCTACTGCCGCATCAAGCACTCGCTTGGAAGCTTTCCAGATATCGCGGCCCGTGCCGTCGCCCTCGATGAAAGGGATGATCGGGTTGTTAGGTACGTTCAGTACGCCGTTCGTTACCGTGATTTTCTCGCCGGAAGTCGGCGCTGCGAATTTTTCGAGTTTCATGATTCCAATTCTCCTCCTGGGTATGATCGATTTGTATTTTCGCAAAGAACCGGCGGTCCGCCTCCGCGGAATGGCGATGGAGGCAACCCGCCGGCACCCGGCAATGCCGAGTTAGCCTCTCTGGGAGATCGGCGCGTAATGCTGGTCTACGGGACCGACGTATTCCGCGCGCGGACGGATCAGACGGTTGTCTTCGTACTGCTCCAAAATGTGAGCCGTCCAGCCGGATACGCGGCTGATCGCGAAGATCGGCGTGAACAGGTCGCGCGGAATGCCCAGCATCGTATAGCAGGAAGCCGAGTAGAAGTCCACGTTCGGCTTAAGCCCTTTCTGGCCGGTAACGAGCTCTTCGATCTTGACGGACATGTCGTAAAGGGTCATGTCTCCTTTAAGCTCGCCAAGCTGGCGGGACATCTGCATGAGGTGCTTGGCCCGAGGATCGCCGTTCTTGTAGACTCGGTGACCGAAGCCCATGATCTTGACCTTGTTGTCCAGCTTCTCTTGAATGTAGGATTCCACGTTGTCCAACGAGCCGATCTCGTCCAGCATGACCATGACCGCTTCGTTCGCTCCGCCGTGAAGCGGGCCTTTAAGGGCACCGATTGCCGACGTTACGCCGGAGTAGATGTCCGACAGCGTCGCGACCGTAACGCGGGAAGCGAAGGTCGAGGCGTTCAACTCGTGATCGGCATGGAGCACGAGCGCTTTGTCCATCGCTTCGATGGCGACCTGCGCCGGCTCTTCGCCCGTCAGCATGTAGAGGAAGTTGTGGGCGACGCCTACGCCTTGCTTAGGAGCGATCGGTTCCTTGCCTTCCCGAAGACGCGCGAACGCGGCGACGACCGTAGGAAGCTGGGCTTGCAGCTTAACCGCCTTGCGGTAATTGGCTTCCTTGCTCATGTCGTTCGCTTCGCTATCGTAGAGAGCCAAGCTGGATACCGCCGTGCGGAGCGCGGCCATCGAGTTGGCATTTCGGGGGTACAGGCGCAAGCCTTCGATCACTTCGGCCGGAACGGCGGCGTATTCGCCGAGCTGGGCGTTCAACCCGTCAAGCTCGGACTGATTGGGAAGCTTGCCGTGCCACAACAAATAGACGACTTCTTCGAATGAAGCCTTTTCCGCCAGTTCGTCGATGTTAATGCCTTGATAAGTCAGAACGCCGTCAATAATGGAACTAATGGAGGACTTCGCCGCGACGATCCCTTCAAGGCCCTTGGTTGCTGTCATATTTTCTCTCTCCTTTGACCGGAAAATTCATGTCCGCCGGCTTGTCTTCCCCGCCGTCGGGGAATGCCCGAGTATGTCAGCGCGCAAGCCGGAAGCGCCCTTGGTTCGATAATGTACGCAAACCGCGGCTATCTTAACATTAATTGAGCTTTTTTAATGATAATCGATTTCACAAGCGAATGGAACCGATGGGGGTATAAAAATGCTTTATCGGCCCTATCACGAATCGTTCTTGCGCCAAGATCCTTATCATCATGCGCTTAAAGTCCCTAATTATTCCATGGGTCGATTTATGTTACAATGTAACGAAGGTTTAACAGTTGGAGGACGCCCACTATGCATACAACGACGAACCGGGTAACCGGAATTATAGATATCGGCTCCAACACCGTTCGCTTGTCCGTCTACCAGTTGACCGGCAACGGCGCTTACAGGGTCGTGGATCAAGGCCGCTGGCCCGCCAGGCTAAGCCAGCGCATGGGAGCCGACGGCACGCTGCCCGACGAAGCGGTGGATGAGCTTGCTGAGTTGTTGCGCCACTATTTGCGCATATGCGCCAAGCACGGAGCCGAGCGCGTCCGCGCGGTCGCCACCGCGGCGATCCGGCAGGCCGCCAATCGGAAAGCGGTCGTCGAACGGCTTCGCCTGGCCGCCGGCATCGACATCGAAATCTTATCCGGCGAAGAGGAAGCTCGCCTCGGAAGCGAGGCTATGCTGAACAGTCTGCGGTTCGGCGACGGCTTCGTCGTGGATATCGGCGGCGGCAGCACCGAGATTACGCTCGTCCGGGACCGAAAGGTCGTCTCTGCCGTCTCGTTCCCGGTCGGCTGCGTCAATGTGTCGGCCCGCTACGGCTTAGGAGAGGACGCCGTCGAACAGGCCATGCTGAACGACATCGTCTCGGAGACCAAGCGCCTGATGCAAGAAACGGACTGGATCGCGAAGCACCCCGGGCTGCCTCTGATCGGACTAGGCGGAACCGTGCGCGCGCTGGCCAAGCTTCGCCAGCGGGAGATCGGCTATCCGTTCCCCCAACTGCACGGCTACGAGCTATCGGCGTCCGATGTGTCCGGCGCGTTGAACGATTTGGCCAGCCTCGCTGTCCCGCAGCGCAGAAAGCGTCCCGGCCTCTCCAAGGACCGAGGCGACGTCATCGTGCCGGGACTGGCGATTTTGCGCGGCGTGATGGAGCTGACGCGGGCGTCGACGATGATCGTGTGCGGCACCGGCTTGCGGGACGGACTGTTTTACGAAACCTGCCGTCCCTATCCGCCGCCGGCTTCCGACAACGACGTGCTGGAGGAAAGCATACGCAATTTGATCGCGCTGTATCCCGCGGCTCCCGCCGGGCACCTGCAGCAGGTGCGCAAATTGGCCGTGGCCCTGTTCGATCAATTAAACGCCGTATCCCCGCTTCCGGGCGGGAGCCGCAGGCTGCTGGACACCGCCGCCCGGCTGTTCCGGATCGGCGCGACGATCGACTACAACGATTGCGCCGACCATACGTTCTATATGCTGCTCCACACGAACTGGAACGGCTTGTCCCACAGGGAAAAGATTTTGGCCGCGGCCATCGCCTCTTACCGGAGTACAAATTCGCTAAGACGCAAGCTGTCTTCCTATCAATCGATGCTCGCGGAAGAGGATCCCGAGACGATCGGCAAGCTGGGAACGCTGCTGCTGCTCGCCTCGGCGCTGGACCGCAGCGAGTCGCAAGCGATCTCCGCGCTCCATATCGCGGCCGAAGGCAAGAAGCTCAAGCTGCTTGCCGAATCCGGCCATCCGCTCCCCGTCGAAAAGATGGAGGTCGGGAACATGGCCAAGGAATTCAAAAAAATATGGGGATTGACTCCCGATTTGCAAGTGGTCCGAACAGGCCGCTCCCCTGCGTAAGTCCTTACGAGTCGAACGCCGCCGCAACCGATTTCCAGAGCGGAATATCCGCCGCTTCGAATTGGCTGCGAAGCGGCGTTTGTTCGTTCGCTACCCGCTCGTACGACCCCGTCTGCCGAAGCTCCCTCGCTTTGACATTGTCCGCCAGATTCATCTGAAGCACGTTCATCAGCATGAGCCGAAGCCCTTTGTCGTACACCGGGCACATCAGCTCCACCCTGCGGTTCAGGTTGCGGGTCATCCAGTCGGCGCTCGAAATGTACACCTCTTCGTTGCCCCCGGCCGCGACCGCGAGTATTCTCGCATGCTCGAGATAACGGTCGACGATGCTGACGACCCGGATGTTATCGCTTAGTCCGGGTACTCCGGGACGTAGACAACACACCCCTCTGACGATCAATTCGATCTTTACTCCCGCCTGGGAGGCCTCGTACAGCTTGTCTATCATCGATTGGTTGGACAGGGAATTCATCTTCGCCACGATCCGGGCGGGTTTGCCGGCTATGGCATGGGCGATCTCCCGGTCGATCAGATCGAACAGCTTCGGCTTTAGGCCGATCGGCGCAACGGCGAAAGCCGACCAGAGATGCGGCGCCGAGTAGCCCGTCATCTCGTTGAACAGCGCGGTCGCGTCCGCCCCGATATCGGGATGGCTGGTGAACAGCCCCGCGTCGGTATAGAAACGGGCCGTGCTCTCGTTGTAATTGCCCGTCCCCACATGCACGTATCTTCTCAGCGTCTCGGCTTCCTTGCGCACGACGAGCGTGATTTTGGCATGCGTTTTTAATCCGACCAAGCCGTACACGACGTGGCATCCCGACTTCTCGAGCTGGCGCGCCCAAGCGATGTTGCGCGCTTCGTCGAACCTCGCTTTGATCTCCACGACGACCGTGACCTGCTTGCCGGACTCCGCCGCTCGGGACAATGCCTGAATAAGCACGGAATTGACGTTGACGCGGTACAGCGTCATCTTGATCGCCATGACATTCGGATCGGCGGCCGCCTGCAGCACGAAGTCGTTGACGATCTCGAACGATTCGTACGGATGGTAGACGAGCACGTCCCTGTCGCGCAGCACCGACAAAATGTCGTCCGTATCGTCGAATTCCTTCGGGTAGACCGGCTCGTACTTCGGATAGCGAAGATGGTCGTAATTCGGAAGAGCCGCGGCGAATTTCGACAGGAACCCCAGATCGAGCGGCCCGTCGATCTCGTCGATAAACTCCTCCGCGAGCTCCAGCTCGTCCTTCAGCAGATCGAGCGCGTCGGGATGGATTCCCTTCTCCGCTTCAAGCCTTACGGGCAGCCCTCTTTGGCGCCGGCGAAGCTCCTTCTCGATCTCCTGCAGCAAATCGTCCGCGCCTTCCTCGTTCGGCGTCAAGTCGGAATTGCGCGTCACGCGAAACGCATGCACCGCTTCGGCCCGGTATCCGCTGAACAGCAGACCGATATGCTCCTTGATCAAATCCTCCAGAAGCAGATAGACCAGCTTACGGCTGTTCCTCCTTCCGGGAACGACGACCGCGCGGGCCAGGATCGAAGGGACTTGAACGATCGCGCAGAAGGTTTCGTCCGAGTCGTCGGCTTCTCCCGGCTCGCGCTTCAGAACGACGGCCAAATAGAGCTCCTTGCTGTGAACGAGCGGGAACGGGCGGCTCTGGTCGACCGCCATCGGCGTAAGCACCGGATAGACGATCCGCTGGAAATACTCGGTCATCGCCTGCTTCTGATCCTCGTGCAAATCGCCGTATTCCGTCAGCGATACGCCTTCCTTCGCCAGCAGCCTCAGCAGCTCCCTGTAGGTCCGGTACTGTTCCCGAACCATTCGCGCGCTTCGCTTCATCAACCGTTTGATCAGGCCCTGGGGCGTGTAACCCGTAAAATCCGTTTTTTCGTATCCGGCTTTGCTCTGAGCTTGTAATCCCGCGACTCTAACGCTCATAAACTCATCTAGGTTGCTCTGTACGATAGACAGAAATTGCAGCCGCTCCAGAAGAGGCGTATCCGGATCTTCGGCTTCCTCGAGCACCCTCCTGTTGAACTCCAGCCAGCTTAAATCGCGGTTAATGTATTTTTTGGCGCTAGTCACCCGCATCCCCCTGTTCAAAATGCCAGCGACCAACTCCCGCCGACTTGTTTCCTTCATTATGTTGGTCGAATGTAAACTCTACATCAACGTCGCGTTAACGGAATGTGAAATGAAATCCGGTTCGGGAAAGAGGGATCGACGTGAATCGAAAAATCGGCGGTCAGCTGTCGCGCCTGCTCCTTGCGGCGGGGTTGCTGACGGCGGCTCTGCTGGCGCTGTGGTGGTCGTTTCCCCTGCTCTATCCGTTCCTGCTAGGCTGGCTGCTCGCCTACGCCCTGAACCCGCTTGTCGGCTTCCTGAACGTCAGGGCGCGCCTCCCCCGCTGGCTTGCGGTAGGTGTAACGCTGCTTCTGTTTACCTCGGCTATGCTCGCGATCGTATCCGCTCTCGTCATGCGCCTGGTCGACGAGATCGTCGCGTTGTCCCGCTC
>JAEZZE010000084.1 GCA_023418755.1 Bacillota bacterium | reverse complement strand
TCGACGACGAAGCATCGGTCGTCGACAGTCTCGCGATAACGATTCCATGGGACGGGCTTGGAATCGAGGAAGTCCACCGCGCTTATTCGGCGGAAGAAGCGTTGCAGATTGCGGCGAGGACCGCCGTCGACATCATGATTACCGATATCCGGATGCCCGAAATGGACGGCCTGGAGCTGATCGGAAAAATCCGGCGCTTGTCGCGCAAAATCCGCTGCATCATTTTATCCGGGCACGATGAGTTCGAATACGCCCAGAAAGCGATTCAATACCAGACGCTTTGCTACTTGCTTAAGCCAGTTGACATCAAAGCCTTGATCGAAACGGTCCGCAACGCCATCGGGGATATCGAGCGCGAATGGGCGGAAATCAGCTCTTATCAGCGCCTCAAGCATACGCTGCATGCCAATCTGCCGCTGCTGCGGAACCAGTTGTTGAACGACTTGCTTCAGAACAAGCGGATTCAGCCGGAACGGCTGGAGGAACGGCTCTCGATGATCGACGTTTCGTTTCGGACGGGCGACCCATACCTGATGATGGTCATTCGTCTGGAGGAGGATTTTTCGGGATACGACCTTCATTCCCTATCGCTGCTCGAGTACGCTGTCAGCAATATTGCCGAGGAGGTATTTCAGGAGCTGTTCGAGCTGTGGCACGGCGTCACCGAGCAAGGATATCTGGTCTTTTTGATTAAAAGCGGGGAGGCCGAATCGCTTGCCAGGGCCGATGCGTACGCCATCAAGCTGCAGAACCACGTGCAAAAATATTTGAAGGGATCACTGACCGTCTGCCTGGGCAACATCGGAACGTTCCCGCACGATACGGCAGATTCGTACATGGCTTCCGTGAGGGCGATTAATCGCAGCGTCGGGAAAAACAAGAGCTATTTTCTTACGGTTGAAGATACGGAAACGGAGACGGATAACCGGAACGCGGTTCAACTCTTCGAGCCTCCGCTGCTTCCCGTATTGCTCCAGTCGGGCAATTGGGACGAGGCGCTTGCCAAGATCGGCCGCATGCTGTCGATGAGCGATTCGGCGAACGAGCCTTCCCGCGATCAGCTGTTCACGGTCTTTCTTCATCTTTCTTCCTCGTTCACGATGCTGTTTGAATCCGGGGGACAACCGGTCGAGGAGCAACTCGGGGAGGAGTTCGATTTGCTGCTTCGCAAGAAAAGCCAGCTTTCCCGACAGCGCATATTCGAATGGGCGGAAAAAACGATCGGGGCGATCCGGGTGAGAGCCTCCCGTCATCTGGAAGATTCTCATCAGCAAATCGCGTCCAGGGTAAGGACGTTTATCCAGGAGCGTCTGGCCGAAGGCATTTCCTTGCAGACGATCGCCGATCATGTGGACCTGCATCCGGTGTATTTGGCCAAAGTCTACAAAAGCGTCACGGGCGAAACCGTCGGCGATTACTTGTATCGTATCCGGATGGAGCGCGCGACCCACCTGCTGCGCAACACAGACCTGAAAATTACCGAAATCAGCGCCCAGCTTGGCTTCCTGGCAGCCCCTCACTTTATCAAAATATTCAAAAGGCACTATGGAAATACGCCCCAGGAGTACCGGAACAACGGGTAGATTTTACTTATTGTCCAGACCGTCCTCCCGCTTTGTAAAGCTTGCGGAAATCCTGCGGGTTCATATCTGTCATTCTGCGGAAAATTTTGCTGAAGTGCGAAAAGTTGACGTAGCCTACCGCGGAGGCCACCTCGCTGATGCTGGAATCCGTGAACGTCAGCAGATGCTTGGCATGCCGAACTCGTTCCTCCATCAAATATTCGGAGATCGCCTTTCCCGTCTTTTTCTTAAACATTCTTGTCAGATGGTCCGGACTAAGACGCACATATTCGGCGACGACTTCCCGCGACAAGTTTTGTTCGATATTTTCCGCAATGAATTTTTTAACCTTCTCTACGACCGTGTGGGACTCCTCGACTTCCTCGATGGACCCAATCGCCCTGATGATGGCGGATTTCGCCCATTCCCTGAGATGATCCACCGACCGAAGCGCGAGCGCGATTCGATCCGGGGAATCGGAAAAGACCAATCGCGCCTGCAGCCCTTTCAACTGCAAAACGTGATAGATCATTTGCAGAAAATCATGCTGGAATTCCTTCAGAGCTCGGGCCGTGCAGCCGTTCATCTTCAGCTTGGCGCAAAACAACTCAATCTCCCTAAGCAGTTCTTCCTTCGCCAGCCTTTTCATCAACTCGAGCCATTCATTGATCTCAGGCATCGCCGCGCTGGGCGCAAGCGGCTTCGGCGCCTCTCCCAGGCTGAACGCCCGGTTGGTCAGCGTAACGTTCTCGATATCCATCTCCTGCAAGGAATCCGCCTGATCCGGGATATCGGCAATCCCCGATGGATGACCAACATAACAGGATAGGCGGCATGAAAAATGCCTACTGGCGAGGACAATGAACTTTTCGCAGGCTTCCTGAAGCAGCCCGAGCTCGCGAGCCAGCGAATGCTCCAGGGGAATAAACGCCATCCATTTGCCGTTGAACGAAGAAACAACCTGTCCCTGCATTTGTTCAAGCTCCAGCGCGTAGATCGCCGCATTGCGAACCGCATACTCCATCAGCTTCTGTTCCCTGACGGTGTAATCCTTGGACCACTCCTGAACTGAAATCAGCACCGGAATAAACCGGGTATCCACCTGTATCGGTAGATTTTTTCTCTCGATCACTTCCTGAATCCGAACGGGATCTGCCGGGATTTGGCGCTGAAGCAACTCGCTCCAGAACCGCTCGACGAACACAGGTTGATGCGTAGACCACAGCGTCTGATACTTTCTCATCGCTTCCGACTGCTTCAACTTAAGCAGCTCGGATTCGATCTTATGCACGGCTTTGTGGATGGCGGCTTCCAGTTCTTCAAACCTTACCGGCTTCAGCAAGTAATCCAGGCTCCCCAGTTGCACCGCTTGCTGGGCATAGCGAAAGTCGGCGTGGCAAGTCAAGAACACCGCTTCGACCGTCGGATCGTGCTCCTTCACCCATTGCAGCAGCTCGATCCCGTTGCCTCTGGGCATCTCTATGTCGCAAATCATGACGTCCACCCGTCGATTGCGGATAATCTCCTTGGCCTGCGTCACATTGTAAGCGACGCTTACGCTGGAGAACCCCAGGTTCCCCCAGGCGATTCCGTTCTTGATTCCTTGAGCGGCAACGATCTCGTCGTCTACGATCAGCAAATGATGCATGCACGGTCCCCTCTCTTACTGCGATTCCGATCTACGACTTCCGGACGGGCCGGGGGACGGCTCCCTCAGGAATCGGACAGCGATAGATTCTCCCTTGCATTCGTCCCAGATGCTCGGTTCTGGCCCGCTCCAACGCTTCGGGGCGCAGCAGAAGCTCAATGGCCGTCGCCGCGATTACTTTGCCCGCATGCAGCATGCCCTTGTATCCGATCGACGCGCCGAACTGGCTGACGGCTTGCCAAGAATGCAGCGGAGTCCCGATAGCGGAACAGGCAACCCAGCATTGCGCTGTCGGCACCTGCCAGCTGACATCCCCGACATCCGTAGACCCCATTGCGACCTCGTCGGAAGGAGTGTAAGGCTCCAGACGGTCCGACAGTGACCGACCGAGCAGCTCCGACGGAATCTGATGCGTTCTCTCAGACTCCGTCAGCGTATCACGAATTTGGGCGGCAAACACCGACTCCTCCTGATCGAACTCGGGACATCCCAATTCGCGGAACGCGTCGTGCATCAGCTTCTCCAATGTACGGTTGACGATAATTTCGGACGAACCCGCGTCAAACTCGATTTCCAGCTCCGTCCCGGTCATCAGCGACGCTCCCCTCGCCACATTGCACACCCGTTCGTACAGCTCCCCCAATTGCTCCGATCGCGGCGTGCGAATCTTGTAAAGCACCTCGGCCTCCGCCTGCACGACGTTGGGCGACGCGCCTCCCGCATTGGTTATCGCGTAGTGGATACGGGCTTCAGGAATCACATGCTCGCGCAAATAATTACATCCGACGTTGGTCAATTCCACCGCATCCAACGCGCTGCGTCCGAAGTAAGGTTCGCCTGCGGCATGTGCGCTGCGCCCCCGAAAACGGAAATACATCTGGCAGGTAGCGAGCGTAGAGCTGCTAAGAATAAAATTCAATGAGGCCGGATGCCAGGTCAATGCCGCGTCCACATCGCGGAACAAGCCGTTGCGCACCATGTAGCCCTTGCCGCCGCCGCCCTCCTCCGCAGGGCAGCCATATAATCGGACCGTTCCGGACAGACCGAACCGTTCCATCGCTTTCCGCAGCGCGACCGCTGCCGCCAAGGCTCCCGAGCCGAGCAGATTATGACCGCAGCCGTGTCCGTTCCCTCCGATCTCCCGCGGCGCCTGCCTAAGCTCGCCCCTCAACTGGCTTAATCCGGATAAAGCGTCATATTCCCCCAAGATCGCGATGACTGGCTTGCCGTGTCCATAGCTTCCCACGACAGCCGTAGCGATGCCTCCGGCATTCCTCTGCACGGCGAATCCTTCCCTCTCCAGTTCACAGGCGATCAGTTCCGCGGAACGATGCTCCTCGAACCGGGTTTCCGCGAACTCCCATATCTTGTTACCCGTATTTATGAAATATCCTTTGTGGCGATCCAGCCATTCGGATATAAACTTCAAGACCTCCAACGTATGTTCCCGATGTTCGCGCATGCTTGTGTCCCCCTGTTTCTTAGCTTCCCGCTGGCCAGGACTTATTCCTCGTGTTCTCGATGCGGGAGACGGATTTCTACGATTGCTCCGCTGTCCGGGCCGTTCCTGAAACGGAGCGTAGCCCGATCCCCGTACAGCAGGCTTAGCCTGCGCTTCGCGTTCCAGATTCCGACATGCTCCCCGTCGCTGCTGACCGGATTGTCGTCCGAGTTAAGCCTGTCCAGCATCTCCGAAGAAAAGCCCGGACCGCTGTCCCGGATGCCGATCAGCAGCTCCGGCTTCTTCTCGTCGCCCTCCGACTTGATCGTCACTATTAGCTGAATCATTTCATCCATGGTGACCGCATGCTTAATCGTATTTTCGACAAAGCCCTGAATCAGCAGCGGGGGAACCGGAACCGCAGACAACTCCTCCGGCATTGCGATCCGGAACTTCAGATGCTCCGGAAACCGCAATTGCTGAATGTTCAAGTAGCTGGACGTATGTTTGATCTCCTCCTCCAGCGTCACGAAGATCGAGGAGCTGCGGAACATGAAACGGAAATATTCGACCAGATTCAGGGTCATTTCTTTGATCAGATCGAACTGCTTGTCTTGGGCCAAATGATACAGAATATTGAGCGAATTCAAGAAAAAATGAGGGTTGATCTGCAGTTGAAGATGCTTCAGCTCCGCTTGCTTCAAGTTGAGCTGCTCCTCATAGACGTTGATTTTCAGTTCTTGAATTTGCGTCACCATATTGTTGAAGGTGCCGGTCATAAGCTCGAATTCCTGGGACATCGACGGGTCCGGCTCGATCTGCGTATCCCAATTTCCGTTGCGAAAACGCTTCATGGCGCTGATAAACCGGTTGATCGGACGTAAAATGATTTTGCGCAAATAGAGCAGCAGCGTCAGAAGCACAAGCACCGAACCAAGGGGAATCAGAAAAGCGATCCGCTGCAGATCCGGAAGCTTCTCCAAAATCGTACGTTCGGGAATGAGCGCGGCCAAGCCGAAATTCCCCATTCGGGACGTCTCTCCGACCAGAAGGTACTTTTCCTTGTTTCCGACGATCGTGTAAAGTTCATTCCCTACTTCCAGTCTGATGCCCTGTTCCTCGATCAGCTTCTTATCGTTCATCGGCTCGCCGCGGTCCGTAACCAGTATGGCCCGGCTTCGATCGCCAAGAACGATCGTGTCCAGAGGCTCCAACAGCCGTGTCGCCTCGACCCAGGCGCCAAGATAGACATTGCCCGCCTTCACGATGTGCAGCAGAAAATACTGTTCGTCAATTTGTCGGGTGCACCAAGTGCGAAGACACTCCCTCTCCGCCGAAGCTCCGTCCTTCAGCAAAGCGTGAATCGCCGTCCGCTCCCGCAACTGCTCGGGATAAGGCTTGTCTACGACGGGGGTCGTGAACATTTCGTCGTTGGCAATCGAATAAATAAACATCATATCCAACGTTTCGTAATTGACGATGTCGGCCGATATTTTGTTGGAAAGCCTGATCTTGGCCAAGTAATACTTTCGATTGTTCGTTTCAGGCGACAGATCCAGCGCCAGCAGGTCGGACTCCTGGGAGGCCAGGCTGTACAAATATTGGTCGACCTCCGCCAAACTGCGGTCGATCGGATTCAAATATAAAGATACGAATTTTTTGTTGGATTGGGCCACCTGTTTTCGAACGACGTTCGAAGCGTACAGGTTGTTGTAAATCAGCAGCAAGATCAAAGGCACCGTAACGATTGCGAAGGCGAGGCCGATCCGAAATCGCAAGGAACTGCGCCGTTTGTGGTTTGCCGGAAGCCTCATGCATTGTCCACCCCGCTTGGGAACCGCTTACAACACTATTGTATCACTGGGGCGGCGATCCCGTCTCATGGCAAAATCAGATGGAGACTCGGCTCCATCTGATTGTTTCCGTCCACAGTTCGTTATTGTGGCCTGGCTTGCCGCCACACGTCGAACTGCTTCTGCTTGTCCGCTACGATGTCGTCCATGCCCGCGTCTCTAAGCTTGCCGATGAATTCCGGCAGCGTGGACGCCGGGTCCAACGTACCGGTCTCCAAGCCGACCCGATACTGGTTCAGCACGTTCGTCACCGCGGCTACTTCGTTCTTGACCGCCGAGGATTCATAGTTGAATCCGACTGCAGGCGATTTGGTGGAGTCCTGATTGAACTTATCCATCTGCTCCCACAGATCGGCAGGGTCCGTCTCGAAGATATAGGATTTAAACTGGTCGCCGAACAGCCAGCCCGTATTCAAACCGTAAGGAACGCTGGCGGCGTCCACGCCTTCGGGATACCCGATCACCGCGTCGGTTTTAATCACGTAATCCCGTCCTTCGATTCCCCAGGAGAGCAGATTATTGATCTCCGGGTCCGCGAACATGAGATCCAGGAACATCATCGCCCGCGCCGGGTCTTTGGAGTTTTTGGCGATCGACCAGTTGAAGCGCGTGCCGTGGCTGGAGTCGGTGAGCGGTTGGCCGACGGGGATCGATACGAGCTCCGTACCCGCCTTCCTGCTGTCCTGTCCTTCATTGCCCGGCTTCCAGGTCGAGAAGTAAGCGAAAGCCTGTCCGGCCTTCATCAGATCATGCGCCGTATCCTTCGCCGTTGCTTCGTCTTTGCGGATAAATCCTTTTTCGTACCAACTGCGAGCAAGCTTGACCAAAGCCTCGTACTCCGGAGTCTCGTACATATTCACGATCTTCGATTCCTCGCCGTCGACTCTGATCGTTCCCATTTTGTTCACCATGACGTCAAACATAGTGGCGGCCATGCTGTCCACCGGCGTCGAGCCGGGGGCGAAGGAAACTAGCGGAATCATATTCGGTTCGTTATCCTTTACAATCTGGAACAGCTCGGTCAAATCCTCGAATTTCGTATATTGGCCAATATCGATGTTATACTTGTCCGTAATATCCTTGCGCAGGTACAGCGATCTTCCCCCGGCAAAGTCTCTTCTCGCCGGAATCCCGTAGGTTTCTCCGTTCACCTTGACCGCATCGAGAATAAACGGATATAACGACTCCTTGATATTCGCTCCATGCTTGTCCAGCAGCTCATTCATCGGCAAAATCTGGCCCTGGGCGACCTGCGTCGCATAGTTGCCGTTGACGCCGCTGATCATCAAATCCAGATCCTCGTTGCCGGCCAGCATCAGGTTGATCTGCTGGTTCCACGAACCGTACGCGATCGGCAGAAACTTGACCGTCGTATTCAGCTTTTCCTGGGCGATCTTGCTTACGGCCGCTTCCACTTCGGGAATGCCCGAGGTTTGCGAGCCGAGCGTGAAGAACGCCATCGTCAGTTCGTAAGGAGGCAGCACTGACGATTCCGAGCTTCCTTCCGCTTCGCTTGCTTTTGGGGACGGACTCCCTGTGCCCGCTTCTTTGCCGCCGCCCGATCCGCACGCTGCGAGCGCCGCAATCAGAACCAGAAGGAACGGGATCATGAGTGCTTTTCGGATATTCTTCTTTTTCATGCAAGTACCTCCCTGATATCTGTAAGTTGGAATATGCTATCCGGACGAACCGGTTATAGCCTAACCTTTAACCGCGCCTACCGTCAGCCCCTTGACGAAAAACTTCTGGAAAAACGGATAGGCGAGCATGATCGGCAAGACACCGACAACCGCCATGGCCATTCGCACGCCTTCCTTGGGAAGGGCGGCAAGCGCGTCTCCCTGGCGACCTCCCATATCGGATACGGCAAGGAACTGGATATCGAGCAAAATCTTGTTGAGCAGATACTGCAGACTGTACAGATCCTCTTTCGTGATGAAAATCAAGCCGTTGAACCAGTCGTTCCAATAGCGAATCAAGGTGAACAAGCCTACCGTAGCCAGCACCGGCTGCGACAGCGGCAAGATCATTTGGAAGAAAATCCGGAATTCTCCCGCCCCGTCCATATAAGCCGACTCGATAATCTCGGGGGGGATAGTGTTCTGGAAAAACGTACGGGCGAGCAGGACGTAAAATCCGCTCAGCAGCAGATAAGGAACGATCAGCGCAAGCAGCGTGTTCTTGATATCGAACAACTGCGTATAGACCAGATAGGTCGGAACGAGTCCGCCGTTGAACAGAATCGTAAAGAAAACGTAGAACGACAGACCGGTACGCAACGGCATATCCCTGCGCGAGAGTGGATAGGCCAGCAAGGTGACCATCAACAGACCGATAACCGTTCCCGTGACCGTTACCAATATCGAGATTCCGTAAGAACGAAAAATGGAATTGGAGCTTTTGAACAAATACTCATAAGCATACACGCTCAGCTTCTCCGGAAAAAAGGAATACCCGTTGCGGATAATGGTTTGTTCATCCGTGAAAGAAGCGGCGACCAGCAGAACAAACGGCAGGAGGCATAGCGCCGTTACGACGATGAAGACCGCATTCAGCGTCCACTGTTGGTATCTCATGGAAGGGTTCATCTCTTTGGCCTCCTAATAAAGCGCGTTATCCGGATTGAGCTTGCGCACAATCAGATTCGATACGATGACCAGAATAAAACCGACGACCGACTGATAGAATCCGGCGGCCGAGGCCATGCCGATATCGCCCAAATTGAGCAATGCGCGGTAGACGTACGTGTCGATGACGTCCGTCGTCGGACTCAGAATTCCGGAATTGAGCGGTACCTGATAGAACAGACCGAAGTCCGCATAGAAAATTTTCCCGATGGCCAGCAGCGTCATGATGATGATGACGGGCAGAATCGATGGCAGCGTAATATGCATAATCTGCTGCCTGCCGTTGGCCCCGTCGATTTTGGCCGCTTCGTAGTATTCCTTATCGATGCCGAGAATAGCTGCCAAATAAATTACGCACAGATACCCGGCTTCCTTCCACGTATGCACGATCGTCAAAATGTACGGCCAATATTTCGGATTGTTGTACCACATCACCGGGTCCAGCCCGAGCGCCGGAAGAATCGTTCGGTTCATCAGCCCGGAATCCATGCTGAGCAGCGCGAATACCAGATATCCGACCACGACAGTCGAGATCAAGAACGGAAGGAGAATGACGCTCTGGTAAAACCGGGAAGCGATCCGATTTTTCAAGCCGTTCAGCATGATGGCCACGCCGATCGCCACCGCCGTATTGATCACGATAAAGGCTCCGTTATACAAAATGGTGTTGCGGGTAATCGTGTAGGCGTCCGAGGTCCTAAATAGAAACTCGAAGTTCTTAAAACCGATCCAATCGCTTGCGAGAATCCCTTTCGTATAATTAATGTCCTTAAAAGCGATAATCAACCCCAGCATCGGCACGTAATTGTTGAACAACAGGTACAGCGCGCCCGGCAAAACCATCATAAACAGAGGCGCGTATCGTTTCCATCTGGTAAACCGGGACGATCCTCGCCCCTCCTTGACCAGCTTCCGCCCAGCGGCCAATTGGCTCATGTGCAGCCCTCCTCCTGAGGCAAGGCAGGCATCGGCGAAGGTCGCTCGCATTGGCTTTCAATCGAATAGTGCCGTTCTTCGCGAGATGCGATATGGAAGCCGTGCATCGCCTCCAGCGCCTGCAGGGCGACCTCCCCCGTTGCCCGGTGAGGCGTGCCGTCGCTAAGCGCCCTCGCCATATCGAGCAACCCGAGCCCGCGCGAATTGTCCGAGTGGCCGTGAGTAAGCGGAACCTCTTGCCATTCCTGATCGGGCCCCGGCTTGCGCAGCTTGACCGGGCCGCCGAACGTATTCGGGTCCGGAACGAGCATGGTTCCCTCGCTGCCGTAAATTTCGATCGAAGGAAGGGACGTGCCCCCCTTGACGTCAAAGCTCGTAATCAACATAGCGGTCGCTCCGCCGGCAAAATCCAGCACTCCGTTAATATGCGTCGGCGTCTGAACTCGAATCTTCTGTCCGTACAGCGGCTGGCTCGTGATGAGCCGCTCCGGATAAGAGATGACGGCGCTTCCGGTGACACGGCGGATCGGACCGAGAAGCGTAATGAACGCGCTTAAGTAATACGGCCCCATATCGAACATCGGACCCGCTCCGCTCTCGTACAGAAAACCAGGATTGGGATGCCACCTTTCGGGGCCTCCCGTCATCATAAACGCCGCAGCCGCCACCGGCTTGCCGATCGCCCCTTCGTCAATCAGCTTGCGGCAAGTCTGGATGCCGCCTCCGAGCACCGTGTCCGGGGCAACGCCGACACGCAGTCCCTTGCTTGCGGCCAGCTCCAGAATTGTGCGACCGTCCTCAATCGCGATCGCCAGAGGCTTCTCGGAATACACATGCTTGCCCGCCTCCAGCGCGGCCAGACTCACCTCCGCATGGACGGCGGGGATCGTCAGATTAAGCACGATTTCGATCCGTTCGTCTGCCAGCAGTTCCGCCAGCGTACCCGATTCCGGAATACCGTACTGCGCCGCTTTCGCCGCCGCCCGTTCCAGATCGAGATCTGCTAGCCTGACCACTTCCAATTCCTCATAAGCCCGGCAATTAGTCAAATAAATATCGCTGATATTGCCGCAGCCGACAATGCCGACTTTGATTTTATTCATCTGCAAGCCCCCTCGAATCGTGGATCCATTTACCACTTTTCCGCATGCTCCAGGCATACGGAAGCATTATGCCGATCAATAATACGACGCTGCTGCCGCTTAAGTACAAGGCAGAGCCGGCCATCGGTCCGAGCGCGGAACCCATCAGCCTCATAATGTTGACTGCTCCGTTCGCGGCTGCCCGATCGTCCGGAAACCAGGCCGTGAACAGCGCGGTCGGAATCGGCATGGACAGGCCGTAGGTCAGGCCGAACACGCAGAACGATGCCAGCAGCAGCGCCAATTCCGTCTGCGCGGAAACGGCAAGCAGCACATATGTCGCGATGTTCGCCCAGGTGCCATAGACGTATACGCGGACGGACGACCAGCGATTTTGCAGAACGACGCCGATTTTGACCGCCGCCATAAAGCAAAGCGCCATCGCCAGAAAAGAGATTCCCGTTCCTTGAGACCCCATACCGAAATCGTGAAGGTAAATGGTCGGCATATAAACGAGCAGCGTCATCGTGGACATCGCCTGAAATAAACCCGTCCACAGCAGCCTCCTCCCGTGAGGATGGCGATATACGGCTGCGAAGCCGCCAAAGGAAAACTTCCTGGGAGTGGCCGACGGAGAGAGCGTTTCCTTGAGCAAAGCCGCATTGGCGGCAAGCAGCACGACGGCGGCAAGCCCGAGGGAAAGAAATATGCCGGCCATTCCCGTGCGCGCTCCGATGAAGCCGCCGATCAGTGGGCCGAGCGCCGGCGATAATGCTAAAATCAACTGGAAGGTTCCCATTCCCCGAACCAGAGATCGGCCCGCGAACAAATCCCCGATGACGGCCGCCGCCACAACCGGGATCGCCGCCGCTCCGATGCCTTGCGCGACGCGGCACAACAGCAGCAGCCCGATCGTCGGCGAGAACGCGCAGCCGAACGTAGCCAGCGTGAACAGCGTCAATCCGGCGATCATGATCGGCCTTCTCCCCCTCTGGTCGACGATCGGGCCGAATACGATCTGCATGACCGCCATCGCGACCGTAAAGAGCGTGACGCTCAGGTTGACCAGGAACGCATGGGTGCCCAGCTCCTCCTGTGCCTGAGGCAGAATCGGTGTATACATGTTCTGCGCAAATCCGCCGATCAGCGCCGTCATGCCTACCAGATACAACAGTAGCGTTTTGTTATTGACACCCACCGATCTTCTCCGCACGTTCAGCCGCTACTCGGCGAGCAGCTTCGTCATATTCCTGTAGCTGATCATTACGCTTTCGAGCTCGTCACGGCTGGTCATGTCCTGTTCTACGAAAATCGTTTTGACATGACCGAGACTACGGATTTTACCGATATAAGCTTTGATGTCGAGCACGCCTTCCCCGGATTCGGTAAACTGGATCGGGTCCTGCGTCTGATACAGCGTATCGAGCGTAATCGGGGAGTCCTTGCCGTATACGTCGAAATAATTGACGGTGCTTACCGATGCCGGCAAATCCTTCTGATGCACAAGGTCGCAGCGCCCCCCGATTTTATCGAGCCATTGCAGCGGATCTTCCCCGCCCCTTACCGTCCAGTAGGTGTCCAGCTCGAATTTCACCAAAGCCGGATCGGTATGCGCCAGCATCGTGTCCATAATTTTCTCGCCCTCGAATTGCTGAAATTCCTGGAAGTGGTTGTGGTAATAGAAGGCGATGCCCTTCTTGCGTGCAGCTTCGCCGTAGCGATTCAACCGGTCGCAGTAGTCCAGCGTCTGCCGCCTGTTCTCGAAGAAGGCGATCGGAATTACAAGCGTCGGACTCCCCAGCTCCGCCAGAAAATCCAGCAAAGGCGGCAAACTGTTTTCGTCGTGCACCATCGCGTGACAGCTAACCGTCTTCATTCCTAGCCGTTCCGCTTGCTTGCGGAACTCGGAAGCGGACAGTCCGCCCACGTGCAAATTCGAATCCCTGTTTTGCAAAGCCAGCTCCAGATTTTTATAGCCGATCGCGGCGACCTTCTCCAACGTCGCCGCGACGTCATTCTTTAATGCCTGCCTGACCGAATATAACTGCAGCCCCAATTCAAGCGCCATCCTGCAGCCTCCTCTGCTTATCAATTCCGGTGTACTCTCATTGTAGCCGAGCCGTTTTCGATTCCCTACCGCTTATCCGACATCTTTCGACGTTATTGCGGCATGGCAAAAAGAAATGCAGCGCATATCGTTAAGATGCGCGCTGCATTTCTAATATCGCTGTGACTATTCGATTGACGGTCAGTCCTTAGACTTTGTAGGTTATCGTTTCACCGTTGTCGTCGATATAGCGGATAACGGATTGACAATCGTTCAGATCAACGGTAAGCACGCAGCTTAGCTCGCCTTTCCTCCATTGCAGGCGCAACTCCGAATCCGGAGCGTCAAGAATCTCAAACTCTCCTTGGAACGCTTCATATTCGTTCCGGAAGCGGATCAGCCGAAGTAGACGCTTGACCGCGTCCTTTTCCAGCGCTCGTTCAATCTCCTCCGTCGTGAAGTTGGGCCGGTTAATTTCCCGTCCTTCTCCCGTGCGCCTCACTCCCTCCTCATCGTTCTCCGCGGCCAGCAGACCCGCATAGTAGACTTGCGGAATGCCCGGCGCGAAAAATTGGATGGCCCGAGCGGTCAAATAGGCATTATCGTCGCCATTCAGCGCGGAGTAGTAAGAGCAGCGGATCTGATGCACGTCGAAGCCGTCCTCGCCCTTGTGCTTATCCGAGACGATCCGACTCAGATTCGCGCCTCTTTCGACGCAGACGTTCACGATGTTGCGGACGGCCGCCGCATCGACCAGGTCGTCCAAATCCGGTTTAACCGGGATGCCGTCATGGCAATCCAGCATCGTGAACTGGTTGCGGGGACGCGTCTGCAAATACCGCAGAAGTTCGCTCCCGTCCCGGATTAGCATCGCTTCCAGAATCCGGTACGGCATAATAAAGTCGTAGATCCAAAATCCCCGCTCGGCAAGCTTGTACTGGATCGAATAATGCGAGTGAACCTCCGGCAACAGCTCGATCTCATGCGAACGAGCCAGTTCGGCGATCCAATCGAGAAATTCGTAGATGTCCGGCTCGACGAAAAAGCAACTGGTGCCCGGCTTTTTGATCACGTAACCGACCGCGTCTAGCCGGACGATCTTGACGTTGTTTCTTTGAAAATTACGAAAAAACTCCTCAAACAGCCGCCGCGTCTTCTCCGAATGAATGTCGAGATCGATCTGTTCGGACGGATCTGTCTTGCCGAACGTCGTCCATACCGTCTCTTTTCCGGCATCGCTTCCGACGGCGAAGACGGAATACGGCTTCTCCCGCCGCAGAAACATGCGGTCGATGTCCGTCTGCACCGGATTGCCGTCTGGCCAAAGCTTGTCCAGCGTCACGAACAGATCGGCGTAATCCGATTCTCGGCCCTTCTTCAGAAAATCCTGAAAAAACGGAGAGCGACGGGAAATATGATTGACCATCAAGTCGACCAACACGTCGTGGCTTTCCCCGATCGCCTTCACGTCCTCCCAATCGCCGAAAGCGGGATCGATCTCCAAATAGGTTAACGGAGCGAAGCCCCGATCACCGGAGGACGGAAAGGGAGGCAGAATGTGCACGCCGCCCTTGAAAATGCCGGCCAAATGCGTATCCAGTACCCAACGGAGCCCCTTTAGATCCCCTCCCAGAGAATCGGGATACGTGATCAGTTGCACTTGATTTTTGACGGTCATTCTCTCTCCGCACCTCCTGCATCCTGTAATCCGTATAGGTTTCTCAGAGTCTCCAGGTCGGGCAAATCTACGACCGCGCCCGTAAACCTCAGCTTGTACGCACTCACGGCGAACCCCAAGGAAATCGCCTCCCGAAGGGCATACCCCTTAATCAGCCCGGCGTACAAGCCGGACCAGAACGCGTCCCCGGCTCCGGTCGTATCCGTCACTTCCGTGGCCATCGTAGGAAAGCGCAGCGTCTCCCGCCCGTTGGAGGCGATTGCGCCGTCCTTGCCGAGCGTCAGGATGACAAGCCTGGCGCCCAGCTCCAGAAATTTGTCGATCTGTCGTTCGGGCGTATCCGGACCGAACAACCGCTCGGCGTCGTCCTCCGACGGCTTGACGATATCGGCCATTCCGACAAATGCCTTGACGCAGGCCGCGCCAGCCTCGTCCTTCGACCAGAGCCGCGGATGGTAATTGGGATCGAAGCCGGTCCAGATCCCTTCCGTCCGTGCGACCACCGTCAGCCTCTCCACCGTCGAACGCGACGGCTCCCCGGAGAGGGGCCAGCAGGAGAAATGCAGCAGCTTCGACTGCTTCAGCCTCTCTTCCAGCTCCGGACGATACGAGATTCGGCAATCCGCGTGGCGGTAGAAGATAGGAATCGGCGTTGCACGGCTCTTGGTAAGGAGAACGACGCTCGTCGCCTCCTCGACCGTCTCGACCAGCGAGGAATCGATTCGCTCCCTCCTCAGCCTCTCCAGCAAAAAAGCTCCCAGACCGTCATCCCCGACCGCCGCGGCCAATTGCGACCGGCAGCCCAGCTTGCGGACGTTCATCGCGATGTTGGCCGGCGAGCCGCCGAAATATTTGGAGTAAGTTTCCTGTTCGTGCGCGTCGCCGTAATCGTCCGCGATCAGATCGACCAGAAGCTCTCCGATCGTCAGCAGATCGTTCGAGCTGCTTCGCATGTTTATTTTCTGACTGAAATCCAGCACTTTCCAACCTCCCGGCGATACGCTGCACTGCGCCTCATGTCGTCCCTCTCTCCAGCAGCCGGACGGGAAGAATCGTCTCCAGCGGCGCCTCTTCCCCGGCCATTTGCTGTACGAGCCGTCCAATCAGCAGCTTGCCCATCTCCTTGATCGGCTGCTCAATCGTGGTCACGTCGTCCGCGCCGACCAGTTGAATGCCGTCGTAGCCGACCACCTTGACCTGCTCCGGAACTTTCCGGCCCAGCCTGCGGCATTCTTTGATGACCTCCAGCGCGAGCAGGTCGCTGCTGGCGAACACGCCGTCGATATCGGGGTGTTCCCGGAACAGCTCGCGTACCAGGCCCTCATATTCCTTGTATTTAAATCCGTTCAGATCCGTTTGCCGCACGACATGCTCGACTCCGCGGGCCCGCACCTGTTCGATAAAAGCGTCGTGCCTTCGCTTGGCGAGCAGGTTGAGTTGGAGACTGCCGCTGAGATAAGCGATTTTGCGGCAGCCCTTGTCCAGCAGCAGGCGGGTAGCGAGCATGCCGCCTTGGTAATTGTCGGACGAGACGTAAGGAACCGCATCGGAGATACGGCGATCCAGGGTCACGAGCGGAAGCCGGATCAGGCGGTAATCTTCCACGCTCATCGTATGGCTGCCCATAATGATGCCGTCGACCTGACTGGCCCGGAGCAGCTCGATATACTCTTTTTCTTTCTTCTTGTTCAGCAGCGAATTGCACAGCATCAACTTGTAGCCCTGCTTGTAGGCGTAGTATTCGATATGCTTGGCGATCTGCGCGAAAAATGGATGCGAAATGTCCGGTACGATCAGTCCGATGACGTGCGACTTTTTGCGCGACAGCGAACGGGCCAGCTCGTTGGGCTGATAATCCATTTCCTCCATCGCTTCGAATACTTTTCTTTTCAGCTTGTCGCTTAAATAGCCTCTATTGTTGAGAACGCGGGAGATCGTCGTCACCGACACCCCGACGCGTTCCGCAATGTCTTTTATCGTAACGGCCTTCATGGCATCCTCCCCGTCCGTAAAGCCTCGCTGCCAACCGGTAGACATGACGGCGGCCGTTGACGGCGCGCCAACGCGCCGCAGCCGTCTTTCCCGAGCTCCGCCGCGAAACGGCGGGCGCAGGCTCAAGTCGTCTCGCGTTCGACTAGCGTCACAGGAAAAGAATGAGCCCCGACGACCTCTTCGCCGGCCAACTGACGGACGATCAGTTCGACCGTGCGCTCGCACATTTCCCGAATCGGCTGACGAATCGTCGTCAGACGCGGCGTCACGAACGAAGCGGCAGTCGTATCGTCATAGCCGATCAGCTTCAGCTCCTCCGGTATCCTTCTCCCGATCCGGCGGCAAACCTGTATAAACTCGGCGGCGATCAGGTCGCTACTGGCGAACACCCCGTCGACCTCCGGATGGGAGTTCAGAAACTCGGCGATCTCCTCTTCACCACTACCGGCCGCCCCTTCCGGAGACGAGAGCTCCCGTCTTAGCGGCCGAAGTCCTTCGGCGATCAGCGTCCGTTCGAAGCCGCCGATTCTTCCCTCCGCCAGCAAAGCCTCGTGATGCGGCCCGCCGATGCCCCGATAAACGCAGGCGGGCGCACGGCAGCCCTTCTCCAGCAGATGGCG
>JAEZZE010000424.1 GCA_023418755.1 Bacillota bacterium | reverse complement strand
ACCATCGAACGGCAAGCTCCATCGTCATTTCTCCTTTTCCCGGAGCAATTCCTTCAACTCCTTGATGTCTTCGGGCGAAAGCTTGCCGGATTCCAGGAAATGCACCATCATCGGTTTAAGCGAGCCTCCGTAGATTCGGTCGAGGAAGGAGCGGCTGGCCTCCCTTACGCATTCCTCTTCGTTCACCTGAGGGAAGTAGGCATATTCCCTCCCGTCCTTGCGGAAGCCGAGCGCTCCTTTCTGAACCAGTCTGCCGATGAGCGTCTTGACCGTCTTCGGCTTCCAGGATTTCGTCCCGCTCAAGCGGGAAATGATGTCCGCGGCCGTCAATGGCGACGATTGCCAGACGATTCGCATAATGTCCCATTCCGCGTCCGTAATGGGAGGAGATTCGGGCATGTCGGTTCCTCCGTTCGATCGTCGCCGGCGACGATCGGATTTAAGATTACAACTGTAGTCTACAATGATAGATTACAGTTGTAATCTATCATTGTCAAGTCGATCGCCGGGGGAAGACGACAGCCGACGTAGCCGACAGCCCGTATTCGATCAATCGATAGATAGAAAAAAAGATGCCCAAAGCCGTCGGAGAAGAGCGCCGATCGATTTGAGGGACGCCGGCTTGCGGTTATTGCCGCTTATACGATTGATTAATAGTCTTCCGAAGCTCCTTGCGGTATTCCGAAGGGGAGAGGCCGCTCCACGAGCGGAACTTCTTGGAGAAATAAAGCGCGTCGCCGTAGCCGACGGACGAGGCGACCTGCTCGATCGTCATGTCCGAGGCGAGCAGCAGCTCTGCCCGCTGCATGCGCATTTGCAGCAGGTACCGCATCGGCGACATGCCGGTCGATTGCTTGAACAGCTTGCACAGATGGGTGCGGTGGTAGCCGAGCATTCCCGCCATATGCGAGACGGAGATCGGCTGGGCGTATTGCAGCGTCAAATATTGCAGCGCCTGCTTGACGACATGATCCGAATCCGTCGAGGCCGCGGAGGGAGAGAGACGCATCTTCGCGCGGGCGGCGCCGAGCTGGTGAAGCAGAAGGCGGAGCCAGCCTTCGGCTTCCAGATTGGACAGCTCCGCGCCGAGCGAGCCCTCGAAGCAGCGGCGGAGCTGCTCGTAAGCGTTGCGGACGTGCGGATTCAAGCTGGCGGAGACGACGGGGGTCTCGGGAGAGACGCCGATCGCGTCCATCGCCGCGGCCGCTCCGGGACCGTTGAAAGCGAACCAGGCATAACGCCAAGGCGCGCGTTCGTCGGCTTGATACGAGAACAGCTCGCCGGGAAAGATGACGAAGGAGTCTCCCGTGCCGCAGCGGTACCCGGTTCCGCCGATCGTAAAATCCCCGTGCCCGGACAGCACGGTGTGGATCAAGTAATAGTCGTGGACGGCCGGGCCCATTTTATGCAACGGGACCGGTTGGGCTTCCCCGCTGAACAGAACGGCAAGCTCGCCGCCCGAAGGGGAAGGGTTGATGCTGACCGCGTATTCGTCGTGATCCGGTGTCAATGCGTTCACCTGCCCGGGGTCTTTTCTCTCACTATAGCAAACAAACGACAAATGTCCATATAGATGCGCGATGCCTCCATACTCTTATGCGTACGCTTGCATTACATTGGGAGTAGCCAATCACTTTTCCAACCGGAGGTTATGAACTTGTCCAAAATTACTTTCATCGGCGCGGGGAGTACGGTTTTCGCCAAAAACGTGCTCGGGGACGTCATGCACACGCCTGCGTTGCAAGGCTTCGAAATCGCTCTGTTCGACATCGATCCCGTTCGTCTGAAGGACTCCGAGAATATTCTCAATAACATCAAAAAGACATCCGGAAGCACCTGCGTCATCAAGTCCTACGGCGATCGCAAAGAAGCGCTTCGCGGAGCGAAATACGTCGTTAACGCGATTCAGGTAGGCGGCTACGACCCTTGTACGATCACCGACTTCGAGGTGCCGAAAAAATACGGCCTGCGCCAGACGATCGCGGACACGATCGGCATCGGCGGCATTTTCCGCAACCTGCGCACGATCCCGGTCATGCTCGACTTCGCCAAGGACATTCGCGAAGTTTGCCCGGACGCCCTGTTCCTGAACTATACGAACCCGATGGCCGTCCTGACCAACGTGATGAACACGTACGGCGGCGTTAACACGGTCGGCCTGTGCCACAGCGTCCAGGTCTGCGTGCGCGATCTGTTCGACAATCTCGGCATGGACACGACGGGCGTCAAGTCGAAGATCGCCGGCATCAACCATATGGCCTGGCTGCTTGAGGTGTCCAAGGACGGCGTGGACCTGTATCCGGAAATCAAGCGGCGCGCGGCGGAGAAGCAGAAGGAGAAGCACCACGACATGGTCCGCCTGGAGCTGATGCTGAAATTCGGCTACTACATCACGGAATCCTCCGAGCACAACGCGGAGTATCATCCGTACTTCATCAAGCGCAATTACCCGGAGCTGATCGAGCGCTTCAACATTCCGCTGGACGAATATCCGCGCCGCTGCGTCGAGCAGATCAGCAGATGGGAGAAGATGCGCGAAGAGCTGCTGCACGATTCCAACCTGACGCACGAGCGCTCCCACGAATACGCCTCCTACATCTTCGAGGCGATCGAGACGGACGTGCCGTTCAAGATCGGCGGCAACGTCATGAACACCGGCGGACTGATCGCCAACCTGCCGCGCGAAGCGTGCGTCGAAGTGCCGTGTCTCGTCGACCGCTCCGGCGTCAACCCGACGTACGTAGGCAACCTGCCGCCGCAGCTCGCCGCGCTGAACCGCACGAACATCAACACGCAGCTGCTGACGATCGAAGCCGCGATCACGGGCAAGAGAGAGCATGTTTACCACGCGGCGCTGCTGGATCCGCATACGTCCGCCGAGCTGTCGATGGACGATATCGTCTCCATGTGCGACGACCTGATCGAGGCGCACGGGGATTGGCTGCCGAAGTTCTCTGTGGTATAGTACGTAGGTAACGCCATAACCGAAGAAGAAAATCCGGAACGTCCCCATAGCGACGGACCGGGAGAGGTTCGCGAACTCCCTCTATAAAAAACTAAGGAAAACGAACGCCAGATTGCCGGCCTGATAGGCTGTCCCGCAAGCGGAGCGTTCCGGATGATCGCCGAATCGGCCGATCCTCGTCCGGAACCCCGCGACCGCAATACTCGGGATAGCCTTCTGCCGCCGATGAAGTGCCGTTTTTTTCATGTTTCTTTAGCGGAACGGTTCACTGCGAATTCTCTTTCTTCACACAAGAAAGGGGATTTTTTTTATGCGCAAGCCGGAAGAAATGCAAGACCTGACGCTGCTCGGCAATCAAGGAACCCAATATGCGTTCGAGTACGACCCGGGCATTCTCGAGTCGTTCGACAACAAGCACCCGGGCCGGGACTATTTCGTCAAGTTCAATTGTCCCGAATTTACCAGCCTGTGCCCGATTACGGGCCAGCCCGATTTCGCGACGCTGTACATCTCTTACATTCCGGACCGGAAAATGGTGGAAAGCAAGGCGTTGAAGCTGTATTTGTTCAGCTTTCGGAATCATGGGGATTTCCACGAGGACTGCATGAATATCATCATGAACGACTTGATCGGTCTGATGAATCCGCGCTATATCGAGGTGTGGGGCAAGTTTACGCCGCGCGGGGGGATTTCGATCGATCCTTACTGCAACTGGGGGCAGCCGGGAACCAAGTACGAACGGATGGCCGAGCACCGGCTGCTTAACCACGACCTGTACCCGGAGAAGGTGGATAACCGATGAGAAAGGGCTCCGGAACGAAATTCGCGCTGATCGCGCTGTATCTGCTCGCCATCGTCGCCGCCAACGTCGTCACCGCCGCTTACGCGCCCGTCCAGCTAGGGTATCTGATCATCCCCGCGGGCTCGTTCCTGATCGGCGCGACGTTCATTTTCCGGGATCTCGTGCAGAACGCTATTGGGCGCCGCAACACGTACATCGTCATCGTAACCGCGATGGCGATTTCCGCGCTCAGCTCGTTCCTGCTGGACGATACGCTGTGGATCGTGGGCGCTTCGGCCCTCACCTTCCTGTTCTCGGAGACGGCGGACACCGAAATCTATACCCGGCTTAAGCTGCCGATGTCAATGCGGGTGCTGTACAGCGGCATCGTCGGGGGCGCGGTCGACAGCGTCGTCTTCGTCATCGTCGGCCTGTCTCCGCTCGGAGCGGGAATCCTGCCCTGGAGCCTGGTCGGCTACGCCATCGCCGGCCAAATTGCCGTCAAAATCGGCATGCAGCTTCTCGGCGCGATCCTCATCCAGCTTCTGCCGCGGACGAGGACGACGGCGGCCTGATCCCGCCTCTCCTATCCCGCGCCGCTCGCCTCCGGAAGAGGCAGGGAGATGGCGAGCTCGCATCCCGCCGGCTCTCCGTCGGCATTTTCGGACGACCGTACGGAGAGGGTGCCGCCCAGCAGGCGGATGCGTTCCGTCATCGCGGTCAGGCCGAAGCCGGGCTTCGCGTGCGCGTAAGGCATGCCGTCGTTCCACAGCCGGATTTCCAGCGCATCGCCGACGGGGAGCAGCGAGTAGCGGAATTTGCTGCACCGCGCATGCCGAATTCCGTTCGTCAGCCCCTCCTGAAGCGCATGGTAGATGACCTGTTCGGTCGGCTTGCCCAACCGGTGAGGGATGACGATATCCGCTTCGATCGCGACCTCCATCGTCTCGATCGTTTCGCGGAGCAATTCGTTCAGAGCATCCTCCAGCTTGGCCGGAATCTTATCGTTTTTGAGTCGGCGCACCGTCTTGCGAATGTCGTCGAGGCCTCTGCGAACCAGGCTGCCTACGGTGTCCAGCTTGTCGAGCGGGAGCTTGTCCTCCCGTTCGGCCATTTTTTTGCTCGCTTCCAGCTGCACGATCGCCGCGGTCAACGTATGCCCGACGACATCGTGCATTTCGCGGGCGATTCTATTGCGCTCCTCCAGAACGGACACTTCGGCCAGCGTCTCCGCCTTCTCGCGCATCGTTACGGACAAGGAACGATGCGCTTCTTCCAATTGTTCCGTGCGTCTTTCCACCAACCGTTCCAGATTGTGATGGAATTGCTCAAGCTCGTTGTTTTTCTCCCGCAGCTCTCTGGCGTTCCGCTCCGATTCGACGTAGACGCGGCTTACCCGATGGACCAGAATCAGGGTCGTGCTAAGCATGAATAGAAACAATCCGTTCGCCAGCAGACTGCCGAGCACGGAGGCGAGATAAGAGAGACCGGCCGGGAGCAAGCCCATTTCCGCGGCGTAATTGGAGAGAATATGCCCAAGGCCGCATACGACCAAAATCGCATACCCTCTGATCAGCCATCTTCTCTCGTTCGCCGATTGATCTCCGGACGGATACCGGGCGATCGCGTACGTGACGACCCCGATCGCGGACAAAGCAAGCCAGGGGAAGCCTGTGGTCAGCATTTTCCAATAGAGCGTCGGACTGTTCAAGCTTGCGATCAGACTGGCGAACGCGTAGAGGAGCAGTCCGGATTTGGCGATTCGCAGCGGCAGCCGCCGGGCAACGCCCAACGCTTCCGCGTAGAGCCCGACGAACGAATACACGCCGAAAGCCAGCAGAAGATCTTTCCAATAATACATGGGGCCCGCGTTAACGAACCATTGCAGCGAATCGCACAGGAACAGCAGACCGCATCCCGCGGAGAACGCCAGGCACGCGAACCATAGAATCAGCCGCTCCCTCCGCCTTGCGTACAACGCGATAGCGATTGCGAAAGCAAGCAGATAGACGATCGAATAGACGTAACGAAAAGCATCGTCGCGAAAGAACAAGCCGAAAACTTGATCCGGATTCCCGGCGAAGATCCAGGAATTGCCCAGGAACTTCATGCGATCCCATTCGATGCGCATAGTCAGCTTCTTGCCTTCGTCCTCCGGAGAGACGCGGACCGGATGCCGCGACATTAAATAATGATTGTATACCGGGCCGTCATCCATGTGAAAACGGTACACTTCGCGCCCGTCGAGCGACACTTCGAAGCGGTTCATGCCTCCGATATAAAGATAAGGGTTCCTCCAGTGCATCTCGGGCAGGTCGCGGCGTACCCACAGCGTGCCCGAATACCGCTCCAGCCCGCTCCATTCCGAGGGTCCGAAGGGCTGCCAGTCTCCGTCGGTCGGCAGGCTCGGCCCGTAATGGACTTCCCAATATTTTGACAAGGACGCGACAGGGGGTTCCCGGCCCTCGAAATGGGTAGAGGGCGGCAGGAGACGGGAGGGGAGCATTAAGCCCAGCGTCGCCGCGCATACGATCAGCCAGACGATGAGGGAAAGCTTGCCGCTTCTCATGAAAAGACGTGCTCCTTCGGCGGCGGGTCGCCGCATTGCGGACTTTAGACTTCGTTTCTTTTTCTAGATTACCATAGGATGGCCTCGAGCGGAGGGGGCTTCTTGCGATCTCATGACCGAAATGACCAAAGTCATGACGGGCGTCACCCACGATAAAGGCACGCATCCTCCCGGGAGGATGCATGCCTTTATCGTTTCCTCATATTCTGCAGATTTCCTCCGGGCAAGTCGGGCAGGTGTTGCAGCGGCAAATTTGCTGCAAAGCGCTAAGACTGCGGATGATGATTTTCCCGTAGCGGAAATCAAGAATGTCCTTTTCCTTGAACTCGTTAAGCATCCGGTTGACGCTCTCGCGCGTCGCTCCGATGAAATCGGCCAGCTCCGCGTGGGTCAGCTTCATGTCGATGCGAATGCCGTAGGCTTCCGCCACGCCGAACGAATTGCTCAGGCGGATCAAGGTCGAAGCCAGCGCCCCCGGCTTGCCGAAGAGCAGCAAGTCGCGGAATTTCGACTGCGTGACCCGGTGATTGTACGCCATCCACCCCATGAAGCCGAAGGCCAGCTCTCCGTCTTGACGCATGGCCGTTTCCAGATCGTGGCGGTTGATGACGCCGATTTCGGCATTTTCCGTCACTTCCGCCGTAAAAGCGTATTGAAGACCCGTCTGTCCCGCCGCGAACTCGCAGATCATATCGCCCGCCTGCAAAATCGACAGGATATATTCCTTGCCGTCCTCGGTCGATTTCCGCAGCTTTACCCTTCCGGTGCGAACGTAATACGCTTGTTCCGCCTCGTCGCCTTCCCAGAACAGGAATCCGCCAGCTTGGACCCGCATGGGAACCATGATGCTTTCCAGACGTTCGAACTGCTTCGGCTCGCAGAAATTCTCGATCCCCATATGTCCGGGACACGCCCGAACCCCCGTCCGTTCATTTGCCATCGCTATCGCCAGCCCGTTGCCGCTGCCCATCGCTGCCATCTCCCCTCGTTCTGTTAACTCTATCGTACCTTGCGGAGGAAATGAATGTTATCCGGGAATACGCTGAAATGCGAAGGGGGAATTCCCCTATTTTTCTGTGAGGAATATCACATTTTGAACGACTTCTCACAGTGGCGGGGTAGTTTAAATCGGCCGGGGGCCGAGGAAAGTGCGGGATATTGGTCTGTCGGACCGTTAAATCGGCCGGGAGCTGAGGAAAGCGCGAGCTAGTGGTCTGTCGGACCGTTAAAGCGGCTGGGGGCGAGGAAGGCGTTGGGATACCGGTCTGTCTGAACCTCTGTCAAAAAAGTGGACACCTTTTAAGCGCATTTAACTGATTTTTTTGTAATACGTGGCCTCAAATCGTTCAGGCGATACGTAACCCAAAGAACCATGGATTCTCTTGCGATTGTAAAAGAATTCAATGTACTCGAACATCTCTTGTTGGGCTTGCGACTTGCTCTTAAATCGCGTGCAGTAAATAAACTCTTTCTTCAGTACGCTGTGGAAAGATTCCATGCAGGCGTTATCGTAACAGTTGCCTCTCCGACTCATGCTGACTTTCATTTTGTACTGTTTCAGCCTTGCCCGGTACTCTTCTGAGGTATACTGGGATCCTCGATCGGAGTGGTGTATCAGCCCCCTAGCCGGCTTCTTAGCTGCATAAGCTTGATCCAATGCTCCGAGGATCAAATCGGTCGTCATCCGATCTGCCAGCTTCCAGCCGACGATTTTGCGTGTGTAGAGGTCCATGACGCTTGCCAGGTACAATCGACCTTCTCGGCACGGTACATGCGTGATATCCGTTACCCAGACTTTATTCGGCGCTGTCGTCCTAAACTGCTGATCTAGCACGTTTGGTGCAACGGGATTGGCGTGATTGGAATCCGTTGTCGTGACCTTGAACTTCTTTGATACACACGAACGTAGACCATTCTCTTGCATCAGCTTACCCACTGTACGCTCAGAGACGATCCAGCCTTCCTGCCTGAGAAGCGCTGTGATCTTAGGGCTGCCATAACGTTTCTTGGTGTCTAAGAACAGCCATGTAATCCGTGCCAGCAAAGCCTTGCGGCGTCTCTGGTACGCGTTCTCATTCGCCTTCTCTTGGTACCACTTATAATAGCCGCTCCGGGATACGTCTAGAACTGTGCACATCTTCTCCATTCGAAACTCAGAGCGATGATCTTCGATGAACTGGAACCTTAGTTCTTTTCTTTGCTGAAGATGTGCATGGCCTTTTTTAGGATAGCGATTTCCTCTTTGAGATCCTCAATGGTGCGTTCTTGTTCCTGCAACTGTTGGTCCTTTTGACGCAGCGTTTCGCGATCTACGAGCGGTTCATTCTCAAACTTGCGATACTTCGCTTGCCACTGGCGTATCGTCCCTTTCGGTACATTCAGTTCTTCTGCGATTTGAGGCAGTGTCTTCGTCTGCTCCTGAATGTACCGAACGACTTGCTCTTTGAATTCTTCGCTGTAATGCTGTCTTTGCTCACCCATACCGGACACCTCTTTTTCTTGTTGTCTTCATTATCTGTCTGCTCTTACGAGGTGTCCACTTTTTATTCTAGCTCCAGTCGGACCGTTAAAGCGACCGGGGGCCGAGGAAAGTGCGGGATAACGGTCTGCCAGACCGTTAAAGGGGCCGGGGGCCGAGGAAAGTGCGGGATAACGGTCTGTCGGACCGTTAAAAGCGGCCGGGGGCCGTGGAAAGTGCGGGATAACGGTCTGCCAGACCGTTAAAGCGACCGGGGGCCGTGGAAAGCGTGTGATACCGGTCTGCCAGACCGTTAAAGCGGCCGGGGGCCGAGGAAAGTGCGGG
>JAEZZE010000049.1 GCA_023418755.1 Bacillota bacterium | reverse complement strand
TCGTCAGGCAGCCCGAGGCGAGCGTCATTTCGATGCCTTTCAGCACTTCGACCTTTCGCCCGCCCGCCTGAAAGCTTTTTCGAATGTCCGAAGCTTCCAGCACTTGCCTCGCCGTCTCCATTACGGCTGTCCCTCGCTAGCCAACGCCTCTGTGAGCAGTTGCTGGCCTTGCGTCTGCATCGCTTGCACGGCTTCGTCCACTGTTGCCTTTTCTTCCGCCGCTTTGACGATTTGCTCGGAAGCCAGCTTGCCGAACGAAGCCTCGAAATCTTCCGGTAGATTTTGCAGCAAAATTTGGGAATTGGCTCCGAGCGCGTAGAAGGCGTCTAGGTTTTTGCCTTCCTCCTGTTTCTTGAACGCCGTTCTGGAGGACAAGGAAGAGGAGGACATCGCGTTCGTTCTGGCCAACTGCTCTCCGTTCGCGTACTTCAGAAGCTCCCAGGCGACGGAGACGTTCTCGGAAGACGCGTTGATCGCGAATACGTTCTCCAGGCTTATCCCGCCGGCTACGTCCGGTTGGGAAGGGTCCGTAGGCAAGCTCACGACGTCCCAATCGATATCCTTGAACGGGCTCGGGCCCCCTTTCCCGCCGCCGTTACCGGACGGCGCGGCGGCTCTTACCGACAGTCCGGCCCCTCCCGTCTTGCCGATACCCAGCAAGCCCATCAGCATCGAATCGTCGATCGCCATCGCGGCTTGGCCGGACATAAAGCGCATCGAATCCCCTCCGATCCGGAACGTCTTGCCGCCCCCAGCTCCCTGCAGCGAGAAGGCGCCGCCGCCCATCGCTCCGTCCTGCGACGGCATCGAGATGCTGCCGGATTTGTAGCCTTCGACGACGGCTTCGATAATCTCCTTCCATTCCGGCGAGTCGATCGTCACCGTGCCGGCATCCGTATCCGCGTAGCTAAGCCCCTTGGCTTCGCCGATCGTGCGGATCAGCTCGAACGCTTCCGTCGTCTGTGATGGCTGGAACAATCCGTACAACGGATCGTCGCCGTCTTTCTTGACGGGAAAACGGGCCGCCAGCCGCATCGCTTCCTCCCAGCTCATGCCGTCCGTCGGATACGGAATTCCGTGCTGATCGAACAGGTCCTTGTTATAGTAGAGCGCCCGGCTGCTGAAGCTCGGGCTCAGTCCGTACAGCTTGCCGCCTCCGCGCGCCTTCAGCAGGTCGATGACGGCAGGCGCGAAGGCTCCGAGATCGAACTCGTCCTGCTTGATCGCGGCGTCCAGATCGTAGAGCAGCCCCTTCTTCGCCAGCTCCGCGTACTGCTCTTCCGTCACCAACAGGACGTCGGGGTGCTGCTCCGCAAGCAGCTTCTCCATGCCGGCGACCGGATCGTCGCCGCTAAACACCGTATCGGTCGGCACGACCTCCAACTGCACGTTCGGGAACATCGCCTGGAACGCATTGCCGTACTGCAGATAAAACGCCTGCTCGTTAAAAAAAGCGACCTTCAGCGAGCCCTGAGCCTCCCTTTCCACCCCACCTGCCGACGTCTTCTTATCGGAGTTCGACAGACATCCTGTCAACGTTAACGTCACGGCGAGGGCGAGCGCCCCCGCCTTCAGCTTCCTGTTCCTCCCGCGATTGTTCATCATCCTATCGTTCTCCCTTCGATTGGTCATTTCCACAGCCAAGTATGGGGAGGGATTCTTAAAAATCGGTTAGAGTGTACGGAAGGGGGCTGTCCCATAAGCCGGCCAAGTTACTCCGCTTATGGGACAGCCCCCTTCCATCCAACGTTCATCTTTCGGCAAGGCTCGGTCTACTTAGACGACAGCGGCAAGGCGACATAGACGTGAGTGCCAGTCGAGAGCTTGCTTTCGAGACGGATTCTGCCGCCGTGGCGTTCCACGATCCAGCGGGCGATCGCCAGTCCCAGACCCGTTCCGCCTTCCCGTCTTCCGCGGGCCTTATCGCCGCGATAGAAGCGGTCGAACACGCGGGGCAGATCCTCCGGCGAGATGCCGATGCCCGTATCCTCGACCTCAAGCTGGGCGGTATGCGCCATTCTGCGGCAGACGACGCGCACGACGCCCCCTTCAGGCGTATACTTGATCGCATTGTCCAGCAAGATCGCGAGCAGCTGGTGAAGCCGCTCTTCGTCCGCGTCGAGCGGAATCGAGTCGTCGATCTCTGCGTTCAAAATAAGCTCTTTCACTTCCGCCAGCATCTCCATCTTGTTCACGCTCTCGCGAACGATGAGGTCCAGCCGGACAGGCTTGCGCTCCAGCTCCAGCTGATTGGAGTCGGACCGGGCCAGCGTCAGCAGCCCTCCGACGAGCTTGGTCATCCGCCGGGCCTCCTGAAGAACGGTAGACACATGCTTGCTGTCCTCCTCGATCGTATGGTCCGGATGCCTGAGCAGCAGCTCCGAATGCGCCTGAATGACGGACAGCGGCGTTCTCAGCTCGTGAGAGGCGTCCGAGACGAATTGCTGCTGCTTCTCCAGCGACAGGCGGATCGGGATCAGCGCGCGGTTGGCCAGGTAAAATCCCGCTCCGATCGCCACGACCAGACCCGCTGCGCCACCGAGCAGCAAAATGAGACGCAGCCGGTCCAGCATCCCGATTTCGGCGGATACGTTGCTGAGAAATTGCTGCGTCTTGATCGTATAGGTCATGCCGTCGGTGCCGCTGGACACCGCCAGGCCGCTATTGCCGACGTTCAGCACCCGAAAGTACTGATTCCCCGCCTTTACCGTATACGGCTCGTCGAGCTTCGACGGCTTCAGCGACTCCAACTGCTCGTCGGTAAATCCGTTCTTGCTTGGAAGCGGAAGCGGCCGGTCCTCGTCCGTCCATAGCAGTTGGATCACGGGCCTGTCCATCTGCGCGACCCTGAACGTCACGGCCCTATCCAGCGGGAGCCCCTTCATGCCGGAAATTTGAGGCGACACGGCGGCCACCGTCGTCGTGGCGTTAACGCCGTTCATCGCTTGATCGACTTGGGCGAACAGCATCTGCTTCATCACGATGTACACGGTCAAATTCAAACCGATCAAAATGACGGACAACACGGCGGCGTTCCGAATCGTTAGCTGCGTGCGGGTACGGTTAATCATTGCTTCTTCTCCTTCAGCAGATAGCCGACTCCGCGCACGGTTTGGATATACCCGTCGAGTCCGGACGGCGCGAGTTTTCTCCGCAAGTAGTGAACGTATACGTCGACGACGCCCAGCCCCGCGTCCGAGTCGATTCCCCATACCCGGTCGAGCAGCTGCTCCTTCGTCAAAATCTGCTCCCTGCCAAGCATGAAATATTCCAGCAACTCGTATTCCTTCAGCGTAAGCTTCAGCGGCTTCCCTTGCGCGTAAGCGTCCTTGGTCTGGCATCTCAGGCTCAGTTGCCCGTATTGCAGCTCGCCGTCCGGCGCTCCCATCGACAGCTGGCGAAGCAGCGCCCGGATGCGCGCGAGAAGCTCGGGCGTCGCAAAGGGCTTAACCAAATAGTCGTCGGCACCGCAGTCCAGCCCCTTGACGCGGTCGGCCACCGCGTCCCGCGCCGTTAGCAGCAGCACGGGCATCGCGGCTCCCTGAGATCTCAGCTCGGAGAGAACCGCAAGTCCGTCCATGCCGGGAATCATTAGATCAAGCACGACCAGATCGTGGACGCGCTGCTGCGCCATATATAAGCCGTCCGGCCCGTTATCCGCTTCGTCCACCTGGTAGGCTTCTTCTTTAAGTACCGTCGCCACCGCTTCGCGCAGCGGATGGTCGTCTTCCACCACCAAAATTCTCATTAGACACTCCCCTTCGCGCCTCTATCCGTTGAACCAATGAATATCTTCATTAGCGAGCAACTCAAAGCCAAACTCGCGGACAAGACCGTTCCCTTCTCCATTTCAACCCATTTTAGAGGAAGAACCTTAACGAATGCTTAGAAAGCGTACAGTCGCGGTCGATCTCCCTAAAGGTTAGAGGTTATAATAGATAGATAACGAGAATCGCCAGGAAGCGCGGGGATAACATGACACGATCGCCGGAATCGGTGCTGCTCTATTCGAAAACCAGTCTCCCGGTCGCCGGGAAAAGCCTCGTCAAGCGAAGCAGACTCATAGAACGCCTGGAGCAAGCGGCCCGCGGGCGGCTCACCTTGGTCAGCGCTCCCCCAGGATTCGGCAAAACAACGCTGCTGAGCCAGTGGCTCCGCCAGACCGGACGGGACGCCTATTGGGTCTCGCTCGACGAATCGGACAGCGACCCCGTCCGATTCTGGAGGTATGCCGCCGAAGCGCTGTCTCCCCTCGTCTCTCCGGCCGGGCGGCCGGAATACGAACAGCTCGTCCGTACGTTTCCCGGCGTGTCGGCGAGCGCCTTTCTCGATGCCTTCATCAATCAGCTGCGGTTTTTAAGCCGCCCGGCCGTTCTCGTTCTCGACGATTATCACGCGATATCGGAGCAACGGGTTCACGACAGCGTCGCCTATTTTATCGAGCATAAGCCGATCGGACTCCACCTCGTGCTCTCCAGCCGCAATGAGCTTCCCTTCCCCGTATCCCGTTGGATCGCCCGGGACGAGCTTGCCGTCATCGGCGCTTCCCAATTGCTGTTCACGGCGGACGAATCGGAGAGCTTCTGCCGCGAAGCCTCGTCCTTCCTTGAACCGCGCCATGTCCGCAAGCTGCACGAACGCACGGAAGGCTGGATTACGGGGCTGCAGCTGGCTTCGATCTCCTTGCGGGAAACGGCGGACCGCGAATCGTTCATCGAACGGTTCATGGGACATCATCGTCATGTTGCGGATTACTTGTTCCACGAGGTCGTCGCCAAGCTGCCGGAGGACATGCGGCATTTCCTGTTCGCCACGTCCGCGCTGCAACGGCTGGACGCCAAATCGTGCGACGCCGTCACGGGACGCTCGGACGGAAGAAGCATGCTGGAACGGCTCAAAACGCGGAATCTGTTCCTCGTCCCTCTGGACGACTACGATGTCTGGTTTCGCTACCACCATCTGTTCGCGGAATTTCTGCGCAATCGCGTCAAGGAAACCGATCCGGAGCTATGGAGGAACGCCAATCTCGCCGCGTGCAGAAGCTTCGCCGCCCGCGGGTGGCTGGACGAGGCGATCGACAACGCCCTGGCGGCCGAAGATTACGGGCTTGCGGAAGATTGCCTGGCCCGACATGCGCCGAGCGTGCTCAAACGCGGCGAGTTTCCGACTTTGCTGAGGTGGTTCGAGGATTTTCCGCCGGAGACGGAGCTGTCTTCGGAAATGGCGCTTCTGCGCGTCTTCCTGTACGTCGTGACCGGTCAACGGGAGCAAGCGAGGCGCCATCTGGCGAAGCTGGAGGCGCAGCTCCGCGCCATGGAGCCCGGGGAGACCCGCCAACAGCTGCAGAGCGGCCTGCTGTTCGTCAAATCGAATCTGCTGTTCACCTTCGGCGATTTCGAGCAATGGTTTGCTTTCTCGGACGGTATTCTGGACGAGATTCTGCCGCGCAATCCTCTGTTCTTCAACTTCAATTACAACCTGACGGAACCGTTCGCCAGACGGACCTCCTTCGGACTGAAGGGCGTGCTCTCCGTACAGACGGAACAAATAGGGCGTCTGTTTGCCGACGTGCTCGAGCGGCACGGCTGGGGAGATTCGCTGATCAATCTCTACGTCCTGCAGTCTTTGGCGGAAGGCTTCTACGAATGGGATCGCTTCGAGGAAAGCGCGGAGCTTCTGGGAAGAATCGAACGCGCCGCGCATCTAAACTTCGTCCCTGGACTGTTCGTGCCGTGCCGGATCACCCTAGCGAACCTGTATTGGTTTTCCGGCCAGCGCGATCTCGCTCGCGAGACGTTGGACGAAGCGACGGCTTTCGTGGCCGGGCGCGCCGACGAAATCTGGGCCGGCTACCTGGCTTCGGCCAAAGCGCGCCTCCTTCTGAGGGAAGGCTCGCCGAACCTGGCGAAGAAGGAAGTCGCCAAGCTGCGGATCGAAGCCAAAGACAGGCCCGCGTATCATCGCGAATACGATTATTTGACGCTATGCCTTCTGCTGTCGGCGCAGCGCAAAGAAGCCGAAGCTCTCCGTCTGCTTAAACGGATGAAGCCTCAAGCGGCCCGCGAGGGAAGCTTGATGGGGCTCGCGGAAATCGGATTGCTGCTAGCCGATCTTTACGACCGGATGGGCCAGCGCACGGAGGCTTTGAAAGCTATGCGCGAAGCGGTCGCTATCGGGGAAGCCAACGGATATATTAGAACCTTCCTGGAAGGGGGAGTTCGGACGGAGAAGCTGCTGCGCAAATATTTAGCCAGTCTTGGCCAAGAAGATCCGAACGGCGAGAACGCGGGATCGCGGGCCTACGTGAACGGACTGCTTGCCCAGTTTCCGGACGGAGCGCAAGAGGAAGTCGCGGCAGCGGCGCAGACCGGCCTGATCGAGCCGCTTACGCGCACGGAAATCCGCCTGCTCGACCTGATTCGCCTGGGCGAGTCCAACAAACGGATCGCGGAAAAGATGTCTCTATCGGAAGGCTCCGTCAAAGTGTATTCCTCTCGCATCTACGGCAAGCTCGGCGTTTCCTCGCGAACTCAGGCCGTCATCGCCGCGCAGAGGCTCGGCCTTCTGCAGGAGGAATAAGCTTACAGCACGTATAGCAAAATGGCGAAGAAATGCAATACGGACCCGGCGACGACGAACAGATGCCAGACGGCATGGTGGTAAGGAAATCCGCGCCACACGTAGAAAACGGAACCGATCGTATAGAGCAGCCCGCCGATGACCAGCAGTCTTAGCCCTTCGGGAACGAGCAGCGCGTTGAGCGGCTTCCACGCGAAGACGATGAGCCAGCCCATCAGGACGTAGAACAGCGTGGACAGCACCAGAAACTTTTTAGTGAAGAAGGCCTTGAACGCGACGCCGGCGATCGCCAGCCCCCACACGACTCCGAACAGGGACCAGCCGAGCGGACTTCGCAGGGTGACGAGCAAAATCGGCGTATACGTCCCCGCAATGAACAGATAGATGCAGGAATGATCGAACGTCTCGAGCAAATCTTTGACTTTGCCCGGGGGAAAAGAATGCACGAGCGTCGAGGCCGTATACAGCAGCAGCATCGTCACGCCGTAGATCGTGAAGCTGACGACGTGCCAGGCCGTGCCTTCCAGACTCGCGAAGACGATCAGCAGCACGAGCCCTGCGACGCTGAGCAGCGTGCCGATGCCGTGCGTGATCGCGTTCGCGATTTCCTCTCTTTTCGTATAGACGTGAGTATCCGCCATCGGCGGCACCGCCTTTCTCAGTTGTAGACTTTCCAGTTGCCGTTCGTTCGGGCGCGAACGACGCCAGCCTTCGTTAAGTATTCGGCAATGATCTCGGTCATGTCAACCGTTACCTCGCGCACGGCCGGATTCCCCCGGAACATCCGGTAATCGCCGCCCCCCGAAGCGCGATAGTGATTCATCGCGACCTCGTATTCCCCTTCGGGTTCCAGCGGGCGCCCGTTGCGGGCAAGCCCTTTGATCCGGCTGCCGATCGGACGGGAAACGTCGATCTCGTATTCGATGCCCTCCCACATATCGTAATTGTAATGCTGCGGCTTCGGATGGAGGAACAACGGGGAAACCGCGATCCCGCCGTGTCCGTCCGGCTCGAAATACGAGGCCGTCTTCTCCAGCGCTTTGCGGATATCCCTTCCGCTCAGTCGAAGCACCTTCAGCGTATTCGGGAACGGATAGTTCGCCGTCACCTCTCTCATCGACACCCGCGGTCCAAAGCCGGGAGACTGATCGTCGAATAACGACGTACAGGAAATATCCGCTCCGGTCGCCTCCATCTGAATCCGGTTAATCAACTCGATCAGCGGATGCTCCCTCAGCCGGACCGCCATCGGATCGACGATCCGCATGTCTCCCCGCACCTCGCACAGCGGCCGGTCCAGCCAGCTCTGTACCCGGCCTTCGTTGTCGCACACGAGATCCTCCAGCTCCCGATCGGCTTCGCCTTCGCTTGCTTCCCGCAGCTTCGATTCGATCGCTGCCAGCCTCCAGCAACCAGATTCGTCCCGCTCAAGGCCAAGCTCGAGCTGCGCCAGACAGCTGCCCTGGTAGCCCGGCTGCACGACGTAAGTCCCGCTTATCCGTGCTCCCTCGATCCGTCTGTGTTGATGGCCGGTCAGCAGCAGGTCGATGCCTTCGATTTCATGGCAGAGCCGCCATCCCTCGTTTTCCCCGGTCTGCTCCTCGGCCTCCTCTCCCGTGTCCAGCTCCCGTTCGAAGCCCCCGTGATACGAGACGACCACGATGTCCGCGCGCTCCTTTTCCTTCAGCCTCGGCACCCATCTCTTCGCCGCTTCGACCGCGGATTCGAACGCCAGACCCTCGATATTGGCCGGCTGCTCCCAATTCGGAATATACGGCGTCGTCAAGCCGAGCAGCGCGATTCTCGCCCCGCTCTCCAGCTCGACCAGGCGGTACGGGTTGCCGAAAAAAGGTTCCTCCGTTCCGGCCCGCAGAAGATTAGCCGATAACCACGGGTACGCGGATTCGGCTCTGGCCCTTTCAACGAACGGCAAGCCGTAATTGAACTCGTGGTTGCCCGGAATGAACGCGTCCAGCCGCAGCGCGTTCATGACCGCCACGATCGGATGCGGCTTCTCGCGATCCAGGCACGCGTGGTAGTAAGCGAACGGCGTGCCTTGCAGCAGATCGCCGTTATCGAGAAATAGCACGTTGCGCCGCTCCTTGCGCGCTTGCTTCACGATGGAAGCCAGCTTTAGCAGCCCATATTCCGCCGGCGAGTTATCCGCATATCGGAGCGGCAGCACATGGCCATGGACGTCGCTCGTATAGAGCAAAGTTAACTTATCGGTTGGGTTATTGGTTGGCGTGTCGGTTGGCGTGTCGGTTGGGTTATTGGTTAATAGATCGGTTGGCGTATGGGTTG
>JAEZZE010000410.1 GCA_023418755.1 Bacillota bacterium | reverse complement strand
CGTCCCGTTCCAGCCGGAAGACGTGCCCTTCTGGTAGTACTCGTCGCAGAGATAGAAGTACAGCTTGGCCGCCTTGTCCATCCGGTTCTGCTTGATCACCTCGACGAACGTTTCGCGCGCGTCGTAGAACCGCCCCTCCTGGCACAGCATAAGCCCTCTCTCGAACAGCGCCTTCGTGCGCTCTTTGGCTTGTCGGACCGGCTCCGGATCTCCGTCGAACACGTCGATCAGCTCGATCGACTGGTCCTGACCCTCCGGCGTAATCCGTCCGAGCGAACGATAACGGAACCGTTCCGGTTCGCGGAGCTGCTCGAACAAATCCCGCGTGACGAGCACCGATGCGCCCAGTTCCTCGGACATTCTCTCCAGCGTGGCGGTCAAATGCACGTCGTCCGAGATCACGTTGCCCTCCCAGCGTCTCTCTTCGCCGATGATGCCCATCATGAGCGGCCCGCGATGGATGGCGACGCCGATGTCGACCGGGGCGTAACCGGACTGCCGCCGGTTGGCGTTGTACTCGTCGAGCTCCTGGCGGATCGCGATCGCCGCCCTCAGCGCCTCCTCCGCGTAACCCGGGAACAGCGCCATGAAGCCCGCTCCGAGATATTTGCTGATCAACCCGTCCTCCCGGCGCACGAGCGGACCGAAGCGGCGCAAGAACGAGTTCATGAAGTTGAAATTTTCCTTCGGCGTGAGCGACTGCGACAGCTTGCGGAAATCGCGCAAATTGACGACCATCACCGACATGTCTTGCTGAACCTGGTCGCCCAGCCGAATATCCAAAATGCCTTTTTTGCCGAGCGACTTGAAAATCTGCTGCGGCACGAACCGGTACGACACTTCGGAGAAGCTCGTAATGTCGGACACGTACTGCCGAATATATCTGGCCATGCGGTTGAACTGCTCTCCGAGATCGCCCACCTCGTCGCGGCTCTTGACGTTCACCTCGACGTCCCAGTTGCCGTCCGCCATCGCCATGACGCTTTTGCGCAGCTTGCGCACCGTCGACAGCATGAAGTACGTTCCCGCCAAAATGACGACCAGCAGCACTCCGGTAATGATCGCGATATTTTGCAAGATGCTTTGATAGATTTTCCGGTTGGCTTGATTGAGCACGCTCAAATCGCGCCCGGTCTCGTAAATGCCGACAACCTGTTCCTTGCCGTTGTAGACGGGACCGATCGCATACAGCCATTTGCCGTCCGCGCCCTCCCATTGGCCGGTCCGGATGATGCCCTTCCGGCGAACCTCTTCGTTCTCTTCGTTCATCTCGAACGGCTTGAACATGTTCACGCCGTCGTCGTCGTCCATAATGATATACAGTTGACCCTCGTCGTATTTATATAAGGTGGTATACAGCCCCTGGCGCTCGACGTCCTGCTCGTTCGCGAAAAGGAAGTCCATCTTCCGCCGGATGAATTCGTAGTCCTCGTTACGGTAATCCGCGGGCGAACGCAGCTTCTCCAGACGGTCTCCGTCGATCAGCTGCTGCCCGTTGCGTGCCAGCAGCATGAGCTCTCGCTGCATCTCCTCCTCCATTCTCGAAGAGAAGCTATTATAGATGGAATTCGACAGCAGGAACATGCCGACGACGATAATCGGAACGATGACGATTCCTTGCTTGAGGAAAAGGGAAACCCGCCGGTTCATCGAATGAACGTAGACCATGCGAAGCGAGACGATCAGCAGCGCGATGCCGGCCGCCGCCGCTCCCCATGTCAGCCATCCCGAAGCAAGCACCCCGCCGGAATATCCCGCCTGCTCGAGCACCTCCGCCAGCCGGTTCATGTCGTCGTAGAGCAGGATGCGGTCGTTCAGCACGACGGCGTATCCGCCGTCCGCCCTCGGAACGACGTCCATAATCTCATGGCTTTCCGCGTCCGGAACCGATTGCACGATCGACGCTCCGTCGAGAAGCACCTTCAGGCCGACGCCTCCCGACGGCATGACCGTTACCGCGTTCAGGAGACGATCGACGAACAGGAGACTTCCGTCCGGCGCGATCGACAGCCTCTCGGGGAAGTTTTTGCGGGTGCGGTCCATGCTCGCGAGCGGATACAGATTCCGGCTCGCCCCGTCCTCCGCCACGCGAAAGATGCTGCCTCGCTTTGTCGTGTAATAGATCCGTCCCGGTTCCGTCCCCGTGATCTCGGACAGATACCGATCCGCGGGCAGAACGAACGAGAACGCCTCCCGCGGCTGACCGCCTCCAAGCGGAAGCTGCATCAGGGAGATCTTCTCCGCGAAGGCCAGGAAGAAATAGAGGCTGTCTCCTTTTACCTGAAGCCCTTGAATTTGGCCGACCCTCTTGCCCGTGCCGTTGCCCTTCCATTCATAGAGCGTTTCCGGCGAATTGCCTTTCTCGTCGTAACGGACGATGCGTTCGCTCTGAACGATCAGCCCATAGGAATCCAGCACCGTATCCAGCACGATCGGCCGGCCTTGCCCGTCGACCGCCGCTTCCGTAAAGTCCTGCCGGGAGCCGCTTCCGATGCCTTCGTGCCGGGCGACCGCCTCCAGCTTGCCCGCCGGGGAGAGACGCACGATCTCCTGCTTCGATTGCCCGATCGCGACGAGAGAGCCTCCGGTCGCTTCCGCGGCTCTCGACAAATTTTCGAGCGGCATCTGCCGGGACCAAGGTCCCTCCCGCAACCCGCCCTCCTGCAGGATCCAGTAAACGGATATTCCCGTCAACGCCAATGCGACGACAAGCGTCAATAACGCCAATTTTTTCATATCGTTAACCCGTCTCTCCTTGGCCGGCATGCGCGCGATGCCTATTACCGTCACTTAACCTGTTATTTCCATCGTACTATAAACATCGACATTTTACATCCTTTTTCCTATATAAAATGACATTTTTCAAGTATTATTGTAGTATGGAAATTGATAGAAAAGTTTCGCGTTATCACGCCGATGGAGGATGGGTCAATGGGACAGCTCGTATGCGGGGGCGCCGCTTTGCAATGCTCGTTCGGATTGGCGCCCGGCATGCTCAACGTGCTTCCGGTCAACCGGACGACGACCGCGATGCCGATCGCCAACATTATGGATAACAAGCCGATGCTCAACATTGCGCCGTTCGGGATGTGCAACTCGATGGCCAATCCCGCCGTCGCTTCCGCAACGGCCGCGGCTTTCGGAGTTTTGACCCCCATGCCCTGCACGCCCGTCGTCGCCGCGCCTTGGGCGCCCGGCTCCCCGACGGTGCTCGTCGCCAACATGCCCGCCTTGAACAATTCCTCCAAATGCATGTGCAACTTCGGCGGAGTCATTCAGATCGTAAATCCAGGACAATTGACGATACAGGTGCCGTAACATGATCGAGATGATATTGAAGCCGTTCATCAAGCCGGTCAAACGAATGATTATCATGCCGCTCAAGCGCGCCAAAAAATTGCCCAAGCTGATCGTTCGATGGCTGGTCCAATGGATGCGGAGCATTATGGGCGGCAAGCTGCGCTCGCTGGAGAATTATTGGAAGGTCGGAACCTTCTACATCGCCAAAAAGCTGTTCGTCATCCTCGTTCTGCTGACGCTCGTCATCGTCTACTTCGGCTTCATCAAGCCGCCCAAGTTCGTGGACAAGTGGTTTGCGAGAACGCCTAAGATCGAAGCGTCGGCCGCGATGGCGCGAGGCTTTAGCGGTCTGGCCAAAATCGTCGACGAGAACGGCAAGCTGGTGTACCAGGGTCCGCTCGATAACGGCCAGTTCTCCGGCGCGGGCAAGCTGTTCGCTCCGGACGGCACGCTGCTCTACATCGGAGACTTCAGTCAGGGGTTGAAGTCGGGGAAGGGCGAGCTGTACGACTCGAACGGGACTCTCCTTTACCGCGGGCAATTCTCGGCCGATCTCTACGAGGGTAAGGGCACGCTGTTCAAGCCGGACGGCTCGGTCCGGTATGAAGGCGGCTTCGCCGCCGGCAAGTACGAGGGCAAAGGCACGCTGTTTACCGCGCCCGACCTGCCGCTGTATGCGGGGGCGTTCGCGGGCGGCGAGTATCAGGGCGCGGGCAAGCTCTACGACGAGAGCGGGACGCTCGTCTACGAGGGCGCGTTTAACGCCGGCAAGTACGAGGGCGCGGGCAAGCTGTATCGCGCCGACGGAACCTTGCATTACGAGGGCCAGTTTTTGGCGGGCGTCCTGTCCGGTGCCGGCAAGGAGTATTTCCCCTCCGGCGTCGCCAAGTACGATGGCGCGTTCCTGCTCGGCAAGTACCACGGCGCGGGCAAGCTGTTGAACGAGCAAGGCATCGTCCTGTACGAGGGCGGTTTCGTAGGAGGCCATCGCGACGGGGACGGCAAAGCGTTCGGGCAGGACGGCATCGCGCTGTACGCCGGCAAGTTCAAGGGCGACAAGTACGAAGGCGTCGGGACGCTGCTCGACGCGGACGGCGCGGCCGTCTACACCGGCTATTTCCGGGGCGGGGAAATCTACGTCCAAGGCTTTCTCGGCGTCTCGCTGCCGAAGCTCCAAGAACTGCTGGGACCGCCGGACGCTCCTCCTGCGGACGAGGCCGAGGCGCTTCCCGAGGTGCTTGAACCGATCGGGGAAGAGGATTCTCCGATAGACTCTCCTTTGGAGGGAGAGAGCGGAAGCGGCGATGACGGCGGGGGCTCGGGCTCCGGCAAATCTGCTGCCGATGGCTCGGGCGCGGGCAGCGCGGACGCTGAGAATGCGAGCGGATCGCAGAACGCGAACGCTGGAGCCGGACCGGGAACCGGCGGCGAATCGGCCGCGGACGGCGCAAGCGGCGCGGGGACGGGCAGCGGCGGCGAGGCAAACGGCGGCGATTCCGGCTCGGATGCGGAGGGCTCGAACGACGACGCCGATGGCAGCCCGGATGCGAAGGACGCGAATCATGGCGCCGATGGCGGCTCGAATGCGAAGGGCTCGAACGACGGCGACGGCGGTAACTTGAATGCGGATAGCGTCAACGGCAGTTCCGAAGGCAGTTCGAATGCAAAGAGCGCCTTCGGAAGCGATTCAAGGGCAAACAGCGCCGGTATAAGCAGAGTAAGCTCCCGTTCGTCGCCCCCTATCGCATTGGCGGCGGCAAAGACGAGAATCGCGAAAGTGCTGCCGCCGTCTCCGGATCCGGCAGATGCGGAAGTTTTGCCTGACCTGCCTCCGGAACCGCTCCATTTCGCTTACTCCGCCCATCAATTTTCGTTTAAGCTAAAGGCCGACGAAGACAATCCGGAAGCTTACGCCG
>JAEZZE010000402.1 GCA_023418755.1 Bacillota bacterium | reverse complement strand
TTGACGCGCCGTATCGAACGTTTCATAATCGTCCTTCGTGACCGCCAAAGTGCCCAGCAAGTTAATAAACGTCGAATCGGTAATGAATTGCAGCGATTGACGTTCGTAGCCTCCGAGCATAAGCGCGATCTTGCCGGCCGTCTGCACGGCGGTTTGGCTGCTCGAGTCCGCGACTTTCTGCTGAATGATCGAACTCGATTTGGAATAAGAAAACCATCCCAGAATCAGGACGCAAGCCAGAATGCTGCAAAATATAAGCAAAAACAGCTTCATTCCGACGGAACGAATCGGATTTTCGAATCTCTTTTCTTTCAGTTGCCCGCCAACCTTTTTGGATAAACCGCTTACGGATTTGGAAGCTTTCTTCCAATCCATAGATCCCACTTTCTCACGCCACGATTGTTTCATCTGTTATTACCCTCCAACTATGTAGTGACGACTGACTGGCGGCACAAAAAATAGACCTGCCTGAACACAACAAAGTATTTATCGGCCGCTTGGGTGGCTAAGTTTACCTTTGTGTGACAAATTCGACAAGTCTATTTCTATTTCCTCTTATTTCTTTTACAATCTCAAAAAATTTATTACTCGGAGTTAACGCTATAGTCTCTTGCGCATAATATCTAACGGGACTACAGAACTATCGGTTTTAATGCGGATTTTCTGCAGAGGATGTCGGGCGACGGATAAGGGATTTCCGTGTTCGTCCGTAAACTCGCCCAAACGTTGGACGAACCTCCGGCCCCCGGGACCGAAAAATTCAACCTCCATTCCCGGACGGAACGGGCTCCGCTGCTGCACGACGGCGATGCCGGAGGCTTCGTCGTAATCGGTCACGACCGCGGCGAAATCGTATGGCGCCGGCTTCTCCTCCGGCTCGTAGATGTGCTCCTCCGCTCCCGGCGTCGAATAGAAAAAACCGGTGTTCAGCGGCCGGTTCGCCGCCTTGCCGATTTCTTCGACCCATTCGGGGCGAAGTTCGTAATGCTCGGGATCGGCCATATACGCGTCGATCGCTTGCCGATACGCGTTCACGACGGACGCGACGTAATGGATGCTCTTCATCCGTCCTTCGATCTTGAAGCTGTCGACCCCGGCGTCGATCAGATCGGGAATATGCCGGATCATGCAAAGATCCTTGGAGCCCATCGTAAACGGGTTCTCTCCCGGTTCCATAATCGCTTGCTCGTCCGCGTGCAGGTCGTATTTCCAGCGGCACGACTGGCAGCAGCCGCCTCGGTTCGAATCCCGGTCGGTAAAATGGTTGGACAGCACGCAGCGCCCCGACACGGAGGAACACATCGCGCCGTGGACGAACACCTCCAGCTCGATGTCGACCCTGATCTTCATCTCCGCGATCTCGTCCATCGTCGTCTCTCTGGCGAGCACGACGCGCGGCAGTCCTTCTTCTTTCCAAAATTGCACCGCTTGCCAGTTCATCGTCGATTGCTGCGTGCTCAGATGAACCTCCAGCTTGGGCGCGACCTTTTGCGCGGTTTCCACAATGGCGGGGTCCGCGGCGATAATGGCGGCGATTCCCGCGTTCTCGAGCTGCCGCAAATAATCGGCCACCCCGTCCAAATCCTCCTGATGGGCATAAATATTCGTCGCCACGAATACTTTGGCTCCGTAACCGGCGGCGAATTCGACGCCTTCGCGCATCTCCTCGATGCTGAAATTGTCGGCGTTGGACCGAAGGCCGTATTTCTGACCCCCGATATAGACGGCGTCCGCCCCGTAATGGACGGCGAACTTCAATTTCTCCAGGCTGCCGGCCGGAGCCAGCAGCTCGGGCTTGTCCAGACGCGTCCTCTTCCCCGAGTAACGCGGCTTAACGCGCGCTGCGACGTGACTCATCTAACTCCCTCCTGACCGAGATTAATACACCTGTTCCTTGTACAAAAATCCGAAGCCCAGTTCCCTGTCCGGGCTCTGCAGCTGCCGAATGTCGTCCAGCGCCCGCTCGTCCAGCGCATAGCCCTCGGGATCGTCCCGCCAGCGATCGAGCGCCTCCCGGTAGCTTCTCAGCACCGTTTCGTTATATTCCTCGCTCTTAAGCAGCGTCTCGATATAGAAGCTGTCGACGCCCGCCCGGATGAGCTCGGGCAGCGCCTCGAGCAGGCAAATGTCGTCGGGACTCATCACATGGGTCCCATTGTCGTCCTCGTATACGGGGAACCTCTCGTCCGGCCGCTCCGCCTCGACGAGAAACAGCCCTTTGTCCGGCCCTTTGCGAATGAGCGTAGCCTCGCGGCCAAGATGCTGCAAGTAGCTCTCCAGAAGATTGCGATGGGAATGATAGATGTTCGTCATTCCATGAACCTGAACCTGGATCTGCATATTCGCCTTGGCTTTCAGATCGGAGATCTCGTCTTCGTTCAGCTCGCGGGCGACGACGGCCCGCGAGGCTCCGCGCCTTCCCCAATAGGAAGCGGAAGACGAATTCGTCCCGGTCATCTCGGCGTTCCAGAAGAGCGCCAGATCGGGAGCGTGCTGACGAACGTTCATCCATACGGCGGGATCGCCGAAGACGACGGCATCCGCTTCGGCCGCGCGGACCGCGCGCAAATAATCGGGCAGCCCTTCCAGCTCGCGGTTGCGGAACAGCTTGTTCATGTTCACGTATACTTTGGCGCCGAGCCGGCGGGCCGCCGCCGCCGCTTCCTGCAAAGCCTCCTGCCCGATGTCCCCCGGCTGTCTCATGCCGAACCGGGACTCGCCGATCAGAATCGCAGTCGCTCCGGCTCGGATATAGCGCTCTATCTGGCCGATGGAACCGGCGGATACGAGCAGTTCGGGAATGGCTGTCGTAATGGAAATGCACCTCCGGGAAATCTTCGACCCGGCGAGCTGCTCCGATAGGTTTCGGACCGCTCGCCGGGTCGGCGCGCGTTCGTGGGAACGCGAAGGTTATGGAGCGACGTTTTTCTCGCTGAGCTTGATGTTTTTCTGATGTTGATTATAGGTTTCCGCGAAGAGATGGGTATTCGTCCCGTCCTTCTTCGTGACGTAGTACAAATAGTCGGTTTGATCCGGATAAAGGGCGGCTTCGATCGACTTCAGGCTCGGAGTCGCGATCGGTCCCGGCGGGAGTCCTTGTTTCAAATACGTGTTGTACGGACTGTCCACCTTCAAATCCGCTTCGAGTAGCCGTTCCTTTTGCTTGTCGAGCAAATATTGGATCGTCGCGTCGATCTGCAGCGGCATTTTCTTCTTCAGACGGTTCTGAATGACGCTGGCGACGATCGCCCGCTCCTCGTCGGCGACGACTTCCCGTTCCACCAAAGAGGCGATCGTCAGCAGTTGATGCACGGTCAGCCCGCGCTCCTCCAAAGTGCCGAGCCAGTCGTCCGGCAGTTGGTCGAGCTTGCGGTCCAGCTCCGCCAGCATTCGGTTCAAGATTTCCGTCTCCGTGCTTCCCGCCTTCATCTCGTAGGTTTCGGGGAACAGATAGCCTTCCAAAGGGTAGCGAAGGCCGTTGTCCGCCGGCAGCCCTTTCGTCCAGATGGACCCGGTCCACAACTCCGGTTTGTTCGCCGTTTCCAGGAACTTCTCTTTGTCCACGCCCGCTTTTTCCGCGAGCCGTTCGGCGATCTGCGGCACGGTGAAGCCCTCGGGAATCGTGAATTTGACCGTCTCCGCCGCGACCGTATCCCCTTTGTTCAGCTTGGCTACGATCTCCTCGCGGCTCATGCCGGGCGTCAGCTCGTATTCCCCCGCTTGAAACCGGGAACCTTCTCCTTCCATCTTCAACCAGCTTCCGAAAAGAAAGGCGTTACGTATAAGTCCTTGCTCCTCCAGCATTTCGGCGACCTTCTGGGCGCGCATGCCGGAGGTGATCGTGACCTTCACGGGCGCGGACGCCGCGGGAGCCGGCCTTAAGCCGTTCCAAACATAGAACAAAGTCCCGCCCGCGGCGGCCAATACGAGACTCAAGGCGATCAGGAAGGACCAAAGCAGCACCCTAGGTTTACGCCGCCGCACGGCCGGAACCGACGTCGTTCTCGCATTCGGCTCTTGCCGGGAAGTCCGGGAGGCCGAAGGCCGCTCGTCCGGCTCGGTTGCCCTGCCGGGTCCCTCGTCACGCGAAAAAGCCGTGCGAGACAATTCGGGCAGTCTGCCGCTCTCCGTCGCCGCGGCCGTCTCCCGCCTGCCCGCCGGTCTGTTCGTCTCGTCCGTCTTGCCGTCTCCGTATATGGATCTCCATCCCGTGTTCGTTTCGTCGTCTCTATTCAAGCTAATCTTCCCCTCCAACAAACCTGTCGTCGCCAAGCAAAAACGCCTTCGGCATCCTTGGGACGGAGAAACGCGTTTTTGTCGAAGACGATTCAGAGAAGGATTGCGGATGACCTACAATCTGAATCGCCGAGAAAAAGAGCGGTCGCCCGCTCTTCGATCGATAATTTCACGGCCGTTCGTCGCTGCCGAACTGCATATCGTCGAAGGCTTCGGCGACAAGCTCCCATTCCTCTTCGTCCGCTACGGATTCGAGCTCGGCTTCGCCGTTCGCGTCCCCGAGCACTTTGAAAACCTCGATCTCGTCGTCCTGCAGCATCTCTTCCGTCTGCAGCACCGCGTATCGGTTGCCGTTCACGATCAGCTCGGCCGAGATGCGGTAGACCAGCGTCTCTCCGCCCTCGGACCGCAGCTCGACTCTGTCCCCGTAACGGCTGCGCAACTGTGCCGGCGCTTGCCCGTCGCTGCGCGAATCAGTCATCGGCTTCCCCGAACTCCCCGATCAGCGTGTTGAACGTCTCCTCGACCATATCCCATTCCGCGGGATCCTCGATCGGGTACAGCTTGATTTCGCCTTCGTTATCCTCGTCGTAGCGGAAAGCGAACACTTCCTGCTCCTCGTCGCTTTCCTCGTCGGCCGGCACGACCATCATGTATTTGCGGTTCGTGCCGTCGTCGAGCTCGAAGCGCATGACGACTTCGAAGGGCTCGTCGTTGCCTTCGTCGTCCGTAATGTAGATCAATTCCGCCTCTTCTTCGTTATGGTTTAATTCCGTCATGGGCGATCCCCTCGTTTCTTTTCGATACCGAATCCAGATAGCTCTGCAGCAAGATCGCCGCCGCCATCTTGTCGATGACTTGTTTGCGTTTGCTCCGGCTTACGTCGGCCTCGAGCAGCGTCCGCTCCGCGGATACCGTCGTCAGCCTTTCATCCCATAGTTCGACCGGCATTTCTAGCTTTTGCCGAAGGCGTTCCGCGAATGCGATGCAATTTTCTCCACTCGGCCCGATCGTTCCGTTCATGTTCTTGGGCAAGCCGACGACGACCGCGCCCACCTCGTACTGCCCGATCAGCTCCGCGATGCGCGCCTCCGGATCGGCGACGGCTTTGCGGTCGATCACTTCCAGCCCCTGCGCGGTCCAGCCGAACAGATCGCTCATCGCCACGCCGATCCGTCTTTCGCCGTAGTCCAGCCCCATCGTCCTCATCGTCAACGGTTCTGCTGAAGATAGAAGCGCACGAGCTCTTCGATCAATTCGTCGCGCTCCTTCTTGCGAATCAGGCTGCGCGCGTTGTTATGCCTCGGGATAAAGGCGGGATCTCCGGACAGCAGGTAACCGACGATCTGGTTGATCGGATTGTACTCTTTCTCCACCAGCGCGTCGTGAACCTTGAACAGGATATCGCGCGACGATACTTCGTGCGGATCGGCCACGACATCGAATTTGACGGTTTGATCGAAATGGTTTTTATCCGACGTGCTCATCTCCAGCACCTCGCTTTCAGTAACTGACTCCAAACCCATACCTTCATCATAACACATTCTCGGTTCGACAGGAAATTAGTGGCTACGAATTCCGGGATAGGACAAGGCTTTCGGCCGCCTTCAGCGCTTCGGCCAGCTTTGAAGGATCCTTGCCGCCGGCTTGGGCCAGCTCGGGCTTGCCTCCGCCTCCGCCTCCGCAGATCGCCGCGATGTCCTTGATCAGCTTGCCGGCATGGAAGCCTTGCTTCACCAAATCCGGCGTAACCGCCACGACCAGATTCACCTTTTCGCCTTCCGCGGCCCCGAGCACGAGCACCGCGGAGCCCAGCTTCAGCTTCAGCTCGTCCGCCACGCCGCGGAGCGCGTCCATGCCGCCGGCGTTCACTTGAGCGGCGAGCAGGGTGACGCCGCCGACCTGTTTGGCAGCGGAGACCAGCTCCGCCGCTTCCAAACGGCTAAGCTTGCCTTGCAGCGATTCGATGTCGCGCTGCGCCTGGCGCAGCTCGCCTTGCAGCGATTCTACGCGGCGCGGCACGTCCGCGACGCCGCTCTTCAGCAAGGCGGCCGCGTCCTTCAGCAGGCCGAGTTGGCCGTCGAGATAAGCGTAGGCATGCCGTCCCGTCACCGCTTCGATCCGGCGCACGCCGGAGCCGATGCCGCCTTCGCCGACGAGCTTGAACAGCCCGATCTGCGACGTATTGCGGACGTGGCAGCCGCCGCACAGCTCCAGGCTGTAATCGCCGACGCGGACGACGCGGACGATGTCGCCGTATTTCTCGCCGAACAGCGCCATCGCGCCCATCGCCTTCGCTTCGGCGATCGGCTTCAGGCTGATGTCCAGCTCCGTTCCGTTCCAAATCTGCTCGTTGACGCGACGCTCGATCTCCGCCAGCTCCTCTGCGGTTATCGCGCCGAAATGCGAGAAGTCGAAGCGCAGCCGTTCGGGTTCGACCAGCGAACCCGCTTGATTGACATGCTCGCCGAGCACGTCCTTGAGCGCCCTGTGCAGCAAGTGCGTCGCCGTGTGGTTGCGGATCGTATCCCCGCGCTCCGAAGCGTTGACCGACGCCGTGAGCGTATCGCCCGCTTTGAGGAACCCGTGGGTCACGACGACTTGATGCACCGGCTGGCCATGAGGCGCCTTGCTCAGTCCGGTCACTTCGGCGTTGACGCCGCTGCCGAACAGCACGCCGCGGTCGCTGACCTGGCCGCCGCTCTCGGCATAGAACGGCGTACGGTCGAGCACGACCAGCACCTTCTGGTCGACGCCGGCGACGTCGACGAATCCGCCCTCCGCCACGATCGCCTGCACGCGGACTTCCGCGGACAAATTATCGTAGCCGATAAACTCGCTCTTGTCCGTATAATCGGCCAGCGGTCCGCCCTGGACCTTCATGCTGTCCGTCTCCTGACGGGCCGCCCTAGCGCGTTCCCGCTGCTCCTGCATCGACTTGTCGAAGCCTTCGCGGTCGACGGTCATTCCTTGCTCCGTAGCGTAGTCCTCCGTCAGATCGAACGGGAAGCCGTACGTATCGTACAGCTTAAACGCATCCGGGCCGGTAATTTCCGATCGCCCTTCCGCGCGCGCCTGGGCGCACAGGTCGGAGAGAATCGCAAGGCCGTCGGACAGCGTCTCGTGGAACCGCTCTTCTTCGGTGCGGATGATCTTCTCGATAAATTCGCGCTTCTCCAGCACTTCCGGGTAGTAGACGCCCATGATCTCGCCTACGGTCGGCGTCAACTCCCACAGAAACGGACGGTCGATGCCGAGCACCTTGCCGTAACGGACGGCGCGGCGCAGCAGGCGGCGAATGATGTATCCGCGTCCTTCGTTCGACGGCAGCACGCCGTCTCCCACGGAGAAAGCCACGGTACGGATATGGTCGGCTATCACCTTCAGCGCGACGTCGTGCTCATCGTTCGTTTTGTAGCTCACGCCCGAAATCTCGCTCGTCCGTTCGATGATCGGCATGAACAGGTCGGTGTCGAAATTCGAATCCACGTCCTGAAGAATCGAAGCGAAACGCTCCAGACCGGCCCCGGTATCGATATTTTTGTTCGGCAGCGGGGTATAGCTGCCGTCCTTGTTGTGATTGAATTGCGAGAACACGAGGTTCCATACCTCGAGGAAGCGCTCGTTCTCGCCCCCCGGCGTGCACTCGGGATCGGATAGATCGCCGTACTTGTCGCCGCGATCGTAGAAAATTTCGGTACAAGGGCCGCACGGGCCTTCGCCGATGTCCCAGAAGTTGTCCTCCAGCTTGACGATCCGCTCCGCCGGAAGGCCGACTTTCTCGTTCCAATAGCGGTAAGCTTCCTCGTCCTCCGGATAGACGGTGACGGACAGCTTCTCCGGATCGAAGCCGATCCATTCCGGGCCCGTCAGAAACTCCCATGCCCAGGAGATCGCTTCTTCCTTGAAGTAGTCGCCGATGGAGAAGTTGCCGAGCATTTCGAAAAACGTATGGTGCCTGCGCGTCTTGCCCACGTTCTCGATATCGTTCGTGCGGATGCATTTCTGCGAATTGGCGATGCGCGGATTTTCCGGGATGACCCGTCCGTCGAAGTACGCCTTAAGCGGCGCCATGCCGGCATTGATCCAGAGCAAAGACGGATCGTTATGGGGAACGAGCGGCGAACTCGGTTCGATCTTATGGCCCTTGCTGGCGAAGAAGTCAAGCCACTTGCTGCGGATTTCCGCTGCTTTCATCGGTTTCATGTTTCGGTATTCCTCCTCGGCTCTCTCGAAAAATAAAAAAACGCCCCCAAAATCAGGGACGAATAGCTTCGCGGTACCACCCTGGTTATCGCTTCCTCGAAAGCGATCTCCTCTGACGGGATAACGGCCCGGGCCGGCGGATTTGCATCCGCACTCGGAAGCGAGCTTCCCGCGCCCTTCGCAACGAAGATTTTCCCAGCCATGCCCTTCGTCGGTCTGGCCGACTTCTCCCGGGCAAGAAATCTTCTCTCTGGCGATGCGGACTGCGAGGTACTTATGCTTCTTCAACGTGTTGCGATGTATGGGATTACGCCATATCAAATTATAGACAACCCCGTTCGGAGCTGTCAAACGGTTTTTCGGTGAATATAATACGCCGCCACGTGCTGAACGACCACTTTCATCGCCGCGTAGAACGGAACGGCCAGGATCATCCCCACGATGCCCGCCAGCTCTCCTCCGATCAACAGCACGAGGATGATCGTCAGCGGGTGCATTTTCATCGATTTTCCGACGACTTGCGGACTGATGACGTTGCTCTCGAGATTTTGGCAGATCATGTTGACGACAATCACCATCAGCACCATTTTCCACGATACCGTCGTGGCCATGACGAGCGCGGGAAGCGCTCCGAAAAACGGTCCCAAGTACGGAATAATATCGAACAGCGAGACGAATCCGGCCATGAGCAGAGGATAAGGCATGCCGATAATCAAATAGCCGATGTAAGCAAGCACCCCGACGCAGACGGATACGATCAGTTGGCCGCGGATGTAGCTTCCTAAGGCGGCGTCGATGTCCTTCAACAGGCGCACCGCGTGCTTGCGCCTCGCCCGGGGTACGTACTGCAAAGCCGCGCGCTCGAATACGTCCAAATCCTTCATCATGTAAAAGGCGAGAAAAGGAATGATCATGACGATAAACAGCGCGTTGACGACGGAATCGATATTGTCGAGAAAATTCGCGATCCACTGTTCGATCCGCTTCTCCAGCGTGCCGATCGACCGGTCGATGCCGTCCCTGACGGCATCCGGCAGCGCGTTGTTGTTATTGAAGCGGTCGACGAGCCCCTGCGCTCTCGTCGTCAGCTCGGGCATATGCTCGTTTAACTCTTCCACCTGGTTCATGAACATCGGGATGACGTTCATCAGAATAACCACGGATACCGAAAGAAAGACGGCGTAGATGAGCAGCACCGCGGCCGTGCGCGGAACTTTGCGGTCGTGCAGCATATTGACGATCGGATTAAGCGTGTAGGAAATAATCATCGCCACGAGAAAAGGAGCCAGCACCGCCTTGAGAAAGCCGTATACCGACATCAGCATCGGACGTACGAGGACGATCAGGAACAGGACGACCAGCAGGAGGATCGCGTACACGAGCGCGCGGAATAAGCGGCTTTTCGCGAACGTCTCCATTTCCGCACTCCCCCTTTAGCGGCCGCATCCGCAGGACGGGCATTCCCTTCCAGTATATGCACTTGTCCGCCGGCGTAAACCAGCCTTCGTACGGTGCCGAGCTGCCTTCAAGAAAAAAACCGATCGTTTTTTAATCCTGACAACCATGTTGTCAGGATTGGTGTATTATGATCTCAATCAGATGATCCCGGCGGGGTCATTCGCAAAGGTGGCGTTGGCATGAGATTGAATCGTTTGCTCGGAATCGCGCTGGAACTGATGGCCAAGCGAAGGGTGACCGCCTCGGAGCTGTCCGCCAAATTCGAAGTGTCGGTGCGAACCGTCTACCGCGACGTCGAACTGATCGATCAAGCCGGCATCCCGGTTGCGTCGTTCACCGGCGCGGACGGCGGGTTCGAGCTGATGGACGGATTTTTCCTGACCCGTCAGCACTTCACCGTGGAAGACTTGTCGATGATCTACGCGTTATTGAAGGCGATGCAGGGAGCGATGGGCGGCGCCGTAGCCCCGGCGATGCGGAAGCTGGCCAGCCTGCATCCGGCGCTGGGTTCCGATGAGGAGCCGGGACAAGCCGTCGTTCTCGATATGAGTACGACGGAACGCGACCGGGACATCGTTCATCGTCTGATTCAGGCGATACGGCGGTCGCGGGTCGTTGAGCTTGCGTACGCGAGCGCTTCCGGCACCCGCTCCGAACGCAGCGCGGAACCGCTTAATCTGCTCTGGGAGAAAGGCGTCTGGTATTTGGAGGCTTATTGCCGTAAGCGCCAAGCGAAGCGGTATTTCCGCGTTTCGCGCATCGAACGTCTTCTCGTGACGGAGACGGCGTTCGCCCCGCGAAGATTTACCGAGGTGCCGGAACGAGAACATTCGGCCGGCGTGCAGGCGCATCTGCGTTTCGACAAGTCGGTATCCGTGCGGGCGCTCGAGCAGTTTCCCGGCGAATGCGCCTACCGGGGCGACCGCGTAGACGTGCGTACGACCTTTTACTCCCATGAATACGCCCTCTCCGTCATCGCCAGCTACGGGACGAAGGTGGAAATCTTATCGCCGGACGAACTCAGGGACGAGGTCGTCGCCCATCTCGAAGCCATCCGCCATCATCACCAAACCACACGAGGAGAGATGTAGCATGACCATTTTGATTACGGGAGCGACGGGAACCGTCGGCCGCCGCGTGACGGAGTTGTTGGTCCGACGCGGAGCAGCCGTGCGGGCGTTGTCCCGCAAGCCGGAGGAAGCCAGGGCCAAGCTGCCCGAAGGCGTGCCGGTCGTCGGCGGAGACCTGATGAAGCCGGAGTCTCTTCGGGAAGCGCTCCAGGGCGCGGAAGCGATGTTTCTAATCGTTTCCAGCGACGAGCCGGGCGCCGATCTTCAGACGGATCCGGAAGTCGTAAAGCTTGCGGAACAGGCGGGAGTGAAGCGCGTCGTCGTGCTGGTCGGCTATGAGGAAGGCCCGGCCGAGGAGGCGCTGCGGGCAAGCTGCATGCAGTGGACGCTGGTCAAGCCGGCCGAATTTATGGCAAACGCGCTGGACGACTGGAAGGAAACGATTCGCAAGGAAGGCGTCGTTCGGGAGTTTCACGGGGCCGCTCTTAGCGCTAAGGTGCACGAAGGAGACATTGCCGCCGTCGCCGTCGCGGCCCTGCTTGAGGATGGACATCACGGGCAAAGCTACTTGCTTACCGGGCCGGAAGCGATTACGCGCAGACAGTCCGTCGAAGCGATCTCGGTCGCCCTCGGGAAGCCCATTCCTCTTATCGAACTGACCGAGGAAGAGGCTAAGGAGCAATGGCGCAAGGACGGATACGACGACGAAAGCGCGGAATTTTTCATGCAGATGGCGATGAATCCGCCGGAAGCGGGCTACACCGTGCTGCCGACGGTCGAACGGGTGCTCGGAAGACCGGCCCGCACGTTCGCCGAATGGGCGGCCGAGCATAAACAGGAGTTTCTGTAACGAGGTTGTTCAAGAAGAAAGGGGGACCGGAAATGGCGATCGCCATAGAGGCGCAAGATTTGCGCAAATCGTTCCGGGGGCATGAAGCGGTTCGCGGCGTGAATCTATCGATCCGGCGAGGGGAGCTGTTCGCGCTCCTCGGTCCGAACGGAGCCGGGAAAACGACGACGATCCATATGTTGACGACGCTGCTTCGTCCGGACTCCGGCACGGCGCGCGTCTGCGGCTGGGACGTCGCGGAATGCCCAGACGAGGTGCGCGGGCGTATCAGCGTCACCGGCCAATTCGCGGCGCTCGACGAAGCGTTGACGGGAAGGCAAAATTTGACGCTATTTGCCGGTCTTTACGGCTGCTCGCGCAGGACGGCCCGGATGGCCGCCGCGGAATTGCTCGCGGAGTTCGGTCTCGAGGAAGCGGCGGATCGGACAGTCGGCACGTATTCCGGCGGCATGAGGCGCCGCCTGGATCTGGCCGCCGGCATTCTCTCGCGGCCCGAAGCGCTGTTTCTGGACGAGCCGACCGTCGGACTGGACCCGCAAAGCCGGCACGAGCTGTGGGACGCGGTTCGTCGGCTGGCTAAGCAGGGGACGACCGTGTTGCTGACCACGCAGTATTTGGAAGAAGCCGATCGGTTGGCCGACCGGATCGGGTTCATTGCCGACGGCCGCATCGTCGCCGTCGATACGCCGGAGCGATTGAAGTCGTCGATCGGCGGCAAAACGCTGACGATTCGGCTTGCTTCCGAAGAAGATCCTTCCGCCGTTTGCCGTCTGCTCGCCGCCGAGCACGGACTGATTGGCCAGCCGGCCGGTGACGGGACGATCGTGAAATTGTCCGTACCGGAAGCAACCTTGGCCCATTCCGTCATCGCTACCTTGCTGGGACGCTCGGTAAAGATCGGCGATTTCGCCCTGGGGGAGCCGAGCCTCGACGACGTCTACTTCGCCCTGACCGCCGCTCGCGGCAAGGAGGCGGACTTATGAACCTATCTCCGTCCGCGGAAGCGCGGAAGCCGCCGCAAAGACCGGGCCGGCTGGCCGCGACTGCTCTGTTCGCGCGGCGAACGCTGCATCATATGGGAAACAACGGCTTCGGAATCGCCGTCGAAGCGGTGTTGTCGCCGATCGTTATGCTGCTTATCTTCGCCTTTCTGTTCGGCGGCGCGATGACCGGTTCCGTTCAGGCCTATATCCATTACTTGCTGCCGGGCATCCTTATGCTGACGGTTATTCCGTTGACGGTGTACAGCGGCACGACGCTGTGCTCGGATATCGCCAAGGGCGTCTACCATCGGTTTCGCACGATGCCGTTCTGGCAGCCCGCCGCCATTCTAGGCTCCGTCGCGGCGGACGGCTTGCGTTACCTGGCCGCCTTGCTCGCCGTCCTGGCGACGGGAACGACGCTCGGCTTCCGGCCGGAAGCCGGCATCTCCGGCGTCGCATCCGCGTTACTCTATGCCCTCTTTTTCGCTTATTGCGTCAGTTGGATTTTTGCGTTGGTCGGCATCTGGGCCAAACGTCCGGAGACGGTATCCGGCACGAGCATGATGGCGATGTATCCGCTCC
>JAEZZE010000396.1 GCA_023418755.1 Bacillota bacterium | reverse complement strand
TCGCCCGCCCGGGCGGCCTCGATCGCCGCGTTAAGAGCGAGCAGGTTCGTTTGGTTGGAAATGCTCTTGATCGTCGAGAGGATGTCTCCGATCTGCTTGTTCTGTTCGTTGAGCTGCTGCATCAGGGCGGCCGACTCGTCGATCGTCTCGTGAACCTGCTTCATTTGCGACTCGAGCGTATCCGCTTCGGCGTTGCCGATACTCGTATAACGCGCGGAATTTTCGGACCGATTTTTCATTTCCGTCGCGTGGGCGGCGAGAGACGCGATCTCCTGGCCGATCAGTCGAATCGATTCGCTGATGTCGGCGACGCCGGAGGTCTGGCTTTCGATGCTGGACGCGACTTCGGAGAAAGCGGAAGTCACCTCTTTGGAGATCGTATGGGTCGACGTGATGTTGTTCTTCAGATTCGAGCTGAAGTCGTTCAGATCGGCAAGCGATTCCGCGACCTGGTCAATGACCCGCTGCGCGCGGTTTCGTTCCTCCACCGCTTGTTCGCGCTGAACTGAAGCCGCGGCTTGCACGCGTTCGCTGAACTTCGCGGTTACGTACAAGGGAACGGCGATGAGCAGAAAATAGAGCATGATCGTGATGGGATCGTTGTTGCCGAACATCTCGTCCTTGAAAGGACTAAGGAAACAATAGATCGTGAGGGCGATTCCCGAAAGGGCGGAGAATGCGATAGCCCGGGAACTGCTGTACAGACTCATGATCGCCAGATTCACGTAGACAAGAAAATAAGTCGTAATTATGGGGCCGGTCAAAATGAGCAGTACGGTAAGAACCGAGATAATAGCGGAGATCAGATACATGATGTACGAGGGCCACCAACGCTTGTAAGTCAGCAAAGTAGCCGTTCCGCCCGCGATGGTGCCGACGATCGCAAGCACCGTGATGGAGCTAAGCGGCGCTTCGGTCAGGAAATCCACGACGATTCCCAAAGCGAGCATTCCCCAAATAATGTTGACGAGAAGTTTGTTTCTTCGATGCAGCGTTTCAATATCGCCCACGGTTCATCCGCCTTCCGATCCTGCAAGGTAATGTCGAACAACGAAACAATACCATATTTGCCCGCCCGTTCACAATTTGCCGCCAGTACTTGGGGGGGGAATGTGCGAGTTTTCATCATTCTATGGTTTTGCCACCGGTACTTGGGGAAAAATGTGCGCGTTTCATCATTCAATGGTACACTGGGGGCAATGCATTAGAATACCTTACCTAGGAGGGAATACGAAGCATGAACGCATTTGAATGGTATAACCCGACCAAGCTGGTCTTCGGAGCGGACAAGGTTGGACAGTTGGGCGAATTGATCGAACCCTACGGAAAGCGGATCTTGCTCGTATACGGCGGAGGAAGCATCAAGAAAACCGGGCTGTACGACGATGTGATGTTCCAGCTTGGAGACATCGGGGCGACGGTTCACGAGCTTTCCGGAGTCGAGCCGAACCCGCGACTCTCCACGGTGAATAAGGGCATCGACATCTGCCGCGCGGAGGGAATCGACTTCATCCTTGCGGTCGGGGGCGGAAGCGTGCTGGACGCTTCGAAGGCGATCGCGGCGGGCGCCGTGTACGACGGCGACGTATGGGATTTTACGATCCGCAAAGCGGTCATTCGGGACGCACTGCCGCTTGGAACCGTGCTAACGCTCGCGGCGACGGGCTCGGAAATGAACGGCAACGCGGTGATTACGAACTGGGAGACGAAGCAGAAACGGGGACTCGGCAGCAAGCTGGTCTATCCGCGCTTTTCCATATTGGATCCGAAACTGACGTATACGGTTCCCCGCGACCAGACGGTGAACGGCATCGTCGATATGATGTCGCACGTGTTCGAGCAGTACTTTACGCTGACGACCGACATTCCGCTTCAGGAGCGTTTGGCCGAAGGCATTCTCCTGACCGTGATCGAGAACGGAGAGAAAGCGCTGGAGGACGGAACGGATTACGATGCCCGGGCCAATCTGCTGCTGGCGGGTACCTACGCGCTGAACGGCACGCTGCCCAACGGAGTGACGACGGACTGGGCGACGCACGGCATCGAGCACGAGGTAAGCGCGATCTATGATATCGCTCACGGAGCGGGCCTGGCGATCTTGTTCCCGAACTGGATGAAATACGTGTACAAGGAACGGGTAGGCAAGTTCGTGCAGTACGCGATGCGGGTCTGGCAGGTCGACCCGGCGGGCAAGAGCGACGACGAGATCGCGCTGGAAGGCATCGAGGCGACGAGAGCGTATTTCACTCGGATCGGCGCTCCGGCGACGCTCGGCGAAGTCGGCATCGGCGACGAGCATCTGGAACGGATGGCGGACGAAGCGACCCGGTTCGGCCCAATCGGCTCGTTTAAGCTGCTGTCGCGGGACGACGTTCTGAACATTCTGAGAGCAAGTCTATAATCCCCTCGGGGGATTCGCAAATACACGCGGTTTAAGTTGAAGCTGTGCCGAGTCGGCATGGCTTCTTGCGATTGCGGGAGAGAAAATAGGACTTGCGATAATTGGAAAAAATGCGGGATAATAAGCCATATCTCGAATATATAGGAACGAAAGAGGGATTTCGAAGGAGAACGGATACGTGAGGGCTCTGGAGAACTCCCTTTTTTTCGGACTTGTATGCGTTTACATTCGAAAATGGCGGAGGTTGTGGCGAAGCTATGCGACAAAAGCTCACGAATACCCCGATGATGTATGCTTTCGGAATGCTGGCGATGATGATTCCCAGTCAGGCGTTCAGCACGTTTTACAGCTATTATTACGTGGATAAGCTTGGGCTGGGAGTCGGATTGGCAACGCTCGCCCGCACGATCTTCATGATTTGGGACGCGGTCAATCAGCCGCTGTTCGGCTACTGGTCCGACCGGACGAAGTCGAAATACGGACGTAGGCGACCGTGGATCTTCGGAGCGATTCCGCTCTTCATGCTGGCGTTCGTCATGGTTTTCTCGCCCCCGTCCAATCTGGCCGAGATGGGGCTGTTCACTTGGTTCCTGATCGCGCTAATCTTCTACGAAGCGGTGGCGACCGTCATCTGGGTCAACTACGGGGCTTTGTTCGCGGAGCTGTTCCGGGGCGATCGGGTCCGCGCGAAGGCGTCCGCCGTACAGCAAGGCTTCCAGATCGTAGCACTGCTGATCGGGACGGCGTTGACCCCGGTTTTATACGACGGGATGGGCTTCGGCAATATGGCGATCGTCTATGCGGTCGTCTTCGCCGTTCTGATGCTGCTCTGCTTGCGGTTCGTGAAGGAAGATCCGGAGGCGAGCAAGGCTCCTCAGCCGAACATGAAGGAAGCGTTCAAGGAAACGCTCGGCAACAAGCCCTTCTGGCTGATCAACCTCGCCAACTCGTTCGCCCAAACCGTCAACGGACTGCTTAGCGCCACGATTCCTTTTTACGCCAAGTACGTGCTCAAAATCCCCGAGGCGCAGAATACGATTCTGCTGGCTTCCGTCTTCGTATCGGTCATTCCGCTCGTCGGCGTCTGGTACTGGCTGCTGCGCAGAATGGATCCCTTGAAGGGCTGGCGTCTGTCGTTCCTCGCTTACGCGGTCTCGGTGATTCCGCTATGGTTCGGCACCGGCCTGATTAGCGGAATTATCGCGGGCGTGATCGTCGGCTTCGGTCTGGCCGGCTTCCTCGTCTCGCCTCCGATGGTCAACAGCAAGATCATCGACATGGACGCGGACAAGACCGGCAGCAGGCGGGAAGGCATCTATACGGCGGTCAGCGGCTTTATCGTGCGCTCGAGCGGCTTGATCTCCGCGGTGGCTTTCTTGATCGTCAGCATCGTTTTCGGTTACGAAAGCGGAGACAATCCAGGTCCCAATCCGGAGATGACCTTCCGTTATTTGATCAGCGTCGTTCCGCTCGTTCTGCTCGCGTTTTCGATCGCGATTTCCTACTTCGTGAAACTAGAGAGGAAGCCCGCAAATGAGTTCTAAATACCTCGTCGTCAATTGCGACGATTTTGGCCAGAGCAAGCCGATGAACCACGCCATCATGCATCTTCTCGAGGAGCGGAGGGTGTCCTCCGCGACGATCATGGCTCCGGCTCCGGGCTTCGAGGAGGCGGCGGAATGGTGCAGGCGCCGAAACCAGCCGAACGTCGGGCTGCATCTGACGCTGACCAGCGAATTCGACGCGGTCCGTTGGACCAGCCTGACCGGCGACTCTTCGCTCCACGACGAGGGCGGGCATATGCACAAGACGGTCGAAGCGTTCGAGCGCCGCGCCGATACGGGGGCCGTGCTGAAAGAACTGAACGCCCAATACGAGAAGGCCGTTCGATCAGGCATTCGACTAAGCCATGCGGACAATCATATGGGCAGCTTGTACGGGACCGCGACGGGCAGAAGCCACATTCCCCACGCGCTTAAGCTGTGCGCCAAGTGGAAGCTGCCCTTCCGTCTTTTCCGCAAGGTCCATCCGGGCGATCCGCTGCTTTCCGGAATTCCGGGAGTCGAGCGAGCGGCGGCCAAAGCATCGGCGCTGGCCGGCGTGCTGGGCGTGGCGATCCCCGATTATTTGCTGTCGCACCCGTTCCATGTGCAGGAGGGGGAAACCTACGAACGGTTCAAAGAGGAACTGATCGGCAAGCTTTACGATCTGCCCGAGGGGATCAGCGAGACGTACATCCATCCCGCGGCGGAGGATGATTATATGAAGGAGCATGTCCCGCATTGGGAGAAAAGGGTCTGGGAGTACCGGTTGATGCTGGACGATGATTTCGCCTATGCGATCCGCGACGCCGGCGTGACGCTCACCGATTATTCACATATTCGCAAGCACGGCAAGGCGTCGAGAATCGGCTCGGCTTTCGCGCTGACCCGAGAACTGCTAAAGAAGTAGAGGACGGGGACCTTCCGCATAAATTTTCCAACCGAGGGACAACGTAGGACGGACGAGCAGGTTTCGACCGTTCGCGCGGAAACCTCCAAGGAGATGAGACGGAATGCTTCTACGGGTTTGGAAGCTGCAAGGGATGGCGCTGCTGGCGTTGTCGATCCTGTTGGGCGGTTCTTCGGCACACGCGGCGCCCGGACCCAAAGGTACGTTGAAAGCGGCCTTCATACGAGGCGGAGATCTATGGGTCAAGAGCGGACGCGGGGAGGAACGACAGTTGACCCGCGAAGGAAAAGCGCATCAGCCGAAAGGGTCGTTCGACGGGGAATGGATCGCTTATCTTGAAGGAGATGATCAACCGGAGTTTAGACTACGGCATGTGCCGACGGGGCAAAGCCGGACCGTGACCGCGGAAGGAGTCGGGGTTTTTCAATGGTCTCCCGGACGCAACGAGCTGGCCTATACGGCGGGAACCAAGCTTTATACGGTTCGGGCGGAATCGTCCGAAGCGCCGAAGGAAATCGCGGACGGCATAGGCAACTTCTCCTGGCTGCCGGACGGCAAAGGATTCATCTCTTCTTCGGCCGCGCGCCTGCTGCCCGAAGGCTGGGAACGCGTGCGTATTCTGGAGATCTCGCCGGCGGGAGAGATGAAGACGCTGTTTACGCTGCCTAAAGCTTCCGACGACTTTTTCGTCGTCGGCACGAGCGGCTTTAAGTATTCTCCTTCCGGCAAGTGGATCGCGTTTGTGGGGACGCCGACCGCTTCCTTGTCGGCGGACGGCAATTATCTATGTCTGCTGTCCTCGGACGGGACGAGCTTTCATTCGGTCGATCAAATGCTGAATCGCAAAGACTGGTTCCAATGGGCGGATCGGAAAGATACGCTGGCCTATATTGCCGGCGTTGGACGGGAAGCGTACCGGAATAAGGTTCTCAAGACTCTGCGGATCCCCGCGTCCGGCAAACCCGTCTCCCATACGCCGAAGGGATTCGCGGATCAAGGGTTTGCTTGGAAGGGGGCGGATCGGATCGTAGCTTCCAGAGCGAAGGAATATTCCGGAGAAGGCGGGAGCGAGAATCGGCCTCTACCCAAGCTTGTCGAAATCCGCCTGCAAGGCAAACGCTCCGTTTCGCTAACGGAGCCGCCGCAAGGATACGGAGACTTTGCCCCGCAGTTTTTCCCTCGGGAGCAGAGGCTCGTCTGGGCAAGGTCCGATCGCAAGCAGGCCGACGCGTGGGCAGCGGGACGGGGAGGCAGATCTCCTTCCGTCTGGATCAAGAACGTCGACCCGCCAAGCGATTACTACGGCTACGGGAATTGGGAAGAAGTTTTGGCCGTTCTGGGTTAGTCAAGCCAAAGGGAGCGGGAGCGACGATCACTTGCGCTCCATGGCTTCCGACGCTTCGTTCCAACGCCATACATCGCAAGAGCCGCGCAGATGGACGCCTCCGAGCCATAGATCGATTCCGTTCAGCGCAATCCTGTCCGACTCGCCCGCAAGTACTTTTGCGCCCGTTTCCGTCAGACGAACCCGCGCTTCCGGGAATCCCGGGGACATTCCGGCGTAGGTCGGGAAGCGAACGGAAGGGAACATGGCGATGAGCGGATGCGGTCCTTGCATCAAGCCGCGAAGATACAGCCAATACTGTAGATCTCCCATGCCTAGAAGGCTAAGCCGGTCGGAAACCGACCGAAACAGCTCGAGCGGGGTTTCCGCGCCTTCGCGGACGGTCTCCAAAGTCGCTTGTTCCACGATGCCGAGGCCGTTGCGCACGGATGGGTAACGAGCCAGGTGCGCGCGAAAGGCGGCGCCAAGGTACGGGAGCGCTTCGGTGTCTTGACGCAGGAAGTCGATCAGCGACCGGGGATCGTCGGACGAATAGGCTTCCCACGCTTGCCGTCCAAGACGAAGTTCCCCGGGTTGAATCTCGCGGCGAGCGCCCAATAGCGGAACGAGCTGCTCCGGGGATAGCTGGCCCAGTCCATGGAACGGCTCGAAGCCCGGATATTCCCCGATGCAGATCAGGCTTAAACGGGTTTGCCCGAACGACATGCCGGAGAATTCGCAAAGCAGCCGGATAAGCATCGTTTGATCGAAGAGGTCGTGCTCGAACCAGAGCACGGCCTCTTCGTGTTCGGCCGCATGCTCGAGGCCTTTCATCTGTTCGGCGAGAGCGCCATCCCATACGTCCCTCGGTATGCCCAGCGCCTCGACCATATACTCGGTTCGGGCTTCATGACGCGGGTCGAGGAAGACGGGCCCTTCCGTATACAGCTCTCTCCAGACGAGAACGTCTCCCGCGATTCCCCCGCGCCGAAGGCTATCTCCGACGTGATCCCCGTTGACGATGTGAAGCATCTCGTTCCCCCCTCTCTGCCGGACATCGGCAGCTTCCGTTTTATTCATTATCCGTTCCGTACCGGAGGAAAGCAACAAAGGACCAAAACGGCGGCACTAAAAACGGTCGGCGGACGCAAGCTCCGTAAGACGGTGTCGCGGAGTCCGATTCGGCGGCCGCGAGCTTCGTAAGAGGAGGCCGTCGGGTACGGATTCGGCGGCCGCGATTGGATTTTCGCGAGGAATAGGTATACCATATCCCTATACTCTTTCTGCGGATAAGAGACCTGTCCGCTTGCGAAAGGCGAGGTTGAACATCATGCCAACGGTTGTTTATATTGCTGCGATCATCGCGATCGGGACGTTTCTGACCATCCGGTACTATCCGCCTCTTGGAGGCAGGGCGTCGCTCGAGAGGCGGAGAAGGATCGAAGCCTCTCCCCAGAGCCGCGGCCGCAAGTTCGAAAACCAAATCCCGACGGCCATGAATATGGATCTCCGCACGGGGGCGAAAGTGCTCGTCGACATGCTGAAAGGGCACCCCCAGAGCCGGCCGGAACAACCGCTGGAGACGGAGAGATTAACGCCGGACAAGCTGGGCCCGGATGGCGAGCCCGCGGCGACTTGGTTCGGCCATTCGGCGGTGCTGCTCAAACTGGACGGCAAAACCCTCTTCCTGGACCCGATGCTGGGCCGGGTACCGTCGCCGTTCCCGCTGTTCGGAGGCCGGCGTTACAGCAGGCGGCTGCCGATCGAAATCGACCAGATCCCGTCGATCGACGCGGTGGTCATCTCTCACGACCATTACGACCATCTCGATTACGGCACGATCAAGAAGCTACGCGGCAAGGTCCGCAGATTCATCGTGCCGCTCGGCGTAGCCGCGCATCTGGAAAGATGGGGAGTCGATCCCGCCGTCATTTCGGAGCACGATTGGTGGGAGGAGCTCGAATTCGAAGGGTTGAAGCTGGTATGCGCTCCGGCCCGCCATTTTTCCGGAAGGAACGTCGGAAGCAATCGCAACTCTACGTTGTGGTGCTCGTGGATTATCGCCGGGAAGCAAGCCAAAGTGTATTTCAGCGGGGACAGCGGTTACGGGCCGCATTTCAAAGAAGTCGGAGACAGGCACGGACCGTTCGACCTGACGCTGATGGAGTGCGGCCAGTACGACGAGAGATGGTCCGCCATCCATATGGTGCCGGAGGAAACCGTCCAAGCCCATCTCGACGTTCGGGGGAGAACGATGCTTCCGATCCATTGGGGCGCGTTCACGCTGGCTCTGCACGCCTGGACGGATCCCGTGGAACGAGCGGCGAAGGCGGCAAGGGAACGCGGGGCGATCGTGGTGACGCCCAAAATCGGCGAAATCGTAAGGATCGGCGATCCGATGCCGGCTTCAAGAGCTTGGTGGAAACCGGAATTGATCTGAAGGGACAGGGAGATCGGTCGCGAAGAGCGCTCCGACGGAGCGAAAAGGGGAAGTGATGCGCGGTGCAGCCTTTTACGAGACGAGTGATTGAAGTCGTCAAAAGCATTCCCGAGGGCTATGTCATGACCTACGGTCAAGTTGCCGCGTGCGCCGGAAGCCCGAGAGGGGCGAGGCAGGTGGTGCGGATTCTGCATTCGTTAAGCGAGAAGCAAGGGCTGCCCTGGCATAGGGTCGTCAACGCCAAAGGGGAGATCGCGATCCAGGAAGGCGAAGGGCGTTACATGCAGAAGCTCTACCTCGAAAACGAAGGGGTGGCGTTCGGCTTGAACGACTTGATCGATCTGGACGAGTTCCGGCATGTTCCGGTGGTGGACGGAGCCGAAGGCAGGGAGAAGGCGGAAGGTTCGAAATAAGCGAGCTGAGAAGGCCGGGAAGGCCGGGAAGGGAAAAGAGCGGGATTGCGGGCGGCTGTCATATTGCGCCTGCGCCGACGAAAACGCGAACGGCAGACCCCGCGGGGTCTGCCGTTAGGTTGTTCTAGCGGTCGGAACGCTGCTCGAAAAGCTTGGCGATCTCGATAATAACGTTCACGGCCTTGATCATCGTATCGACGGAGACGTATTCGTAGCGTCCGTGATAGTTTTCGCCGCCGGTAAAAATGTTCGGAGTCGGCAATCCCATGTAGCTCAGCTGCGAACCGTCGGTTCCTCCGCGGATCGGCTGGATGAGCGGCTCGATGCCGAGGTTGACCATCGCCTGATGGGCGATATCGACGATTTCGCGGACCGGCTCGATTTTCTCGCGCATGTTGTAATATTGGTCTTTGATCTCCAGGGCGATCCGCTCTTTGCCGTACTTCCCCTGCAGCTCCTCCACGATGGCCGAGAGCAGAGCTTTCCGTCCGTCGAAGCGGGCGCGGTCGAAGTCCCGGATCAAGTAATGCAGCTTCGTCTCCTCAACGTCTCCGTGAACGGAGATGAGGTGGAAAAAGCCGTCGTAGCCGTCCGTATGCTCGGGCGCTTCCTGGACGGGCAGGCGGCCGTTGATCTCCATCGCGATTTTGGCGGAGTTGACCATTTTTCCTTTGGCCGTTCCGGGGTGGACGATTTTGCCCGTGCACGTAACGCGGGCGGCCGCGGCGTTAAAGCTCTCGTATTGCAGCTCGCCGAGCGGTCCGCCGTCCATCGTGTAGGCGAATTGCGCGTCGAAGGCCGCCACGTCGAAACGGTGCGGTCCCCGGCCGATCTCCTCGTCGGGCGTGAAGGCGACGCGGATACGGCCATGCTTGATTTCCGGATGCCGGATCAGATAGGCCATCGCGGTCATGATTTCGGCGATGCCCGCTTTGTCGTCGGCGCCCAGCAGCGTCGTGCCGTCGGTCGTAATCAACGTATGTCCCTTGTAGCCTGCGAGCTCCGGGAAATCGCGGGGAGACAGCACGATTTGCCGTTCTGCGTTCAGAACGATGTCTCCGCCGTCGTAGCTTTCGACGACCTGCGGCTTGACGCCCTTGCCCGTAAAATCGGTCGCCGTATCGAGATGGGCCAGGAAGCCGATCGTCGGTACTTCCTTGTCCGAGTTGGCGGGCAAAGTGGCCATGACGTAGCCGTTGTCGTCGATCGTCACGTCCTGCATGCCGATCTCCTTCAGTTCTTCCGCGAGCATCTTGCCTAGCGTCAGCTGACCTTCGGTCGTGGGGCAAGTTGACTGGCTTTCGTCGGATTGCGTGTCGACTTGGGCATAGGTTTTGAAACGGGTTATGATCTCGTTTTTCACGTATATCTCAGCTCCTTGCAGCTATTTTACCACCGTCCCAGGCCTTAACCAAATCGAGCTCCTCAGTAGAGCGGACGAGTAAAGCTCTGTCCGGAGCAGACTGGCAGAGCCCCGTACGGAGCTGTCAAGCAGAGCCCCCACGGAGCTGACGGGCAGAGCGCCCCTCGGAGCTGACAGGCAGAGCCCCGCACGGAGCGGACAGGCAGAGCCCCTCGGGCGATCCACGGCAGCTGAGCGAAAGGGATAATGGTCATAGGGGAGACGACGAAGCCCTATTGCCGGCGATCCGCTCCGCGTAATCGGCCAGCAGGCGGACGCCGAAGCCTGTCGCTCCGGCCGATTCGTAGCCGCGGTCTCCCGGAGCCTGAACGGTATTGGCCATATCGATATGAGCCCAACGGACGCCTTTGCCGATGAACCGGCGCAGGAACAGCGCCGCCGCGCAGGCTCCGCCGTAGGCGCTGGAGCTGATGTTGTTCAAATCGGCGTAGTCGCTGCGCAGCAGCTCCTCGTCGTCGTCGACAAGCGGCATCGGCCATACCCGGTCTCCGCACGATTCGCCGCAGGCGCGCAGTTCTTCTACCGCGTCTGTATCGCCCCACACGCCGGCCACCCGCAGCCCGAGCGCATGGCCGACGCTGCCGGTCAGCGTGGCGACGTCGACGATCTCGGCGGCGCCGAGGCGCTGCGCGTGCAGCAGGGCGTCAGCCAAGATCAGCCGTCCCTCGGCGTCCGTATTACCGACCTGGACGGTCAGTCCGTTCGGGTAGCGGATGACGGAGGAAGGGAGCAGCGCGCCCGATCCCGGCACGTTGTCGGCGATGGCGATGAGCGCGGCGACGTTGACCGCCGCCCCGCCGCGAGCCAGCAGGTCGAACGCCCCTGCGACGGCGCAAGCCCCGCCCATATCGTAGCGGGCTTCGCTCAAATCCCGGCCCGTCTTCACGTTCATGCCGCCCATATCGAACGTCATTCCTTTGCCCACTAGCGCGGCCAGGGGCAGAGACGGATCGGAGGCATAGGTCAGTTCGACGAGGGCGGGAGCCTGGCGGCTTCCCTGGCTGACGGCGAGGAGCCCGTTCATGCCGGACGCCGCGAGAGCATCCCCGCGATAGACGCGGACGCCGACGCCCGGCAGATCCGAGAACCGCCGCTCGATTTCGCCGGCGAACCGCTCCGGAGTTATGACGTTGGCGGGCTCGTTGCACCAGTCCCGGGCCAACATCGTGCTTTCCGCGCGCCATCGCGCCTTTTCCGCTGCCAGACGAACCGCCGCGTTGCCACCCAAGATTGGCGCGTCCGTCCCCGGGCTCCCGATCAGAAGGCGCAGAGAAGAGACCGCGCTTTTTCTCGCGGTCTCCATTTTGTATCGATCGAACGAGTAGCTGCCGAGCAGCCAGCCTTCCACCCAGGCTTGGACGCAGGTTTCCTCGCCCAGAACGTCCGCCGCCGGGCCGAGATCGACCGCCGCCGTCCTGTACCCTTCGCGGCCGACGGCCCGGGCGGCGGTTCCGGCGGCCCGTCTAAGCCGCTCGGCGTCCAACCGGAGCGCCGGGCCCAGCCCGACGATTGCCGCATGCTTTTGTCCCGGCGCTCCGTACAGCAAGCTTGTCCGCCCATGTGCGGCCGCGGACCCAGTGGGCTCGACGTTCAGCCCGGGAATGTTCCCCCGATCTTCGAACGCGAGATGCAGCACGACTTCCGACGACGGGACGGAACCCGAGTCTGAGTTCGAATCCGAGCCCGAGACCGAGACCGAACCCGAATCCGAGCCCGAGCCCGAACTCAAATCCGGGACCGCCGCCGCGCGCTCCTCCAGCTTCTCAACGATGTCGATCCTCATTCCCGTCGACTCCCTTCCCATAGTCGATGTTCGCAAGCTCGTAGATCGCCTCGGCGTACAGGGCGGTCGCCCGCAGAAGACTGTCGATGGAGATCGACTCGTCCGGCTGATGCGCCGTATCCTCCTCGCCGGGGAACAGCGGGCCGAAGGCGACGCAGCCCGGAAGCTTGCAGGCGTAAGTGCCGCCGCCGGTCGAGAGCAGCGTGGCCGGCTGTCCGGTCTGCTCCGTATAAATGCGCTGCAGCGCCCGGATCATCGGATGATCGGCGTGCACTTCGTGCGGCGGCTTGAAGGTCGGAGGCGTGAGGTAGAAGCCGTATGGCCTCACCCTCTCTTCCAGCGCCGCCGCAAGGCTCTCCCCGTCCGCGCAGGACGGAAACCGGATGTTGAGCCGGAAGAACGCTTCATCTTCGCCGGGAGCGTATCGGAGCAAGCCGACGTTGACGGTGAGCGCTCCGGTCGCCTCGTCCCGGCAGGCGATGCCGAGCGCTTCTCCGGCAGAGTCCGGGGCGAGCAGCTCTACCGCTCCGCGAACGAACCGTTCGTCGTCTCCGACCAGCGGCTGGCTTCCGAGAAACTCGAGCAGCCGCAGTCCCGCGTTGACGCCGGTCTCCGGCGCCATCCCGTGCGCGGACTTGCCTTCCATCCGCAGAATCGTCGCGCATTCCGGCAGCTGCAGATCGGTAGAGGTCGAGCCTTTCAGCCCGCGCTCGGAGCAATACGACCAGAACTCCGATACGACGGCCGCCAGTCCGTCCCGGGAGCCGTGGACGATCGCTTCCGCGGCGTCCGGAACCATATTCGCGGCGGTGCCGGAACGGAAGCCGCACAGCTTAAGCTCAGCCTCGCCGCTATCCGCGGATAAGCGGAGCGTCATGCTCGTATTGATCTGCCCCTTCTCCGCGTGAACGATCGGGAAATCGGCGTCGGGAGTAAATCCGGCCAGCGGAGGACGCTCGTGGCGATTGTAGGCGTCCATGCAGTTCATGCCGGTCTCCTCGTCGGTTCCGAAAATCATCCGGACCCGGTGCCGCAGCGGCAAGCCGAGCTCTTTCACGATGAGCAGACCGTAGAACGCGGCCAGCGCCGGCCCCTTATCGTCGAGGGCTCCGCGCGCGTAGAGCCGGCCGCCGCGGATAGACGCTTCGAAGGGAGGGGAGGTCCAATCCCCGCTGGCGGGCACGACGTCGACATGACTGAGCACGGCTATGTAGTCGTCCCGATGACCCTTGTCGCGGCTGCCCCCGCGACTCTCCGGCCCGTCATAGTCGGCATAGCCGACGATCCCTTCGAGGGACGAAGTCGCCAGCCCGTGCTTCCCGGCCAGCTCTAGCGCCCAGGCCAGAGCTTGCGCGGATTGCTTGCCGAGAGGGGCGTCAGGTCCTGCGGAGGACTCGTCCTTCACGCTCGGAATCGCAAGGAGAGACGACAGGTCGCGCAGCAGCGCGTCTTGCCGTCTCCGTGCTTCCTCCAACCAATCGATGCGCGTCATGCCGACTCACCCCGTGCCAGCTTGATGACGCTGCGATTTTCGCCGATCACCCGACCGTTGTCGTTGCGAATGTCCGGCGAGCCGATCCGGTACATCCGGTCGATCGTCTCGCGGTTGCCGTAGCCGATCTGCTCCAGGATCGAAGCGACCGCGATCGGCCACTCGTCCTCCGAGCCGTCGGCGACCTTCAGCGCGAAGCCGAGCCGTTCCTTCTTCAGCCCGAAGCAGTAGATGCCTTTGGCCCCGCCCTTGGCGACGATGTTGTCGTCCATGAGCAGGTTCGGACAGATCAAGTACTCGGCCGAAATCATGCGAGGATAGGCGTTCATCAGTCCCGTTGCTTGGCGAACCGCGTCGCGGAGCGCCGGATCGGCGATCAGATCCGGGCAGGCCAGCTTGAGGAAGGCGGTTGCCATGTTCCGCAGGGGCATGCCGAATACCGGGAAGCCGCAGCCGTCGGTGCCGATCCGGATGTCCTCCAGCGGAATCTCCGCCAGCTCGGCGGCAAGAGAGGCGATCCGCCGCTGGACCGGATGGTCGGGAGAGTCGTAATCGTCCAGCGAATAGCCCGTGCCGATGCAGGCGGCGAGCACGCCGAGATGCTTGCCCGAGCAGTTATGATAGATTCGCCGCTGCGGCAGGCGTTCGGCGACGAGCGCGTCCCGGGCATCCGCGTCCAGCGGATAAGTCGGCTTGCAGACGAGCGCCCCTTCGTCCAGCCCCAGCTTGCCCAGCATGCTCTCCAGCGCCTCTACGTGGTAAGGGAGCGCTCGATGCGACGCCATCAGGATCGCCTGTTCCTCCGGGGTGAACCCGAACTTCTTGTCGAAGCCTTCCAGAAAAAAGGGCAGGGCCTGGATCGGCTTCGCCGCCGAGCGCATGAACGTAATCGCGTCCGGATCCCCGTATCTCCAGGCGACGCCGCCCTTATCGTTCACCGCGCATACATGTCCGTAATGGACATTCTCCAGAAAACCTCCGCGGTATTCCAGCACGAGAGGCTCGGCGCCGTTCGCCAAGCCTTCCCCGAGCCCGCCTGTCAACTCGCTCATCTTTTCGTTCCTCCTACGGAAGGAGCTCCAGCTCGATTACGGTATCCCTCTCGTCGGGCAGCCGCGCGCCTTTCAGCGTAATGAACGCGCCGCCGTCGATGTCGGAATACTGCTCCGCCATCCAGGGAAGCTCCACCTTTAATTCGGTTCCGTCCCGAAGCAGTCGCGCCCGCTTGATCCTGCCCTTCAGGCCGGCGAAATAAACCGGTCCGATGCCTCGGTCGAAGACGTGCGCGTAAAGCTTGTTCCCATTCTGAGTATAACGGCCCCACTCCGGCTTGGCTAGCTCCGAAGCCCCGCATCCGTAGATGCTGTCGCCGTTTAATCGCAGCCATTCTCCGACTTCCGCAAGCACGTCGAGAGATTCGCGGGTGATCTCGCCTTTGGCGTCCGGTCCGACGTTGAGCAGCAGGTTGCCGTTCTTGCTGACGCATTCGACCAGCGTACGGATCACCTGCGCGGCGGACTTGTATTCCCGGTCGCCCGAATGATAACCCCAATTGTCGTTCAACGTGATGCAGGCTTCCCACGGGATCGAAGCGCCGCCGGCGTCGACGATGCCTCCCGGAGGGATAATCTGCTCGGGAGAATAGAAGTCGCCCGCGTATTCCTCCGGCTCCGCCGCGCGTATGTCTCCGCCGAGACGGTTGTCGATGATAATATCCGGCTGGATCGAGCGGATCATGCGGACGAGCTCGGTCGCTCGCCATTTTTCCCCGGTCATCTCGTCATAGGAGAAATCGAACCACATAATATCGATCTGGCCGTAGTTCGTCAGCAGCTCGCGCACTTGGCCGTGCATGTAGTCCAAGTAACGATCGAAGTCGATCGGCTTGTCCTTGGCGGCCTCGTTGCCGCGATCCGGATGGATGCGGTCGCCGTAGCCCGGATAATCGGGATGATTCCAGTCGATGATCGAATAGTAGAGGCCGACGGCCAATTCTTCCGCGCGGAAGGCGTCGACGTATTCGCGAACGAGATCGCGCCCCGCCGGCGTGTTCGTCGCTTTGAAGTCGGTTAGCTTGCTGTCGAACAGGCAGAAGCCGTCGTGATGCTTCGTCGTCAGCACCGCGTATTTCTGTCCGGCCGCCTTGGCGGCCCGAGCCCAAGCCCTCGGATCGTAACGGGCCGCGTCGAACTCGTCGAAGTAAACCTTATACTGCTCGAAGCTCATTTTCTCGTTGCCCCGAATCCATTCTCCCCGCGCCGGAATCGAATACAGGCCCCAGTGAATAAACAGGCCGAACCGGTTGCGCAGAAACTCTCTCGTTCTTTCTTCTCTCGTGCTCATTGGCGGACAACCTCCCGTATTTTCCATATTCCCTGTCAAAGGAGAAGGGCTTTCCATAAGCCAAGTTGCTTGAAACGATCGTTAGACAAGAAGGAGTATATACCTCCCGGAGACTGCCTCATACGCTCCTGAAATCACCTTGCCACGGGTTTGCCTATTCAGATTTCGGGAGCGTATAGCATCGGAGGGAGGTATATACCCCTTTCACCTTGTTCATCGATTATCTTTCACGGCAACTTGATTGGCTTAAGGGACAGCCCCCTCCCAACCGGATTATTTTTTGACTTGATCATCGTACGCCTCTTGATAGATTTCGATCAGACGCTTCAGGTTCATGCTATCGAGCGTCTTGAGGTACGTGTCCCACTCCTTCTCGACGTCCGCGTCGCCGGTGACGAAGCGGGCGAGCATTTCTTCCACGTAATCGTTGACGGTTTTCGAAAGGTCCGCGACTTCGGTCGCCTGCTCGTTCGTCATGAACAGAGGAGGGACGGTCGCATAGGCGTTCGATTTGTAAGGCTCGTAATTGTTTTTCGTTTCGTTGTAGAGAATGACTTCGAGATCGTCGTCGCCCTTGCTGACCGCGCTCAGACGGAATTCGTTGGAACGGAGCGCCGGGCCGGTCTGCGCCCAGTTGACGTTCTGGACTTCGCCGAACGATTTGAGTTCGGACCATTTCGCCGGCTGGCCGTTAATGCCGATCTCGCCTTCCGTCGCGTCGCGCCATTCCTGATCCGGTCGGCCGTAGTTGCTGCGCAGCGTATGCTCGTATTCGTATAATCCGTCGGCCCAGCGGAGCGCGACTTCCGGATTTTTCGCCTTGTTCGTGATCAGGAAGGAACCGGTCGTCAAGCTCGTTGCGTCCGTAGGAGCATACTGCGCGCCGTTCGGGCCTTTCAGCACGGGGACCGTCTTATACTCGTTCCAGCGTCCGCTCTCGCCGAGCAACTGCGTGAACACGCCTTGGTGGCCGCCGGTAGAAGCGCCGAGCAGGGGAATGTCCGGATTTTCTCCGACCTGGATCAGTTGGTTGTCGTCCTGCGTGAACGATTCCGGCGTGATCAAACCTTCGGAATAGAGCTTGTTCAGGTATTTCAGCCCTTCCTTCCATTCCGGCTTCGTGAACGAGACGTCGAGCTTGCCGTCCTGAACGAACAGCCGTTTCGTCGTGCCGTAGACCGGATTGTAGACGAACGAATTCATCAGGAACGCGTCGACGGACGATCTCCACGATTTCGGAGAGATGGATAGCGCGACTTCGTCCGCCTTGCCGTTGCCGTTAGGGTCCTGCGTCTTGAACGCCTTGAGCACGTTGTACAGCTCTTCGGTCGTCTTCGGCATTTCCAGGCCGAGCTTGTCGAGCCAAGGCTGATAGATCCACATTTTCTGGCTCATCGAGCAGTGGTAGCACTCGTTGACCTCGGGCAGGGAGTAGATGTTGCCGCCCGGAGCGGTGATCGCTTCCTTGATGTCGGGACGATCGGCGAACAGCTTCTTCGTCTGCGTTCCCTGGCTCTCGATCAGGTCGTTCAGGGGCAGGAACACGCCCTGCGAGCCGTAGATCATTTCCTGAGCCGGGGAGACGTTCATGCCGAAGATGACGTCCGGATAGTCTTCGCTGGCGAGCACGAGATTCAGCTTCTCCTGCATGCTCTGTTCGGGAACGACCTCCCATTCGATATGGACGTTCGTTTTCTCTTCGTACCATTTGGTGAACTCGTTGGTCGCGAAATCTTCGACGAGCGGGTTGCCGCGCACCATAACCTTGAGCGTTACTTTTTCCTTCGTAATCGGATAAGCGCCAGGCTCGGTCAGCAGGCTGCCTTCCGCGCTCGCGCTCCCCGCCGGAGCGGAGGAGGAAGCCTGGCCTCCTTCGTTCTTGGAGCCGGAGCAAGCGGCCAGAACCGTGGATAACAGCAGTACAGTCGCGATCAAGCTGAACAAGGATTTCTTCATATAGACCCTCCCGAAGTGATTGCGATTTGATTTAGCCTTTAATCGAACCGATCATGACGCCTTTCACGAAAAACTTCTGAACGAACGGATACACGAGCATAAGAGGCACCGACGAGATGACGATCAGCGAATATTTGAGCAGCTCGCGCAAGCCTTGGCGGGCCGCCGCCGATTTGACGTCTCCCAGCATGTCGATCCTCACTTCGTTCTGTACGAGAATGTCTCTAAGGATGAGTTGAAGCGGATACAATTGCGGGTCTTTCAAATAGATCATCGCGTTAAAATACTGATTCCAGTGGCCGACCGCGTAGAACAGCGCAATGACGGCGATAATCGGTCCCGACAGCGGCACGACGATCTTCAGCAGAAAGCGGAAATCGTTGCATCCGTCGATCTGCGACGCCTCCAGCAGCTCGCCCGGAATCGTCGTCTGGAAGTAGGTGCGCATGATGATGACGTTCCATACCGACAGCGCGGTCGGGATCAGCATCGCCCAGACGGTGTCGATCATATGCAGGTCCTTCACGACGAAATAGGTCGGGATCAGACCTCCGTTGAACATCATCGTGAAGACGAACAGCAGCATGAACTTGTTCCGTCCCCGGAAGTCCTTGCGGGACAGCGGATAAGCGGCAAGGATCGACATGACGACGTTGACGAACGTCCCGGCGATCGTATAGAAGAACGTGTTCCGGAAGCCGGTCAAAATGTTCTTGTTCTTGAAGACGGCTTTGTAGCCGTCGAGCGACGGCTCCACCGGCCACAGCCACACCTTGCCCGACAGGACGGCGTAGCTGGAGCTGAAGGAAGCGCTTACGACATAGACGAGCGGATACAGCACCAGGATGAGCGCGATTGTCAGCAGGACGCAGTTCGCGACGTTGAAGGCGCGGTCCCCGCCCGACTCCCGGATCGCGATCCGCTTCGCGGCTTTGGTTCCTCCTACCATAGGCTTTCCTGCCCCGCTTTCTTGGCCGTTTGGTTCACGACGACGAGCAGCACGAAGCCGATGACCGCTTTGAACAAGCCGATGGCGGTCGCATAGGAAAAGTTAAGCGCTTGCGAAACGAGCCCGATTTTGTACACGTACGTGTCGATCACTTCGGAGGCACGCAAATTCAGCGCGTTTTGCATGAGCAAAATTTTCTCGAAGCCGGTCTCCATAATCTGGCCCGTGTTCAGGATGAGCAGAATGACCGCGATCGGCATAATGCCCGGAAGGTCGATATGCCGCATGCGCTGTACCTTGCTCGCGCCGTCCATGACGGCGGCCTCGTGAAGCGATGGATCGATTCCGGCCAGCGCCGCCAAGTAGATGATGCAGGCGAAGCCGACGTTCTGCCAGACATGGGACCAGACGTAGATCGACTGGAACATGCCCGCTC
>JAEZZE010000372.1 GCA_023418755.1 Bacillota bacterium | reverse complement strand
TAGCCGGTACAGCAAGGCGATCTCGGCCTCGCGGTACGATCTCGGAATCGACTCGGCCCCTTCCATCGTACCGCCGAGCCCGATCGTTACCGTCAGGTTGGACAGCGATCTGATCTGCCGCCGGATCGAATGCGCCGTATCGATCAACCGCTCCCGGGATGCGATCCGGTCCGGCAAGTTGGCCAGCGCGACGACTTCCGAATCGGAGAAGACGAAGCAGAACCCACCCAGCCGGCCGCCGACGATCTCCTGCACGAACTGCCGGATATAGAGCTGGAACAAAGAAGGATCCGTTCGCCGATAGCGTTCCGGACCGACCGACTCTTTGTCCATTTTGACTACCATGCAGGCAAAGCACGGCTCTCCGAGTCCGATGCCCAGCCGCCTTACCCCTTCCAAATCGTCGTCGTTCATGCTCCCGCGCAGCAGACCGGCAACAAGCTGATCGCTTGCTTGCCGGCGCAGGACGTCTTCGCCGCCGGCGGCTTCGGGCGGATTCGCCTTGAGCGACGCCTCGCGAATTTCGTCCTTCACCTTGTCCAGCACCCGGGACAATTCTTCCCTTTCGACCGGCTTCATCAAATAGTCTTTCGCTCCGTGTCGAAGGGACTGCCGAACGTACGAGAAATCCTCGTAGCCGCTAATCACGATGCATCGCAGATCGGGAAACCGTTCCCGCGCGAACTTCTGAAGCTGAATGCCGTCCATGCGGGGCATGCGAATATCCGTCAGCACGACGTCCGGCTTCAGCTCGCCGATCATCTCCATCGCCTCGTAGCCGTCTTTGGCGTCTCCGACGATTTCCCAGTGCGGGTCTTCGGAAGAGATCATCGCGCGCAAGCCTTTTCGGTAGATGGGTTCGTCGTCCACGATTAATATTTTGGGCATGGGCGTTCCTCCTCGGGTTTTCTGCGAATCGTTCCGGGGTCCGGTCAACGGACGGCCGGCAGCGTCATCGTCACCTTCAGCCCCTGGTACGGCATGCTCTCGAACGTCAAGCCGTACGGTTCCCCGTAATGAAGCAATATTCGGCGGTGCACGTTCAGCAATCCGTTCCCTGACTTGCCGCCGAGATCCTTGGACTGCCGAAGACGGCTCCTGATCCGCTCCAGCTCGTCGTTCGTCATGCCGATTCCGTCGTCCTCGATCGCAAGAGTCAGCACGCCCGCTTTTTCCGAGCCGGTCAACCGGATCAGCCCGGAACCTACGCCCCGGTCCAACCCGTGATTGATCGCGTTCTCCACGATCGGCTGGACGATCAGAGGGATGACGACGCAGATCAGCGCCCGCTCTTCGATCTCCTCGCGGAATCGGATGCGCTCGCCGTAGCGGATCATCTGAATCGCCATATAGCCGTTGACATGCTTCAATTCGTCCTTCAGCGTGACGATTTCCTGCCTGCTGCTCAAGCTGTAACGGAGCATACGGCTCAAATTGTTGGCCATCGTCACGATGTCCCGGTTTCCCTCCAATTCGGCGTTCATGCTGATCGTACCCAGCGTATTGTACAGAAAGTGGGGATTGATCTTGCTTTGCAGCGCGGCGATCTGCGCGTCCTTCTCGCGAATCTCCGTCTCGTACAGCAAATATCCTAGCTCGCTGAGCTTCGACACCATCGTGTTGAACGCGCCTCCGAGCCGCCCCACCTCGTCATGTCCGGTTACCGGAAACGTCACCTGCAGCTCGCCCTGCTCGACCTTCCTCATCAGACGGCTAAGCTTCCGCAGCGGATGGGTCACGCGAAAAGCGGTAAATACGTTCAGAAGCATCGCCAAGCCGATGAAAGCGACGGTGACGAGCGTCATGGAGCTCCGGACTTTGCGGCTGTCGCGCATCAGCTCCTTGACCGGTACGACGCTGGCCGTCGTCCAGCCCGTTACGGGAGAAGTCACGTAAGCGACGAGAGATTCCGGCATGCCTCCGGACGCGTCGACGTGGCGCACTCCTTGGCCTTGAAGCGTTCCCGGCTGCGGAGGCAACCGTTCTCCCTCCTCTCTGCGAATGACCATCCGCCCCTGCTGGTCGACGATGTACATCGACTCCCCGGCCGCCAGATTGACCTGCTGCAGGATGCCGCGAACCGCCGCCGGGTCGATGTCGATGACGATATACCCGATCGTCTCCCCGCTGTCGAAGCTGCGAAGCTCCCGCGCGATCGAGAACACGTCGTACGTCGTACCGCTCGTCGATTTAATCTGATGCGTCGTAATGAACGTGGGTTGGCCGTACAGCCCTTTGGCCTGCTTCAGCCATTCCGCGCTCTCGTCCAGAATATAGGTGGTGACGTACTGGCTGTCCGGCATCACCACGTAAGAAGCGCCCTTCTCCCCGTACAGGGATACGCCCATAATATCGATGCGCCCGTTGATGAATATTTTCGAGACGAAGCCGTTCAGATGTCCGATCTGCTCCAACGTCAGCGGCTGTCCAGGTTCTCTGTCGGCGCTCAAATATTCGAGAATCTCGTTGTACTGATAAGGCGACAGCGTGAGCCGGTTCAACTCGTTCATGTACGTGTCGATGTTCAGCGTAAGCTGTTGGATCGTCTGCAATTGATAAGCGCCGACGTTTTTCTCCATCGCGTTCTCGAAGCTGGAGAACGCGTAGACTCCCATCGCTCCGATCGGGACAACGACAAGAAGGAAATTGATCAGGATCAATTTCCGGGCAAGCTCTTGATTGGTAAACCAGCGAACGAGACTCCGTTGACGTTTCATGGTTCCCCCCGCTACCTCTTCAACTCGGCGTCGATTTTGGCGGCCGCGATTGCAAGCGTCTGTTCCGGCGACTGCTGTCCGTAGTTCATCCGTTCGAACTCGCGGATCAGCACCTCCGTTGTCGACCACTGCCTAACGTGCCTCGGCCAATACTTCACGAAATTCGCGGTAGCGGCATAATCGCTGCGGTATTTCAGCGCATTGAACGATTCGCCCCGGACGACGCGGGTCATGCTCGGGACATGCCCGGCTTCGGCCCACTTCTCGCCGTGCTCGACCATCCATTTGGCAAAGATCATGACCGCCTTGCGCTTCTCGTCGGTCATCCCGTGCTTCGTCGGAATGACCAAGGTATGCGAGTCGCCCCACACCGCGGGCACGTCGTATATCGTCGGCAGCGGAACGACTCCGAAGTCCAAGCCCGGAGCGTGCTCGAACGCTCCCGTTCCCCACATTCCCGTAACTAGCACGGCCGCTTTGCCGTCGTAGAACATTTTGAACGCGTCGTTGATGTCCGGAGGAATCAACTTGTCCGCGTACAAACCGTGCACGAATTCAAGCGCTCTAAGAGCTTGCGGATTGTCCAGCGTCGCCTTGCTTCCTTTCGCGTCGTAGAAGGAGCCTCCTCCGTCGAGCTGGTTGTACAGGCTCCACCACAGCCACACCGAATCGATCCTTGTACTGGGCTGCGCCAGCGGCGCGACGTCGGGCGGGACCGCCTGCCGAATGCGCTGCAGGAATCCCCTAAACCCTTCCTCGCCGGCATCGAGAATCGGCCTGTCGGAGGAATCGAGCAGACCCGCCGCGCTCAGGTGCTCCTTATTGTAGTACATGACGAGCGCATGCGTGTCCAGAGGCACCGCGTAAGAATGGCCGTCGTACATGACGGATCCCATAATATTGCCGTTAAAGACGCTCCAATCGAGTTCGACTTCCGCCGCCGGGACGGTCAAATCCTCGATGTAGCCGTTCTGAACGAATTGCGGCAGATTGGTGGCATGGTTAATGGCGACGTCGGGCGCGTTGCCCGAGAGAATCGCCGTTCTCAAGCGCGAATAATAATCGTCCAGCCTGGAATTCGTCTGCACGACCTGAATGTCGCTCTGCTCCCGGTTAAACCTCTCCACCATCTCGGTCATGAACTGATTGTCGCCGCCGCTGAACGGCGTCCAATATTCGATTCGGATCGCCGGGCCGGTCTTGGTCTGCCGCGGCTCGGCATCGTCGGCGGTCGTCGCGCATCCGGCGACGGCCGCCAGCAGCATCGGAACGATCAGCGCGGACAGCGGCTTGACGTTCATAGTCCATTCCTCCAAGCTTGGCCGCCGGGATCTCGCGGCTCGTTCGGGCGATCTAGCGGACAAGATCCATAAAATCGACGGACACGGCGTGTCCGGCTTGTTCGAGCATCAGTGTAATTTCATTCGGTCCCGATCGCAATGGCAGCTCGACCTCCGCGACGGCAAACTCGTTGCGGCCCGTCGGGCTTGCCTTGATTTTCTTGCGATCTCCTCCTGCCGCGACCTCGATGGTCAGCTCTGTCCCCGAAGGATTCGCGATGGCGAATTTCGCCGTATATCGTCCTTGCTCCGGCACGCGGACGTTGCCGAATCGGACGGCGCTTCCCTTGCCGCTCGCCAGCTTAGCGACACCCCGGCCGGAAGCGAACGGATTGTCCTCCGCGGCGGACTCGCCCTCGGCTTGCGCGCTCTCCGCTTCATAGCGGGGAATCTCGATGGCCAGCAGCTGCAAGCCGGCGTCTTCTCCCGGAACGGTTAACGCGATCTCGTTCATACCGGTGCCGAGCCGGACAGAGGCATACGCATAGCCAACCTCGCCAGTCTTCGTAGCCATTAGCCGGACCTCGGCCGCCTCTCCGCCGCCCGTGTCAATCGTCATTCGCGCAGGCTCGCCCGTCTCGTTCCGGTAATGCAGCAGCAAAGGCGCGATCGTCTCCGTTGACGATGGAATCAAGTCGAACGTCAGTCTTCCGCCTTCGCGAACGGCGTGCTCCGCCCGATAGAGGCCGTCCGAGGAAGGAACCCCGATCGCCGTCTCCAACGAGAGCGGCTTGCCGAACTCCGGCAGCCCGTCGTCTCGCCAGACGACGCGCTGGGCGCGCGCCTTCCGGTTGTTCCAGCCGTCGCCGATGCCGCTCGTCGCATGATAGACGATCCACGTCTCGGTTCCGTCGGGCGAAGCGACGAAAGAATTGTGTCCCGGACCGTAGACGCCCGCATCATCGTCCATGGCCAGCAGCGGGGATTCCGATTTGCGCCAATTCGAAGCGACGAGCGGGTCGGCACCCGGCTCCAGCGCAAGCAGCCCCAGGCTGTAGAACGGCGTCCAGCTCCCCGCCCCGGAGTAGACGATGAACGTTCTCCCCTCCCTCTTCAGAATCGACTGTCCCTCGTGAATATAAGGCGGTCCTCCCGCCTTCTCCCACTCCAGATCGGGTTCCCCGATCTTCACTCGGGGACCGCTGATCGTCAGCGGATCGCTCATCGGGGCGATGTACGTGTTCTGTTGAACGTTAACGTCGCCTTCCCAGCCCGACCATACGAAATAAAGCCGATCCTCCAGTTCCATGACGAGGCCGTCGATCGCCCATTTGTTCGTATCGTCCGTCACCTGTCCCTTGAACGCGTACGGACCGAGCGGATCGTCCGTCTCCGCCTCCAGGGCGTACATCCGGTGATTCTCGTTCGCCCCGTCGTCCGCGGCGAAATAGATGTGCCATTTTCCCCGCAAATATTGAATTTCGGGCGCCCACAGGTTGGCGGAATACATCGTGTCGACCGGAGGATACCAGACGACCTTCTTCTGCGCCTGCCTGAAGTCGAGCGTGCGGGATTTCATCACCATGACGTCGGCGCCGTTGTGCGTGAAGGTCATATAATAGAAGCCGTCTCTGTAGACGACGCTCGGATCGGGGGTATCCATGTCCGCGAGCGTATTTTTGAACGTGCCTCCGTGGCCGGAATAGACGGCCGGCACGGCGGAGTCGGATCGGTTCATGTTCATTCGCCCTCCCGTCTGTCCTATGAACGCGGCAACGGCGGCAAGCGCCGCCGCGATGACCGCGATCGCTATCGTAATCGTTTTGCGACGCAATGTTATCGATCCCTCCCCGCTCGCCTTTCGGGCGTCATTTGACCGCGCTCTGCGTGATGGCTTTCACGAACGAGCGCTGCCCGACGATAAAGATCAGCAGCACCGGAATCGTGGCGATCGTCGTCATCGCCATCAGCTTGCCGTAAGCCTGCACGTAGCTGCCC
>JAEZZE010000417.1 GCA_023418755.1 Bacillota bacterium | reverse complement strand
TCTCCGCTTCGTTTAGGTGCAGACCGGCGGACAGGCGCATCTCGTCGATCTCCTCGTCCCCCTGATCTTGCAGGAAAACCCGGCTTAACGATCGGCAATAGTCCTGATCGTCATCGTCCATCGCTATTTTTATTCTGCCTCCCGCAAGGGTCATGCTGAACCGAATTCCGCCGAAGGCTTGATGTAACTCGCGCGTCTCCTTGAACAGAGCGCCGAAGTACGGAGTATGAATGTAGTTCGTAAGCCATTCTTGGAAACGTATAAGCCCTTTGGACTGCAATTCGACGGCCGCCAAGGTATGATGCAATTCCATAACCGCTTCGCAATAGTGGCGAGCGGCGTCCAGCAGCCACTTCATTCGCTGGTCTCTATCCGCGAACGACCGGCTATATTGGGCGTATTCCCGCACCATCCGCATGCTCCGAGAGAAAACTTCCACCGAATGCACCGAAACGGAGCGGTCGATTTCCCGCATGATCGCGATACGATAGCGAATGGACTCGATAGCTACGAGCTTGCGATAAAATAATGGCTCCAACCCGTACTCCTCTTTCCCCTTCACGATATCTTGGATGATCTTATCCATGTGAATATCCTGGAGAAAGTCGGAGGAATGACGCTCCTGCTCAATCGTCGACGGGTGCAAGGGATCGAACAGGATGCTCGGATACTCCATATAAAGCTCTCCTTCCGCCCGCGTTGAATAGACCCTATAGCTGGTCCACGTCCCTAAAATAGTCTTCTACGATCGAGCGCAGGATCTCGGATACGGAATAGTCTCCCTTGCCGCAGCGCCGATCGATCTCCTTCCAATCCTTCTCGGATAAAGTCAGCGATAGCTTCCGGGTAATGCCGATCGCTTTACGTCCTGCCCCTAAGCGGTTGCCGCCTTTGGAGGCGCTCGATTCAGGCGGTACCTTGTCGCTCCCCATATTCATCACCTCTTTTTATTTTGATGGGATCCGAACGTTAAATCAATTTATGCTACCTAAATCAAACTTGAATGACAACCGGCGAGGCAAGCAAAAACGGCTTCGGCGTCCTCTGTTGCCGGAGAAGCTTTGCGGAGACGATACAGATTAGGACAAGCATGAAGCTTATAAATTCTTTATCGTACAAAAAAACAGCCGCGACCCGGCGGAATGCCGAATCAAGGCTGCTTCGTTCGTGCTGCGATTTATCCTAATAGGCAAGCGTAAACAGTCCGTTAATGTGGGTCAAATAGCGGGCGTTGCTCGCTTTCTTCATGAGGGAAGCCGGCAGGCCGCGCAGTTCGATGCCCGTCTCGCCGACGGAGCCGATGCCGTCTTTCCGTCCAAGGCTGGCCAGCGTGCCGGAGAATACCGGTTGGAACCCGTCCATCGCCATTCCCTTGAAAACCGCCGCGATATTGGCGCCGACAAGCTCGCCCATCTGCCAGGCCAACTGCGCGGTCGGCGGGTAAGGACGGCCCTCCGGCCCGAAGACGACCGCGCAGTCGCCCGCCAGGAAAACGTCGGGGTGGGACGTGGATTGCAACGCTTCAGTGACGGTTGCTCGGCCGCGATTGACTTCGATGCCGCAATTGGCGACGAGCGAGTTGCCCTGTACGCCGCCGGTCCACACCAGCGTGTTCGTGTCGATCGTCCGGCCATCCTTCAAGGTTACCGTCTGACCTTTCACTTCGGTGATCGGAAGGCTCGTCAGGAATTCCACGCCGCGCTTCTCCAGGCTGGTCACGGCCCGTTGAATGAGCTCCGGCGAGAACATCGGCAGAATGGTCGGCATCGCTTCGACCAGATAAAGCGAAATATCCGCGAAATCAACGCCGTTCTGGCGGCAGATGGCCGGCAGCTCGTCCGCCAGCTCGCCTACCAGCTCCACGCCGGTCAACCCGCCTCCTCCGATGACGAACGTCGCGTCCGCTTTATTTTTCGACTGGGCATACGCTTTGATCCGTTCCTTCACATGGGCGAAAATGCGATTCGCATCCGTCACCGACTTCAGGATCAGACTATACTCTTGCAATCCCGGAATGCCGAAATAGTTCGTTTCGCTTCCGAGCGCAAGTACCAACGCATCGTAACGGTAGGAAGAGCCGTCGGTCAACGCCACCTTTTTGCCTTCGACGTCGATCGATTGCACTTCCCCTACCGCGATATTGATTTGTTTGCCCTTTAGCAATTTCTCCAGGGGCAGAGCTACCGCTTTCTCGGATACGTTGCCTGCGGCCAGACGGTGCAGCTCCGTAATAATCTGATGGGTGCCAACGCGGTTGACGACCGTAATGTTCGCCTCGCCGACCGTCAAATGCGCTCTTGCGGACAGGGCGCTAAGCAAGCCTCCGTAGCCGCCCCCGAGAATCAAAATTTCTTTGCTCATCTGTAGTCCTCCGTTCTTCGCCTGTGTAGGGTCGTCTTAGTTCTGACTTTGTTTTCTCTCGCCCAGGATGTTCAGGTAGGCTTGGCTGAAGCGAAGCATTCTTTGCAATTCCGGGTCCTTCAGCAGCTTCAACATGCCGAATACGCCGATCGTTTCGTTGCTGTTGTCCGCCCGGTCGCTCGCTTCGATGGCCGCGGACGCGTATTCCTTCACTTTCTCTCCCAGCGGCTTGGCGACTTCCTGAATGCCGCCGACGATATCCTCAATCAGCACGCGATCCGCGGCCACCTTCTGGGCGACATCGTAAATATTCGTCAGCACGGACATCATCTCGGCCAGCTTCGGCAATTGATCCACCAAGACGGTAATCGCCTGCTGCACTTCCGGTTTCATTAATTGATCCAGTACATCCAACTTGGCGGCCGCTTCGGATACGGCCGTCTCCCGCTCGACACTCGCTACAGTTGCTTCGGACATTCTGTTTCCTCCCCTTGGTGATGTCATAGATCCTGATTCAAACATGTATTGTGAATTAAATCACATGTATGCTTATATTTTACCTCATTAACGACATTTCGTATAGGTATTCCGGTGGAGTCTCGCTATTTTTTTATTTTTTCGAATTTGTGGTCGTTTCATTGGAAAGCACGCGGCTCCTACAAGGATAAATAAGCACTTATTATCCAGCGAATTGATTTTCCGCGTGTTCACAACCGTACCC
>JAEZZE010000330.1 GCA_023418755.1 Bacillota bacterium | reverse complement strand
ATTATTTGGCGCGTCGAAAAATAGGGGCGTTAATCGTGTTCGAGAGGAATACCGGTCTGAACGATTACATCGAATCGGGCATCAAGATGGAATCGAAGCTCAGTTCGGAGCTGCTCAGCAACGTATTCGTTCCGAATACGCCGCTTCACGACGGGGCCGTCATCATACGGGGCGGCCTGATTATGGCCGCGGGCTGTTATTTGCCGTTGTCGGAGAACCCTTTTATCAGCAAGGAGTTGGGAACCCGCCACCGGGCGGCTATCGGCATTACGGAGGTGTGCGACGCGATCTCCGTAACCGTCTCGGAGGAGACCGGACAAATCTCGCTGGCGATCAACGGGCAGATCGTGCGGGACATCAAAGAGGAATCGCTGATCTCCAAGCTGTTCGAGGAGCTTCGGCCGCAGTTCAAGTCGAAGAACACGGATTGGGCCTTCTGGAAGCGAAAGGAAGGTGGCAACCGTGGATAAATGGTTAAACCATCCTACGATCGCCAAGCTGGTCGCGCTCGCGCTCGGCATTCTGATGTGGGCGGTCGTGCATTTCGACCCGGAGGAGTCGTCTCCGAACAACGTCGCGTCGCTATACGATACGAAGGTCATCGAGGGAGTAACCGTTCAGCCTTACGGGCTGGACGAAAGGAATTTCGTGCTGAACGGCATGGAGCCGCTGAAGGTCAACTTGACGGTCAGGGGAACGAAGAGCGATCTTCGGGTCGCCCAGACGAAGGATTACCGAATCAGGGTCGATCTGAGAACGGTGGGCGAAGGGCAGCATACACTGCCTCTAGAGGAGAATTTGCCCAAAGGCATTACGTCGGTGTTCTTGTCGCCTTCCTCGGTCGTGGTCAGCATCGAGGCCCTTCAGACGAAGGAATTCGAAGTGGCGATTCAGACGAAGGGGAATCCCGCGAAGGGCTATAAAGTGGGAACGCCGATCTTGAAGCCGGGTAACCGGGTTCACGTGACGCTGCCCAAAAGTCAATTGGCCGAAGCGGAGAGCGTCGGGGCGACGATCACGATCGACGGGGAGAAGGAGACGATCAAGAGCAGGAGCGTAAAGCTGGCCGTCTACGATAAGCAAGGCAAGCCCATCGAAGGAGCGATTATCGAACCGGCCGTGCTCGAAGTCGAAGTGCCGATTACGAATCCGTTCAAGACGGTGCCGCTGCAGTTCAAGATGGTCGGACACGTGCAATCGGGTCTGGGGGTCGCCTCCTTTAAGCCCGACGTCGAGCAGGTTACGGTATACGGACCTCAGGACGCGTTGGACAAAATCGACTTTATCGAAGTGGAGATTCCGCTCGGCGAGGTGCGAAACTCCGGGAAAATTTCCGTGCCGCTTAAGGTGGAGCCGCCGCTTATCGAGATTTCTCCATCGACGATCGACATTCAGATCGAAGTGCTGCTGTCCACCACCCGGAAGCTCGAAGGGCTTCCGATCGAACTGATCGGCCTGGGAGAGGGGCTGATCGCGAACATTATCGATCCGGCAACGGGTAAAGCGGATATTACGATTCAAGGCGCTCCGCAGACGCTGGACCGGCTGAAGCCGGGCGACGTCGACGCGATCGTCGATCTCAGCGGAAGAGGACCGGGCGTGTATACGTTGCCTCTGGTCGTCAGTCTGGAGAGGTTCATGGAGCAGGTGGGCGGAACGAACAGCATTACCGTCGAGATTATCGACGAGGCTGCTCAGGAGACGTCTACGGAAGGGGAAGATCCCCCTCCGGATGAGGAAGTACCGGAAGAAAGCGGCAGCCCGCCGCCGGAGGTCGGTGAAACGCAAGGGCCTGCGGCATAGAGGGAAATAGAGAAAACGGCAGGCCCGGGCAACAACAGGACAGAAAGAGCAGGTATCGACTTATGGGGAAATATTTCGGAACGGACGGCGTGCGCGGGGTCGCGAATCGGGAATTGACGCCGGAATTGGCTTATCGGATCGGACGCTGCGGGGGCGTCGTGCTCGCGGGCAAGGTAAAGCGCCCGAAAGTGCTGATCGGAATGGATACCCGGATCTCCGGGCAAATGCTGGAGAGCGCATTGACGGCGGGACTGCTGTCCATCGGGGCGGACGTCGTGAGGCTCGGCGTGGTCAGCACGCCGGCGGTCGCGTATTTGACTCGCGCGATGGGCGCGGATGCGGGCGTTATGATTTCCGCTTCGCACAATCCGGTAGCGGATAACGGGATCAAGTTTTTCGGGGGGGACGGCTATAAGCTGCTGGACGAGACCGAGGCGGAGATCGAGCGGCTTATGGACGCGGAGGAAGATACGCTGCCCAGGCCGATCGGCGGCGACATCGGCTCGGTGACGTCCGACAAGGGCGCCAAGAGCCGGTACATTGAATATTTGAAGTCCACGGTGAGCCATTCGTTCGCCGGCGTGAAGCTGGTGCTGGACTGCGCGCACGGGGCGGCATTCGAGCTGGCGCCGGACATTTTCCGCGCCCTGGGGGCGGAAGTGATCGCTTACGGAGCGGAGCCGAACGGGCTGAACATCAACGAGGGCGTCGGTTCGACGCATCCGGAAATGATGGCCGCCAAGGTGAAGGAGCATGGGGCCGATCTCGGCCTGGCGTTCGACGGCGACGCGGATCGGCTGATCGCGATCGACGAGAACGGCGAGGAGACGGACGGCGACTATATTTTGTATATTTGCGGCGATGCGATGAGACGCGCGGGCAAGCTGGCGAAGGATACGATCGTGACGACGGTGATGGCGAACATCGGATTCTTCAAAGCGGCGGAGAAGCTCGGGCTGAATACGGCCAAGACGGCCGTCGGCGACCGCTACGTCATGGAAGAAATGGTAAACGGCGGTTATAACTTGGGCGGCGAACAGTCGGGCCACGTTATTTTCCTCGACCACAGCACGACGGGCGACGGCATCCTGACGGGATTGCAGCTGCTCGACACGATCGTCGCATCCGGCAAGAAGCTAAGCGAGCTAAAACAAATGATGCGCAAATATCCGCAAGTGCTCGTGAACGTGCGAGTCGCCGACAAATCCCGCTATCCGGGCAACCAGGCGATCGCAGCCGCGGTTGAGGCCGCCGAGGAGGCGCTCGGCGACAACGGGCGCGTGCTCGTGCGTCCTTCCGGAACGGAGGCGCTTATCCGCGTCATGGCCGAGGGGCCGGAGCGGGAGGAAATCGAGCGCCTCGTCGCCTCGATCGTCGAAGTCGTAAAGGCGGAGCTGGCGTAGGGCGAATGGCGAATTCGGGCTGCGGGGGCTTTTCCGCTGATGGATCTAGCGCTTAAGATGGCTTAGGGAGCGTTCCTCCGAATGGGGGACGCTCCTTTTTTGAGTGATTGCGCGCCTAGCCAAGCTAGGCACAACTAGCCGGTGGAAGTCCGGTCGAGGTAAGAGCCAAGTCGCCTCGTAGCTGACGGGCAACTGGTGGAGAGATCCTAAGGTTGAAGCCCCGTGACAAAGT
>JAEZZE010000324.1 GCA_023418755.1 Bacillota bacterium | reverse complement strand
CCCACGCGTACCCATCCCGAACACGACCGTTAAGCCCTCCAGCGCCGATGGTACTTGGACCGCAGGGTCCCGGGAGAGTAGGACGTTGCCAGGCTGGAGCATTTTGTCTCTATCGCTGCGTATAAGTAAGGACCATGCTCTCATAGCTCAGTAGGTAGAGTGCATCCATGGTAAGGATGAGGTCACCGGTTCGATCCCGGTTGAGAGCTCCATTTCCCTACTATCCTCATGGCCCCTTGGTCAAGTGGTTAAGACACCTCCCTTTCACGGAGGTAACAGGGGTTCGAATCCCCTAGGGGTCACCACTTTCTTCATACCGTATATCGTGGAGGCTTAGCTCAGCCGGGAGAGCATCTGCCTTACAAGCAGAGGGTCGGGGGTTCGATCCCCTCAGCCTCCACCATCAATTCCTTCCGTTGGGGATTAGCCAAGCGGTAAGGCAACGGACTTTGACTCCGTCATTCCTAGGTTCGAATCCTAGATCCCCAGCCATTCTTGAGCCATTAGCTCAGTTGGTAGAGCACCTGACTTTTAATCAGGGTGTCGAAGGTTCGAGTCCTTCATGGCTCACCATTCTTTCCGACACCGGGCAGAATGCAAGCGAGCGAGCGCGTATGGCGGAATTGGCAGACGCACCAGACTTAGGATCTGGCGGGAGACCGTGGGGGTTCAAGTCCCTCTACGCGCACCATACATACGATGAAACCCTGTTATACAGGGTTTTTTTATTTTTTAGGCCCTTACTAATGGGTGAAAAATAGATATGCTAACATCGTTGCTAACGGAGAGCCAGTTATCAACAACTTTATCTGCTGTATTTTCCTTCTTCATCGCCTCTGAGAACCCGCTCATGACAGCTCTAAGTCACCAGGTGTACACCGCCTCTCTGATCGCTCCGTAGATACTTCGCACATCAAAGAGAATTCAAGCCGAGCGCGGTCTGTGCGAAAGCGAAGTTTTCGACTTGTTGTAACTTGACATTATGATAAATATTCCTTTGTACTGTTAATCGATCTATTTTAAAGATAATATGAACGAATGGGACTCGAAATGGAGGATATCATGACGGATTCGCAAAAAAAGAAAAACAACATTAAGATTCGGAGAGTTTTGACGATCGCTTCTATCCTTATCGGAGCCACCCTCATTGGAGTAGGTATTTACGCAGGTTATTTAATTAACAAAGCGGATTCCGCGATACACCGGATGTCGGCGGACTCGGACGTCGACGCACTGTTGAGCGGAAACCCGTCGCCAGAAAACGGGGAGATTGAGTTAGAGGCCGGGGATTCGATCAAACCCGTGATCTTTCTGCTCGCCGGTACCGATAGCCGAGACGGAAGCGGGGGCGCGATGAATACGGACGTTCTCATGTTGGTGAGTTTTAATCCCCTCACCCGTTCGGCGAGTCTATTGTCCATACCGCGAGATTTGCAGTTAAAACCGAAATCGCTGCCCTCCCGCAAAGCCAATTATTACTACGCTTATTACTATATAAAGGATAAAGCTGCGGCTATCTCCAACACGAAGCAGTTTTTCAGCGAACAAACGGGACTGCCGATCGATTATATGGTCGTGGTGAATTTCGACGTCCTGAGACAAATCGTGGATGTTATTGGAGGTCTGGAAATCGACGTCGACATGGATATGAAGTACATTGATAAGGCGGACGGAACGTCCATCGATCTAAAGAAAGGCCTGCAGAAGCTCGACGGCCAGAGGGTTCTTGATTTTGTGCGGTACCGCAAATCGAATCAGGGAACCAAGGAGTCGTCCGATTTTGCCCGCAATCATCGGCAGCAGGAAGTCATTAAACAAATCGTGGACAAGCTAGCCACGTTAAACGGAATGACTCAGTGGGGAAAAATACTGGATATCATCGGAGATAATGTAAAGACGGATGTTCCCGAATCGAATCTGCGCCAGTGGGTACTGAACTTCCCGAAAATCAAACCGAACCAAATCAATTCCCTTCCGTTGGAAGCTCAATGGTCAAGTCCCTTCGTATATGCAAATGCCGAAGATCTCAAGAAAGCCCTGTCCGATTTACGTTCCGAGGTCGGGCTGGAGCCTGACCACTCCCTGCGGATCGAAGACGTCTTCGGCGTCATGAAATAAAGACGACCGAAGCCGCCTTCCCCACTTGCTGGGAAAAGATAAAATTCCCAAACGTTTGTGATTTTCATAAGGCATCTATAGCGCGACCAATAAAGAACGTCAATGAACGGATCGAATACGTAGAGGAAGTCCCTGGCGGTTGTGCTGGGGATTTTTTGTTCCCCTTGATAAGAACGTTAGTTCAAGTTTATGATAGCAAAATAATGCGATTTAGCGTAAAATACCGACACAGTGTAACCCTAATGCAAGATTTAGGATCTGGCGGGAGACCGTGGGGGTTCAAGTCCCTCTACGCGCACCATAGGCATAAACGACGGCCTTTGAATCCGATTGGATTTAAAGGTTTTTTTAATATGTATATTGGCCGATAGGCGGTTAGGCGATAAAGCGTAAGATGTTATAATGGAGAACGACTACTATCGATTGAAAAGGAGAAGTGCATGGAATTTATTAAGCAGCTGCTGGTCGATCAGGGAATATCGTCACAACTTGCAGATTACCTCGCGAACATGATCGTCATTCTGCTTATTGTCGGACTAAGCGTGGCGGCGAACTTCGTCGCCAAGAAGATCGTTTTGCGGATTATCACGTCGTTAATCAGGAGAAACCGTTTAACGTGGAATAGCGTTTTTCTGGAACGAAAGGTGTTCCATAAACTGTCCCATATCGTACCGGCCATCCTGATTTACTATTCCGCGTCCGTCTTCCCCCATTACCAGACCGTCATCGAAAAAGGCGCCGCGATCTACATGATCATCGTAAGCATGGCGGTTATCGATGTATTCCTGAATGCGTGCAACGATATTTACAATACTTACGACGTAGCCAAAATCAAGCCGATCCGCGGTTACATTCAAGTCATCAAAATATTCGTGTTTATCATTGGCGCCATTATCGTCATCTCGAGTCTTATCGGCGAAAGTCCTCTTCTTCTGCTGAGCGGTCTGGGCGCTCTCTCCGCCGTATTGATGCTGATTTTCAAGGATTCCATTCTGGGGCTCGTCGCCGGCGTGCAGCTCTCGACCAACGATATGGTGCGGGTGGGAGACTGGATCGAGATGCCGAAATACAATGCGGACGGCGATGTCATCGACATCTCGCTGAATACGGTGAAGGTCATGAATTTCGACAAAACCATTACGATGATTCCGAGCTACGCGCTGATTTCCGACTCGTTCCGCAACTGGCGGGGCATGCAGAAGTCGGGAGGGCGGCGCATTAAACGCTCTGTGTATATCGATACGACCAGTATACGTTTTTGCTCGAACGAGATGCTCGAACGATTTCGGCAAATCCATTTTCTGACCGATTATCTAGCCAATAAAGAACGGGAAATCGCGGAATACAACGAGCGCAACGGAATCGACAAGACGATGGAGATCAACGGACGGCAATTAACGAACATCGGAGTATTTCGCGTGTACGTCGAGAGTTATATAAGACGTCACCCGAAAATCCATCAAGGCTTGACGCTGCTCGTACGGCAGCTGGCGCCGGCCGAGAACGGCGTGCCGATGGAAATTTACGCTTTCGTGAACGACACGACCTGGAGCGTGTACGAATCGGTTCAATCGGATATTTTCGATCATATTTTCGCGGCCGCGCCGTCGTTCGGACTGCGTATTTTCCAAAATCCGACCGGTCACGATTTCAACCAGGCGATGCGGACGACGCGAAATAACGAGCCATAGGAGAAAGGCTGCTCTGCGGGTTTCCGGTCCTGCGGAGCGGCCTTTTGCGTGCATCTCCCAAAAAACGGAGCCTGGTTGACGACGATCGAAACGAGGTTGCCGGATCTAGCCCGGTTTTTAAAATATGGATGCATGAATCTTGAAATCTTGCTATGGGTTCGGGGACGGGCCGTGATTACAATGAGGGCGTAGGGAATTTTAAGCTTAGAGAGGGGCAACAACATGACGCTCAAAAAGTTCTCGGTTCTCGGATTGACGCTCGCGACCGCTTTGACGACCGCCGCTTGCGGGAGCGGAGACAAGGAGAATTCCGCTTCGCAGGAAGGAGGGAGCCAACCGTTCGCGGGCCAGAAGCTCACGGTATTCGCCGTTAACCATCCGTGGACGGACGCCTTAAAGCCGGAAATTCCGGAGTTCGAGAAGGCGACCGGAATCAAAGTGGATTTGCAGATGTTCGCCGAGGAGCAGCTTCAGCAGAAGCTGGCGGTTCAGTTCACGACCGGCGCGGATACGCCGGACGTCTTCACGTACCGTCCGTATATGGATAAGATCCTGTACGCGAAAAACGGCTGGACGGCTCCGCTGGACGATTACGCATCCCGCAACGCGGAATACGATTTCGGCGATTTCTCCAAAGCGACGATCGAAGCGAGCACCATCGACGGCAAGCTGATGTCCATTCCGCTATGGACGGACCAATTCGTTCTGTATTACCGGAAAGACATCTTGGAGGAGAACAACATCGCCGTTCCGAAGACGATGGCCGAATTCGAGGAGGCGATGAAGAAGCTGCATAAGCCGAAGGACGACTTCTACGGCTTCGTGGCGAGAGGGCAGCGCAACGCGCTCGTAACGGCGGTCTCTTCGTTCGTCTTCTCCGAGGGCGGCGACTTCATGGCAGGGGACAAGGCGACGGTCAACACGCCGGAAGCGGTCAGGGGCTTCAAGCTGTATGCCGATCTGGTGAAGAATTACGGCCCGCAAGGCGTCCTGAACATGAACTGGGCGCAGGCGATCGGCCTGTTCGCGCAAGGCAAGGCCGCATTCTACGTCGACTCGGCCGCCCTGTTCAAGAACGCGACCGATCCGGAAAAATCGCTTATCGCCGATAAGGTTGGCTTCGGCGTCTTCCCGGCCGGCAGCGCGGGAGCGAAGCCTTACAGCACGGCGTCATGGTCGCTGGCGATGAATCCGCAATCCAAGGGCAAGGACGCCGCGTGGGCGTTCATGGAGTGGGCGACCAACAAGGAAAACGCGCTGATGATTCAACAAAGCGGCGTACCTGGGGCGCGGGATTCGGTATGGGCCTCCAAGGAAGGAACGGAGAAATTCCCGGAGGACCTGGCGGCGGCCATTCAAGAGACGATGAACATCGGAGTGGATCACTTCGTGCCTCAGGTGATGAGCGTGACGGAGTCCCGCGACGTCGTCGGAGCGATCGTCGTGAAGGCGATTCTCGGCGAAGACATCCAGGCGGCGGCCGATCTGGCCAACCAGGAGCTGCAGGCGATTATCGACAAGGATAATTCCCAATAGAGACGGAGCGGATCGCGAGGATAGCACGCGGAAGAATTGCGGGCCTCCTCGCATCCCGAAGAGAAGGAGGGAATATCGTGGCCGCGATCGTCAACTGGCTGGATCGCCATCTCAAGTGGGTGTTCGTAACGCCTGCGCTGCTCTTTATAGCGCTCATGGTTGCTTTTCCGATATTTTATACGGCAAGGTTAAGTTTGTACGAATGGAGCATGTCGGCCGTGCAGCCGCCCAAGTGGGTAGGCCTCGGCAATTATACGGCGCTGCTGGCCAGCAAGCCGTTCTGGCATGCGCTGTGGATTACGTTCTATCATTCCTCGATCAGCATCGTGCTGGAGACGGTGCTGGGCGTCGCGATCGCCGTGCTGTTCTCGAAGAAAATGTTCGGAGCGAGGTTCGCCAAAACGATGATGATGCTGCCGATGGTAGCCACGCCGGTATCCGTCGGATTGGTCTGGCTGCTCATTTACGAGCCTTCGATCGGAATGGCCAACCAATTGCTGAAACGGCTGGGGCTCGAAACGCAGGAATGGCTCGGCTCCGTGACGCAGGTCGTCCCGTCGCTGATTCTCGTCGACGTCTGGCAATGGACGCCGATGATCGCCCTGATCGCGATCGCCGGTCTGGCCACGATTCCGTCGGATCCCTATGAATCCGCCAGCGTGGACGGGGCCAGCGCTTGGCAGAAGTTTACGCGCATAACGCTGCCGTTGCTGCTGCCGACGCTCATCACGGCGGTTACCCTGAGAGTCATCGATCTGGTCAAAACGTTCGATACGATCTACGCAACGACGCAGGGAGGGCCGAATTTCGCCTCGCAAACGCTTAACCTGATGATCTTCGACACGGCGTTCTCCGGTTTCAAATTCGGCTACGCGTCGGCGCTTCTGATCGTATTTTTCATCATGCTCATCGCGCTGGTGCTGGTATTGAACGCCCTGCGCAGGAAGGCGGGGAGCCTGCAATGAGAATTCCCTGGACCAAGCGGGCGGGGCTCGCCTCCCTGAATGCATTGGTGCTGTTAGGCCTTATGTTTCCGCTGCTGTGGATGCTGACGGCCTCCCTGAAGTCGCAAATCCAGATTCTGAATCCGGACAACCTGTTCCGGTTCGCGCCGACCTTCAAAAATTACGTATCCGTGTTTCGGGATTACGACTATATGAAATATATCGCGAACAGCTTTGTCGTCGGAGCCGCATCGACGCTCTTCGCGCTCGCGCTCGGCTTGCCGGCGGCTTACGCGATCGCCAAATTCAAGATGCAGGTCACGTCGCTTACGATTCTCGTGGCGAAAATTTTGCCCGGGATCAGCTATTTGGTGCCCTGGTACGTGCTTTATAACAAGATCGGTTTCATCGATTCTTTCCCGGGGCTGATCATGAGCCATATGGTCATCGGACTTCCTTTCATCATGTGGATCATGATTCCGTTCTTCGAGTCGTTCCCGAGAGAGGTGGAGGAGTCCTCCTGGATCGACGGCAGCTCCAAAATCCGCACGTTCTACCAGATGGTGCTCCCGGTCTCGCTTCCGGGAATCATAACGTCGTCGCTGCTCGCGTTTATTTTCTCTTGGAACAACTTCATGTTTTCTTTTATTCTCGCGGGAGAGAAGACGAAGACGCTGCCGATCGCGATCTACAATTTCCTCGGGGGCACTTCCATCGATTGGGGCGGCTTGATGGCCGCGGCGTGCATTATTACGCTACCGGTCATCGTCATCGCCATGCTCGCGCAGAAATACGTCGTCAGCGGCTTGTCCGCGGGGGCGGTGAAAGGCTAACGACAAGGGGCTGGGACCATGCATCACCGGTGGAATACGTTCAGCAAGATGGTCGTCTTGATCGCGCTGCTCATTTTGCCGCTCGTTCTCATCTACGGCTATTCGAATTCCGTGTCGGTCCATACCGTACGGCAGGAGCTGCAGGATAAAAACTTGAACAGGCTCTCCTTTTTCACGAGTCAGATCGACAATATCATCGATCAATTGTCGATTATGTCCATAATCGTGAGCAAGGATCCGAGCGTGCGAAAGCTGGGCGAAGCCGACAGGCTGCTGGAATCCTACGAGCAAGTGCAGGCGCAGGAGGACATCGTCCAGAAGCTGGGCCTGCTCAGCGTGACGAGCAGCTGGAAGAATACGCTCATCGTCTATTTGCCGAGAACGAAGCAATCGATCTCGAACGATTACTTCAGCTCCTACGACGAGGAGTATTTGCGAGCGCAGACGGCCAAAAGCTGGGAGTATCGTTCCGCCGGGGGCAGGGGGGAGGAAGGCTACTTCTCGAAAGTGCAGTTTAGCCCGCTGCTCGTCAACCGGAGTCTGCTGGAGGCGGACACGGTCGTCGAGGTACGGTTTTCCGTCAACAATATGATCCGCATGCTAAGCGATTATAAAAACGAGGATAGAAGCGGGGGCTCCTTCTTTTACAGAAACGGCGACGATCCGATTGGGGAGCTGGGCCGGACCCAGAACGCAACGCGGGAAATTTCCGCCTATCTGGACGAGCAGGAGCTGGACGAAGCGGGCTACCGGACGATCGACATCGGCGAAGACCATTATCTGGTCAGCTACGTGAAGTCCAAAAGCCTCGGGTGGTACGCAATCGATTATTTGCCGCTGAAGCAAGTGCTGAAGCCGATCGTCAAAAGCCGGAATTTGTTTTACGGGGCGCTGGGGCTGATCCTGCTGCTCGGCCTGATCGCCACGCTCGTGCTGTACAAGCAGCTGCGGAAACCGATCATGCTGCTCGTCAGAGGCGTGCAGAAAATCCAAACCGGCTCCTATTCTCACCGTCTCAGCTATCGGCCGAAGAACGAGTTCGAATTTCTGTTCGTCAAGTTCAACGAGATGACGGAACAGATCCAGCGGCTGCTGGAGAAAGTGTACGTGGAAAATATCCGGTTTCGCGAGGCGAAGCTGAAGCATTTGCAATCGCAGATCAGCCCTCATTTTCTGTCCAATTGCCTGTTCTTCGCGAAAAACATGATCGCCGTAGACGACAAACAAGCGGCGACGGACATGATCATGAACCTGGCCGATTACTTCCGCTACATTACGAAGCTGGAGCACACGATGACGACGCTGCGCGAGGAGTTGGGTTTGATCGAGAATTATTTGACGATCCAGAACTTGCGCATCCAGCGCTTCCACTACGAGATCGACGTTCCCGAGGCGATGAAGGAGCAGCGGATTCCGCGCTTGTTGATCCAGCCGATCGTCGAGAACGCCATCGTGCACGGCGTCGAGAAATGCGAGAGATACGGCATTATCCGGATCGCCGGCGAGGAAAGGGACGGCGAGTATCGCATCACGATAGACGACAACGGCCAAGGAATGACCGAGGATACGGTGCGTAGTCTTCTGAAAAGGGTATCCCGTCCGCTCGATCGGGAGAACGGATGCGGCTTATGGAACGTACATCAGAGATTGTCCTACCAATACGATGCGAATGCGGGATTAACCTTCGAGCTGTCGCCGTTGGGCGGACTTCGGGTGATCGTCCGCTGGCCAAGCGTCCCGGAACGGGAGACGGAAGAGAGGGAATGAGATGCTGCAGCTATTGCTGGTCGACGACGAGATGAGCGTCGTGGATACGCTCGAATATACGATCCCGTGGAAGTCTCTGGGGATCCAAGAGGTGCATAAGGCGTATTCCGCTTCCGAGGCGCTGAACATCCTTAACATGCACGCGATCGATATCGTCATTACCGACGTGCGCATGCCGGGAACCGACGGGCTGGAACTGTCGAGGATCGTGTCCCGGCAGTGGAAGCATACGAAATGCATGCTGCTGACGGCCCACGCGGAATTCGATTACGCCCGGACCGCCATTCAGAACAACATTTGCGATTATATCCTTAAGCCGATCCGGGACGAAGAGCTGATCGAACGCGTCAGCCAGGTCGCCGAAGTCATCCGCCTGGAGAGGGAAACGCACGGCGTCGTCAAGCGGGCGATGGACGCGATGCGGGAGCATATGCCCCGGCTGCGCGGCGAGCTGCTGCAGGATTTGCTGCAAGGCAAACGGATTTCGTCCGGAAAGCTGGAGGAGAAGCTCCGGATGCTGGAGGTGCCGATTCGGAGCGACGACGGCATCGCGATGATGCTGATTCGCTATAAGGAACAATTTTCCGATTACGATCCGTTCGAGATGTCCTTGATGGAATACGCCATCTTCAATATGGCCGAGGAGACTTTCGAGGAAGGCTATCGCGTCTGGTGCTGCAAGGACGTCTACGATTACTTGGCCGTCGTGCTTATCCCGAAGCGGGACGTGGCGGAGGACGGAGACAACCTGGAGGAGCGTCTGAACCGTTGGACGAACCAATTCCAGATGAACGTCCGCTATTATCTGAAAAGGGAAGTCTCCGTGCTGCTCGGCCACGGAGGCGTCTTTCCCGCCGATCTGCTCAAAATGTACCATAATCTGCTTCTGCTGTTCCGCAAGAGATTCGGCGACGGCCAGGATATGCCGCTGTACATCGCGGGCGGCGGGGAGCTGGCGGAAATCAGCACGCTGCAGCGGCTGAACGAGCCTCCGGTGCTGCTGCATCTGCTGGAAGCGGGAGATTGGACGGCCATCGAGAGCCGTCTCGAGGCGATCTTAAGCGAGCTGGACGAGCGCTGGGCCGAATCGCCCGAGCATCTGATGGAGGCTTTCTTCGCCCTGTACGCCGCGTTCTCGAACTTGGCGCATACGAGCGGGAGGAAGATGATCGACTTGATCGGCAGCGACTTCACGCCGGTCAAGGAGCTGCTCCCGTGCAAGACGGTGGCGCATCTGAGCGAATGGGTATGGAGCGTGTTCGGCAAGTTTCGGCAGCAGGCCCGGAACGAGAACAGCACCGCCAGGCTGGCGACGGTGAAAGAGGCGCAGAAATTCATTCTGTCCCATCTGTCCCGCGACCTCTCCGTGCAATCGATCGCGGACCATCTGCGGATGCATCCGTCTTACGTCTCCCGCCTGTACAAGCTGGAAACGGGAGAAAACATCAGCGACTATATCACGAAGCTGAAGCTGGAGAAGTCGGTCATGCTGCTGAAGACGAGCACGAAGAAGATCTATGAAATTTCCGAGGAGATCGGGTACCACAATCCCCATTATTTCATCAAGCTGTTCAGAAAATATTACGGGACGACGCCGCAGGAATACCGCAACTCCCAGATGTAGCGCGAAAACGCATGCATCGGTCGCGATGCGGGGACGGAGGCGAACGTTCCGGATACGAGGAGTCCAATGATGAGAAATATCGTGTGCAAGGAGCCGGGCGTCTTCGAGCTATGCCGCACGGAGCGTCCGCTGCGCAAGCCGGGCGAGGTTCTGGTCAAAATATCGGCGGTTGGCGTATGCGGCACCGATTACCACGCTTTCCGCGGAAAGCAGCCTTACTTCGCCTATCCAAGAATATTAGGCCACGAAATCGCCGGAGAAGTCGCGGAAACCGATGGCGATCTTGAGGAGTCCCGCGGGCTGAGAGCCGGCGATCGCGTCACGATTATGCCTTATATCGCGTGCCGGACCTGTATCGCTTGCCGGAGCGGACGGCAAAACGCCTGCTCGGACTTGCGGGTGATGGGAGTCCACGAAGATGGGGCGATGCGCGAATATATGGCGGTACCGGCGGAGTACGTCGTCAAGACCGAAGGCTTAAGTCTGAATCAGACGGTGATCGTCGAGCCGATGGGCATCGGCCTTCATGCCGTCAACAGGGGCGGGATCAGGCCGGGAGAGACGGCGCTCGTCATCGGAGCGGGGCCGATCGGCCTGGCGGCGATGAAGTTCGCGAAGCTGGCCGGCGCCCGCGTGATCGCGATGGATACGAATGCCGAGCGGCTGCGATTCTGCCGGCGCTGGGCGGAGGCCGACGAGATCGTCGAGGCGTCCGGCGACGTCGCGGCCAAGCTGGCGGAGGTCACCGGGGGCGAGGGGCCGACGACGGTCTTCGACGCGACGGGCAGCCCGCAATCGATGACGAAGACGTTCGAATACGCCGCCCACGGCGGGAAAATCGTATTCGTGAGCCTGGTGCAGGCGGATATTACGTTTCACGATCCCGCTTTTCACAAGAAGGAACTGACGCTGCTGGGCAGCCGGGCGGCGACGCTCCCGGAATTCGACCGGGTCATCGCCTGCATGCGGGAGGGGCGGATCGACGCCGACGGCTTCATTACGCACCGCGCACCCTTCGGACAGGCGATCGAGGCGTTCGACGAATGGTTGAATCCGGGCAGCGGCGTGATCAAAGCGGTTATCGAATTTTAGGGTCACTCCGGAAATCGAACGGCAGGGTTACATCGGTACTCGAGCTGCAGGGGCACATCGAAATCGAACTGCAGGTGAACTTCGGTACTCGAGCTGCAGGTCAATCCCGGCATATTCGGCGATCGCATGCGGGTTCAACTAGGAATGGGAGGACTTTTAATATGAAAATTTCGAATATTCAGTCCAATGTCTATCGATTGCCGCCGAGCGTACCTTGGGAGGACGCCACGAACAAGGTGGACGGTCTGGAGTTTATCGTGGTGGAGGTGCAGGCGGATAACGGGATGACCGGCACCGGCCTGAGCTATACGGTCGATATCGGCGGCACGGCGATCCGGACGCTGATCGACGACTATTTGGCGAATTTGGCGTTGGGCATGGACCCCCTCGATTACGAACGCATCTGGTACAAGCTGCAGAGGCAATCCCGGCGGCTCGGCCTTGGCGTTATCTCGATGGCGATCGCCGCCATCGACGTGGCGATCTGGGACTTGATCGGCAAAATCCACGGGCAGCCGCTCTACAAGCTGCTAGGCGGTGCTCGGGACCGGATTCCGGCCTATATCAGCGAGATCGATCTCCGGAGCGACGGGACGGCGGAACAGCTGTCGGACAGGGTGAAGGAATATATTCGGCAAGGCTATCGCACGGTCAAAATCAAGATCGGCAAGCCCGAGCTGGAGGAGGATCTCGAGAGAATCGCCAAGGTTCAGGAGCTGCTCGGACCGGGAGGCACGGTGCTCGTCGATCTGAATCAGAAGTGGAGCGCGGCCGAGGCTATCCAGAAAGGCTCTCGTCTCGACAAACTGAATCTGGGCTGGATCGAAGAGCCGACGCTTGTCCAAGACGTTCAAGGGCATCGCCAGTTAAAACAGGCGATTCGCACGCCCATCGCTTTGGGGGAAAGCTTGTACAGCCGGCAGCAATTCCTCGAGTACTTGAGGGCGGACGCGGTCGATATCGTGCAGGCCGACGTCGCTTTCGTCGGAGGCATTACGGAGTGGCTGAAGATCGCCCATCTCGCCGACGCGTTCGGCAAACCGGTCGCACCGCACTTCATGATGGAACTGTCGCTCCACCTGTTATGCGGCGTTCAGAACAGTTACATGCTGGAGAACGTCGTGGGGGGCTCGCTGACCGAACTGGGTCTGCTGGAGACGCCGATCGAGGTGACCGGAGGCATGGGCGTGCCATCCGAGCTTCCCGGCCACGGCATCGTGTTCGACCGGGAGGCGCTTAGCCGTCACTTGCTCGATCCGGCGAAGCTGCGGCAAGATTTTGCCGGGGGCAGCAAATAGAAAACAAGGGAGCTGAAGCTGCGATGCGGACGTGGAATTCCGACGAGGAACTGTTTCAATTGATGAAGAACGAGCTGTATACGCCGGTAGTAGGGGATATTTTGGACGCGAAGGGACGATACCATCAGTTTCTGCCGCAGCCGATTCAACCGATGAAGGACGAGATGGCGATCGCGGGCCGGGCGATGCCCGTCTTGATGATCGACGTGTACGGAGAGCAGGAGAAGCCGTTCGGCCGGTTGACTGAGGCGCTGGACCAATTGCAGCCCGGGGAGGTGTACATCGCTTCCGGAGGGCATATGCGCTGCGCTTACTGGGGAGAGCTGCTGACGGCCACCGCGAGGAAGAGAGGCGCGGTCGGGGCGATCGTCAACGGCTTTCACCGCGACACGCCGATGGTGCTAGAGCAGAATTGGCCGGTGTTCTCCCGGGGACGGTTCGCCCAGGACTCCTCCGTCCGTACGCAGGTCGTCAACTATCGGTGCCCGATCGAGGTAGGGGACGTATGGATTAATCCCGGGGATCTGATCTTCGCGGATCTGGACGGCGTGCTCGTCATTCCTCAGGAGCTGGAGCGGGAAGTGATCTCCGAAGCGCTGCAGAAGGTCCGCGGGGAGAAAGTCGTGCGCAAAGAGGTCGAGAACGGGATGTCCAGCACGGAGGCTTTCCAAAAGTACGGCATCCTATAGGAGGACAACATGAAAATCGTAAAGTTCGAGACGTGGTGGGTGCAGAGAAACGAAAGCTTGTTCGACGCCAAGAGGCAGGGCAACAGCCGGATGCCGTGGGATGTCGTCGTCGTCAAGCTGACGACGGACAATGGGATCGAAGGAATCGCGACGGCGCTGGCCGCGCGGTCCGGCGCGGTGACGGAAGCTTATTTGCAGGACAATATCGCTCCGATTCTCATGGGCAGAGACCCTCACGATCGCGAGGCGATCTGGCATGAGCTGTGGAACGTTGACCGTCACCTCGGGTTTTTCCCCGTCTACCTGCCCGGCCCGGTCGACGTCGCGCTATGGGACATCGCGGTCAAAGCGGCCGGATTGCCGCTCTATAAATACATCGGCGCCTATCGCGCTCGGCTGCCGGTATACGCGAGCGGGCTGTTCCACGAGACGGTCGAGGAGTACGTGAACGAGGCGCTGCATTACAAGTCGCTCGGAATCCGCGCCTATAAAGCGCATCCTCCCGGCCCGTGGCAACTGGATATGAGCATTCATCAAGCTTTGCGGGACGCTCTTGGGGCCGAGCACGTGCTCATGACGGACCCGGTGGCGGAATACAGCCTGGACGAGGCGATCAAAGTCGGGCGTCATCTGGAGAAGCTGAATTATTTGTGGTTCGAAGAGCCGTTCAGGGATTTCGAGGCGAACAAGTACAGGCAGCTGTGCGCCGCCCTGGACATTCCGATCGCCGCGACGGAGACGACCCGGGGCTGCCATTGGGGCGTCGCGCAATCGATCGCCGGAGACGCGGCCGACATCGTAAGGGCGGACGTGTCCTGGAAGCACGGGATTACCGGAACGCTGAAGATCGCCCATCTCGCGGAAGCTTTCGGCCTTCGGTGCGAGATTCACACGACGACGATGAATTACATGGACATCGTTAATTTGCACGTGTCGTGCGCGATCCGGAACTGCGAATACTTCGAGTATTTCGTGCCGGAGGACCGGTTTCAGCTTCCGATGAAAGGACGTCTGCCGATCGATTCGGAAGGCATGATCACGGTGCCGGATGCGCCCGGCGTCGGAGCGGAGCTGGACTGGGAGCTCATCGAGCGGCTGTGCGTATCCCATCGAACGATAGAAGCTTAGGAGGGGAAGACGGAGATGGAAAAGGAGACGGGAACGGGGACGGGAAATCCATTTGATTTGAGCGGAATGCTGGCGCTCGTCACCGGAGGCGGAACGGGTCTTGGACTCGGCATCGCCCGCTCGATCGCGAGCGCCGGCGGCAAGGTCGTGCTGACCGGCAGAACGGAGGAAACGCTGAGGAGCGCCTGCGCCGAGCTGGGACAGGACTCGGCCTACGTTGTGCACGACATCGACCGGCTGGATACGATCCCGGAGCTTGTCCGGGAGGTCGAGGAGAGGTTCGGTCCGATCGAGATTCTCGTTAACAATGCCGGGAACCATCTGAAGAGAAACGCCGTGGAGACGGACGACGCGAGCTTTGCGAAAGTGCTGAGCACGCACGTGCAGGGCGGGTTCGCCCTGGCAAGGGAGGCCGCCGGGCGCATGGTGCCGCGCGGATCGGGCTCGATCCTGTTCGTCGGCTCCATGGCGGCGATCATGGGCATTCCCCAGGTCGTCGCCTATTCCGCCGCGAAAACGGCGGTCGGCGGAATGGCGCGAGCGCTGGCGAGCGAGCTGTCCCCGCACGGGATCAGAGTGAATACGGTCGTTCCGGGCTGGATCGAGAGCGAGATGACGCGCAAAGCGTTCGAAGGCGATCCGGATCGGGCGCGGAAGATTTTGTCCCGCACGCCCGCGGGACGATTCGGCAGCCCGGAGGACATCGGCCGCGCGGTCGTCTATTTGAGTTCTCCGGCGGCCCGTTTCGTCACGGGGATCGACTTGCGGGTCGACGGGGGAGCGGGCATCGGGTTCTAATCGTTGCTGCGGACGTAACCCGCATCGCGGATAAGCGCATCCGCAATGCGGGTTACGTCTTCGCTTCCGAAAGCCCGCGCATCGGGCGGAAAGGAGGGAGAGAGAGCAAGAAAATAAAAAAAGTTTGCAAAAAGGCTTGCAATCGCTCTAGGTTTTTGCTATATTATTTCTTGTCGCCTCAAGCACTAAGGACTGAACGAACGAGCGGCATAAAAACTTGAATATGCGGAAATAGCTCAGTGGTAGAGCATCTCGTTGCCAACGAGAAGGTCGCGGGTTCGAATCCCGTTTTCCGCTCCATGTGCGCCCTTAGCTCAGCTGGATAGAGCATTTGACTACGAATCAAAAGGCCGGGAGTTCGAATCTCTCAGGGCGCGCCAGTTTTACTTAAAGCATGTCGGGACGTAGCTCAGCTTGGTAGAGCACCTGGTTTGGGACCAGGGGGTCGCATGTTCGAATCGTGTCGTCCCGACCATTCAATGTTTTGCGCGGGTGTAGTTCAATGGTAGAACTTCAGCCTTCCAAGCTGATAGCGTGGGTTCGATTCCCATCACCCGCTCCATTAAATAAGCGAGATGCAAAGCCTTCGGGCTTTTTTTTGACTGCGCGCCTAGCCAAGCTAGGCACAACTAGCCGGTGGAAGTCCGGTCGAGGTAAGAGCCAAGTCGCCTCGTAGCTGACGGGCAACTGGTGGAGAGATCCTAAGGTTGAAGCCCCGTGACAAAGT
>JAEZZE010000315.1 GCA_023418755.1 Bacillota bacterium | reverse complement strand
TTTGTATGGGATGGAGCATCAAGTGTACGGAATGCCGCATCATGTGTATGGAATGGAGCATCAAGTCTACGGTATGCCGCATCAGGGGTATGGGATGGAGCATGAAGGATACGGTATGCCGCATCAGGGGTACGGAATGTCGCATCATGGGTCTGGAATGGAGCATCAAGGATACGGTATGCCGCACCAGGGATACGAGATGGAACATCACGGGTACGGCAAGCCATATCCTGGCGTAGGGGCGCATCAAGGCCATCCTGATCAGAGCTACGGCAACGCGCAACCCGGAGTAGGCGGGGCGGAGTGGCAAGGAGGTTACGGATCGCCGTCCGCGATCTCCCCTCTTGCCGGAGGCGTTCCAATGGATTGGAGCGGGCTGTATGGGCAGCAGGACATCTCCTTCAGTCCGCCGGATGCGGCGCAAATTCACGGATCGATGACGGGCGGGAGCATGTCCGGCTGCAAATCTTGCGGCGCGAAATCCACGCTTCCCGGCAACGTCTATGCCGCCGAAGCCTATGCGAACGCAGCAGGGTTCCATGAAATTCCGTACGGACCGACTCCTTTTGTCGCAGGGGCTCAGGCACAGGCGCCAAGCGCGACGAGCCCGCTGCCGGGCGGCTACGGCGCGAACCCGGGAATGGCGAGTCCGATGTCGAGCGGATACGGCCCGAACCCGGGAATGGCGAGTCCGATGTCGGGCGGTTTTCCGGGCGTGCACCCCGGATACGGGTATGGGGCGCAGATGGGAGAACTTCCGGTAGCGTATACGCCGATGGCGGAAGGGCTGGCGGGAATGCCGGGAGGAGCCAGCGCCGCTCCGGTCTATCCGGGATACGTCGGAGACTTTCCCGCTATTCCGCCGATGCCGGGCTTTCCCGCGATCCCCCCGATGCCTCCAATGCCTCCGTTAAGAGACGATATTAACGAACAAAGGTCCGCCCCCGGCGAAGCGGAGGAGGTCGAGTACAAACCGGCGTCTTCTTCTAAGAAACGCCAGTCCAAGCCGAAGTCCAAGTCGGTCTCGCTTCGGATCAGCAAACCGAAGCGCAGGGAAAGCATGCCATGGATAAAATGGTAATGTGAGCGCATAGCGCCGGAATCCCCGGGCAACACTAGAGAAAAACGAAGAGAAGGGGATTCCGGTGTCTCGCTTCCGTATTTTAAAGGAACTGAAGAAATCGTTGAAGAGAAAACGCCGTCACGTCTGGTCTCTCGGGATGATCGCCGTTGCCTTCGTATTGGCGGCGCTGGCGGGTACATGGATCGCGGATCGGGTCGTAACCGATATGAGCATGGAGGTGATTCGGCCCGCCGAAGCCACGCAGGCCTGGCCGGACCGAACGACGGCCGCTTCAGAGCCGTCGAGCCGCGATCGGACGCTGTTGGCGCTGCAAAGGCTCCAAGGCGAAGTTGAACTTGTCCTGCATCGCTCCTACCTGTGCGGGGAAGAGATCAGGCAGCTCGGCAGACATTCCGCTTCCGAAGCGGCCGAGCTGCTCAAGGCTCATCGCGACTGGGGGGCGAAACTCGATGCGTCCGGCAAGCTGACCGTTCAAGAGGAAGTGGACGATCTTTCGCCGAAATGCCGTAAGACGGCTTACATCGGGGTGGACAACGACGGCAACCTTTCCTTGTTCGACGGGCCTCCGTGGAAGGAAAAGGTGATCCGCACGTTCTTCCAGCTGGACGTGGACATGCTTGAATCTCGGCTGGGCGACGACCGAGTACGCGAATTGGCCGAGGGCATCCGCGTATCGGACAAGAACGAATACGACAGCGTGCTGTCCGCTTTTAACGAATATGCAGCCAGCTTGCGATCTCAGGCGAAGCCGCATCCCTAGCTCCTCGAAGACAACGCCGCGTTCGCATCGCGCGTCGCGCAATTTCGTTGAGCCGGCGAAGAAGGAGAACGCGGTCCAGTCAAAAACCTCATTTATCATGCAGTAAAGAGCAGGCGTCCATCGTGGCGTCTTTTTCTTTTTCGGGGAAAGGGACTATACCGGCTAACAGCGGCTTCCGAGGATAAGTTTCCGACATCGGGGGTTTGTGTTCTCCTTCTGTTCTCATTGGGAGGAACTTTTGCTATAATGAGGAGTATTATTTTTACATAGACTGCTAGAATAGAGAAGCTGAATCGAGGGATCGTTTCATGAGGGTGCTGGGAATCGACCCTGGGATAGCCATTATGGGATTCGGGTTTATCGATAAGTCGGGGCATAAGCTGACCCCCGTGCAATACGGCTGCATCGAGACGGCGGCCGGTACGCCGCAGGAGACGAGGCTTAAGCAAATCTACGATGCCGTATGCGAACTGCTGGATCGGTATAAGCCGGATACGGTAGCGGTCGAGAAGCTTTTTTTCAACAAGAACGTAACGAACGCGTTCAGCGTCGGACAAGCCCGCGGCGTGTTCATGCTGGCCGCGGCCCAGCGGGGGCTGCCGATCGCGGAATATACGCCGATGCAGGTGAAGCAGGCGGTCGTCGGCTACGGAGGCGCCGAGAAAAGGCAAGTCCAGGAAATGGTCAAAATGCTGCTCAAATTATCCGCCGTCCCCAAGCCGGACGATGTGGCCGACGCGCTCGCGGTCTCGATCTGCCACGCCCACTCTATCGTCCTGAATGAGAGAATGAATGGAGTGACGCTCCGGTGATCGATTATTTGCGGGGCAAGGTTGCCCACGTGGAGTCGGAGTACGTCGTATTGGACGTACGCGACGTAGGCTATCAAGTATACACGCCCAATCCGTACGGATTGGCGAGAACCGAGGAGCCTGTGCAGCTGTTTACGTACCACCACGTCCGCGAGGACGCGATGCAGCTGTTCGGCTTTACGACGAGGGACGAGCAGGCGCTGTTCCGCCGGCTGCTCGAGGTGTCGGGCATCGGCCCGAAGGTGGCGCTCGGCGTGCTGGCGGGAGGCCGACCCGAGAACGTCGTGGCGGCGATTCAGCAGGAGAATCTGGCTTTCCTGACGAAGCTTCCGGGCATCGGCAAGAAGACGGCGCAGCGAATGATTCTCGATTTGAAAGACAAGCTCGGAACGATCGACAGCCGTTGGGCCGTCGCTTCGATGATCGACCTGCAGCAACCCCAGTCCGGGCCGGGGGAAGGCGGCTCTTCATGGGCTGCCGCGCGCGAGGCGCTTGCGGGTCTCGGCTATAAGGAAGCGGAGATGGATAAGGCCTGGCTGTCCATGAAGGATCGGGTTACCGGCGAGGAGTCGCCGGATACGCTGATCAAGCTCGCGCTGCAGCAATTGTTCCAAGGATGATCGGCATGCGGGAGAGGAGGCCGGAACAATGGAAGAGGAGCGTATCGTCACCGCGCACCTGATGATGGAAGACCAGGCGGTGGAATACAGCCTGCGCCCTCGCTACTTGGCGGAATATATCGGCCAATCGCAAGTGAAGGACAATCTGAAGATTTACATAGAAGCGGCCAAGATGCGGCGGGAGCCGCTTGATCACGTGCTGCTGTACGGCCCTCCGGGGCTGGGCAAGACGACGCTGTCCAACATCATCGCCAACGAGCTAGGCGTTCACATTCGCACGACAAGCGGACCGGCTATCGAACGTCCGGGCGATCTGGCGGCGATTCTGACGAACTTGCAGGAGAACGACGTTCTGTTCATCGACGAAATCCACCGCCTTCACCGGACAGTCGAAGAAGTGCTGTATCCGGCGATGGAGGACTTCGCGCTCGACTTCATTATCGGCAAGGGACCGAGCGCGCGCTCGGTCCGGCTCGACTTGCCGAAGTTCACGCTAATCGGCGCGACGACGAGGGCGGGGCTTCTGTCCGCGCCGCTCCGGGACCGCTTCGGGGTCGTCAGCCGGCTGGAGTATTACGGCGAAGACGAATTGTCCTTTATCGTGACGAGAACGGCGGAAATATTCGGAGTCGGCATAATCGGAGAAGCTTCCCGGGAGATCGCGAGACGATCCAGGGGAACGCCGAGAATCGCGAACCGGCTGCTCAAGCGCGTTCGCGACCATGCCCAGGTGAGGGGAGACGGCATCATAACGGAAGAGGTCGCGCATGATGCCTTGGAACGCATCCAGGTCGATCCGATGGGCCTAGACAGCATCGACCACAAGATGCTCCGCGCGATGATCGTCAGCTTCGGTGGGCGTCCGGTCGGAGTGGACACGCTGGCGGCTTCGATCGGAGAGGAAAGCCAGACGATCGAGGACGTTTACGAGCCCTATTTGATGCAAATCGGATTTCTGCAGCGTACGCCGCGGGGAAGAATCGCAACCCCGGCGGCCTACGGGCATCTCGGCCTGCCCATGCCCGACTCGTCCCGTTGACGACAGGCCGTCGTCATTGACCCCATTATGACCGGAGGTAACCGATATGATCCCAAGCGCAGCGGAGAAGACGACACCTTCCCGCCTAATCCTGTTCGCCCTGCTCTCCGCCGTCCTGGCGCTGAGCTCGTCGCCGATCGTCGCGAAGGCCGCCGTTTCCGTGCCGGATACGATTCGCGTCGCGCTGTTCCTGAATCTCGGCGCGAGCAAATACCAGGCTCTCACGCCACAGGCGACGCTATCTTCCGCGGGAGGCATGAGCCTGATCTGGCGGGACGGCCAATCAAGCCTGCCGATCGGATCCGTTCCGGCAGATCAGACGGCGATTTTCTCGATGGACGCCTATCGCGCGCTCGTGCTCGAAACGGCCGATTACGGCGCGGCCGTCGCCTCGATGAAGAAAATCCAGGCGTCTTCCAACGCGGGAGCGATCGTCCAGCTTAACAAGTCCGGCCAGACCGTCTATCAGGTAACGGAGGGGGCATACTCCAGCGCGGCGGGAGCGAGCGCCGCCCTGGCCAAATGGACGAGCGCGGGCGCCGCATCCGGGCCGGCGCTGTCGAAGGCAAGGGTGCTGGGCCCATGGGCGGTGGAAGCGGGTTCTTATTCCACCTTGGCGGAAGCGCAAGCGGCGGCCGAACGGCTCGGCGGCGCAGGGCTGGAGGCGTTCGCCGCGCTCAAGCCGCGGGACGGCGCGATGCAATACGCCGTGCGAATCGGACAGGAGCAGGACGCTTCTAAGCTCACCTCGCTGCGGCAATCCGCCGCGGCCGCCGGAGCGGCCAACGTTCGCGTTCCCGAAGCTTCGGAGTCTTATGCGACGCTCCGCCAGACGTTCACACAGACGGACGCGGCGGCGACGCAATACGCGCTGCCCGCCGGATCCTCGGCCGTCGTTCGCGCCGAGCCTGCGGGAGCCGCCGGCATTTTGCTGGCCGAGCGCAGCCAAAGAACGTATCGGGGCAGCATGGAGATCGGAATCCTGAACCAGTCGTTGTCCGTAGTTAACGAAGTCGGTATGGAGCAATATCTGTATTCCGTCGTCGGCGTCGAAGTGGGACAGAGCTGGCCTCCGGAGGCTCAGAAGGCTCAGGCGGTCGCGGCTCGTACGTACGCGCTGTTTGCGGGAACGGGCTTCCAAATCGCGAACGTCGTGGATACGACGGTGAGCCAGGCGTATTACGGAATCGGCTCGGAGAACCCGAACTCGACGGCCGGCGTCGACGCGACGGCGGGGGAAGTGCTGACGTACGGAGGCAAGCCGATCAATGCGGTGTTCTCCGCCAACGCCGGAGGGATTACCGCCGACAACGGGAGCGAGATTTGGGGCGGAGATCAGCCATACTACTCGCCGGCCGTCACGAGCCCGGACGAAGGGCCTCAGCAGGGCAAGCTCGATTGGCACCATGTCGCCCTGTCGAACGGAGTGAACGGCTACGTCCGGTCCGACCTGCTCGAAGACAGCGGCCGCAAGCACGACGGCGGCGCGAAGCTGCTGCGGGTCGTCGGGGACGGAGCCGCGGTACGCTCCAAGCCGCAAATCGTCAATTCGACGGAGCCGCTTGCGAGGCTTAACGAAGGCGAGCTTGTCGTGGAACTGAAAAGAGTTCCCGAATACAACGACTTTAGCTGGATCGAGGCGCCGATGACGCCGGAGCAATTGCTGGACTCGCTTAACAAGAGAGCGAAAACTCCGATAGCCGGCCCGCTGCGCACGCTGGAAGTGTCCAAGCGCGGTCCGTCGGGACGGGTAACCGAGGTGAAGGCGAACGGAATCGCCGTGAACGTCGGAGTCGGGGATAATTGGCGCGGCGCTCTAGGGGGCGTCAAAAGCACGCTGCTCGACATCGAAGAGACGGGGCGGTTCACGATTGCCGGAGGAGACGGTAAAACCCGCGAGGTCGCCGGACAAGGCGGGTTTTTGCAGGTCGTAGGAGCCGACGGCAAAGCGCGGGCCTTGTCCGGTCCGAACGCATACGTCATGGACGGTGACGGCGGCTTGCGGGCCGGGACGACCTCCGCCGGCTTCGTGATCTCGGGCAACGGTTACGGCCACGGCGTAGGGATGTCCCAATGGGGCTCTCGCGGCCTCGCCGAGCAGGGGTATGACTACCAATATATCCTGAAATACTACTATCAGAACGCGACAATCGAAAAGGATGCCAAGCGATGAACGTTAGCGATTACGATTTTGAACTGCCGGAGTCTCTGATCGCGCAGACTCCGTTACCGGAAAGAACCTCGTCGCGTCTGCTCGTGCTGGACCGGAAAACGGGCAAAACGGAGCATCGCTCGTTTACCGACCTGGCGGAATATTTGCAGCCGGGAGACACGCTCGTGCTTAACGACACGAGGGTGCTTCCGGCGCGTCTGTTCGGAGTTAAAGCGGATACCGGCGCCAAGGCGGAGCTGCTGCTGCTTAAGCGAATCGAGGGCGATCGGTGGGAAACGCTCGTCCGTCCGGGCAAAAAGCTGCACCGCGGAGCCCGTATCGCGTTCGGCCCGGCCGACCGGCCGCTGCTCTACGCGATCGTGGAGGAAGAAGGCGAGCTGGGGGCAAGGATCGTCCGCTTCGAATACGAGGGCATCTTCAACGAGCTGCTGGACCGGCTGGGCCATATGCCGCTGCCGCCGTATATCAAAGAGACGTTGGCCGATCGCGAGCGCTATCAGACCGTCTATTCCCGCAACGAAGGCTCGGCTGCGGCGCCTACGGCAGGACTGCATTTTACGGAGGCCTTCTTGGACCGTCTGCAGGCGAAAGGCGTAAAGCTGTGCCCGATCACGCTGCATGTCGGGCTAGGCACGTTTCGCCCGGTATCGGCGGATACGATCGAGGAGCACGAGATGCACGCCGAGTGGTATTCGGTGAGCGATGAGAGCGCCAAGCTGCTTAACGAGGCGAAGGAGGGCGGCGGTAGAATCGTCGCCGTCGGCACGACGTCCGCCAGAACGCTGGAGACGGTCGGACAACGGTTCAAAGGCGGACCGGTCGAAGCGTGCAGCGGCTGGACGAGCATTTTTATTTTCCCCGGATACGAATTCACGATGGTCGACGCCCTGCTGACCAATTTCCATCTGCCTCGCTCCACGCTGGTCTTGCTGGTCAGCGCCCTGGCCGGCCGGGAGAACATTCTCGGCGCTTACCGGGAAGCGATCGGGCGGGAATACCGTTTCTTCAGCTTCGGGGACGCCATGTTTATTACCTAATGCCCGGCTCGTTGGCGCGGCGCTACTATATTTGCTTCTGAAAGGAATTTTTCGCGATGGCAGTCAAATACGAATTGATCAAAACGTGCGCCCAGACCGGCGCGAGGCTCGGCAGGCTGCATACGCCGCACGGCGTTATCGACACGCCGACGTTCATGCCGGTAGGAACGCAGGCGTCCGTCAAAGGAGTGAGCCCCGAGGAGCTGAAGTCCCTCGGCGCGCAAATCATTCTGAGCAACACGTACCACCTCTTCCTCCGTCCCGGGCACGAGCTGGTGAAGGAAGCGGGGGGCTTGCACCGGTTCATGAATTGGGATCGTCCGATTCTGACGGACAGCGGCGGTTTCCAAGTGTTCTCGTTAAGCGAAATGCGCAAAATTACCGAGGAAGGCGTGGAATTCCGCTCTCATCTTAACGGCGACAAGCTGAGCTTGACGCCGGAGAGCGCGACGCAAGTCCAGAACGCGCTCGGGTCCACGATTATGATGGCGTTCGACGAATGTCCGCCCTATCCGGCGGAATACGAATACGTCAAGCAGTCGACCGAGCGGACGAGCCGTTGGGCCGAAAGATGCTTGAAGGCGCATGAACGGCCCCACGACCAAGCGCTGTTCGGCATCGTCCAGGGCGGCATGCACAAAGATTTGCGAAAAACGAGCGCCGCGGATTTGACTTCCCTGGATTTTCCGGGGTATGCTATTGGTGGACTAAGCGTGGGCGAGCCTAAGGCGCTCATGTACGAAATGTTGGAAGAGACCGTTCCGCATCTCCCGTCAAGCAAACCGAGGTATTTGATGGGGGTCGGTTCTCCGGATGCCCTTCTCGAAGGAAGCATACGCGGGGTGGATATGTTCGATTGCGTACTGCCGACTCGTATTGCCCGCAACGGAACGCTGATGACGAGCCAGGGACGAATGGTCGTCCGCAACGCCAAGTACACGAACGATTTTAGTCCGCTCGATCCGGAATGCTCCTGCTACGCCTGTCGCAACTATTCCCGCGCCTATATTCGGCACCTGATTAAAGCGGACGAGATGTTCGGACTCCGCCTGACGACCATACATAATCTTCATTTTTTGGTTCAACTGATGGTGCAGGTGCGAGAGGCGATCCGGGAAGATCGGCTGGGGACGTTCCGCGACGAATTTTTCGAGAAATACGGCATGGCTCGCAACGAAAGCGGCTTTTAGAGAGGAGGGAAAACGACATGTGGTTGGCAGAACAGGCAGCCGGGGGAAATATCTGGATGACGCTGGCGCCTTTTATTCTTATGTTCGCCATTTTTTATTTCCTGTTGATCCGTCCGCAGCAGAAGAAGCAGAAGCAGCGCGGAGCGATGCTGAACGCTTTGAAGAAGGGCGATAAAGTGGTGACGGTCGGCGGATTGCACGGAACGATCGCGGAAATTACCGACGATACGGTCGTGTTGAAGGTGAACGACGTGACGAAACTGACCTTCGACCGTTCTTCCGTGAACAACGTATCGGCGAGGAGCGAATCGCCGTCGCTGGAAAAGTCCTGATCCTTCGCAGCAAAACGAACGAAAGCCTTCCCCGCCGGTTCAATTCCGGAGAGGAAGGCTTTTTTCACGACTGCGCGCCTAGCCAAGCTAGGCACAACTAGCCGGTGGAAGTCCGGTCGAGGTAAGAGCCAAGTCGCCTCGTAGCTGACGGGCAACTGGTGGAGAGATCCTAAGGTTGAAGCCCCGTGACAAAGT
>JAEZZE010000290.1 GCA_023418755.1 Bacillota bacterium | reverse complement strand
CTTCGCGGGAGATCCGGTTCGGGCAAAACGACTCTCATGAACGTGCTTGGAGGGCTTGACCGGCCCTCCGCGGGGGAGGTGCGCCTTCGGGGGCGCTCCTTGGGCGGATGGAGCGACAAGCAGCTCGCCTTCCTGCGGCGGAAGGAAATCGGATTTGTTTTCCAATCTTCCGCGCTGCTCCCGCTGCTCAGCGTCCGGGAGAACGTGGAGCTGAGCTTGCGGCTGGCGGGCGTTCCGCGTTTCGAATGGCACGCCCGGACGGCGCACTGTCTGGAGGCGGTCGGCTTGGCCAAGCGGCGCGACCACCGTCCGCACGAGCTGTCCGGCGGGGAGCAGCAGCGGGTGGCGATCGCCAAGGCGATCGCTCACAAGCCGAATCTGCTGCTGGCGGACGAGCCGACCGCGGAGCTCGATTCGGCGATGGCGGTTCGAATGATCGGCGTTTTCCGGGATATCGCGGCAACGGAAGGAACGGCGATCTGCATGACGACGCATGATTCTGCATTATGGGGGGCGGCGGATGTTGTTTATGAAATGGCCGACGGCCGGATCGTCGAACGTTAGGAATAGGCGGCCCGCGCGTTGGCTGCCGGCCGCTGCGCTTGCGGTGGCGCTGCTTGCGGCGCTGACGGGCTGCTCTCTGCTGCCGCAAGAGGAGGAGCCGGAGCGCTTGCCCGAAATCCGTACGCCGAAAATTTCGCAGAAGCCGGAATACGAGGTCAAGCGGGGGACGCTGGAGACGAAGATCGGCGCGGCCGGAAAGCTGATGTCCGAGAAGGAGGAAAACCTCTTCTTCACGGAGGACAACCGTCGCATCGTCGACGTACTCGCGAAGGCCGGAGACGAGGTGAAGAAAGGGCAGGTGCTGGCCAAGCTCGACACGGGCGATACGGAAAGCCAGATTATGCGGAAGGAAATCGAGCTGGAGAAGGCCGAGCTCGATCTGAAGGAGGCGATGCGCGAAAGTTCCGGCGAAGACGGGGTCGCGCTTCGCAAGCGCCAACTCGACTACGAGCTGCTTAAGAAGGAACTGACCGAGCTGCGCGGCCGGCTGGACGGCTCGAAGCTGGTCGCTCCTTATAGCGGCACGATCGTCAGTTTTACGGCGAAGAAAGGCGATCTCGCGAGAGCCTACGAGAAAGTCGGCCGGATTGTCGATAGGAACGCGCTCGTCGTCGCCGTCAAGTTCGGGTCGAGCGATCTGGAATTTGTCGCTCCGGGCATGGAAGCGATCGTCGGCATCAACGCGGCCGGCGACCATAAGGGAAAGGTGCGGCGGCTGCCGGTCGCGGGCGACTCGGGAGAGGATTCGCTCGATTCCTACGCTCTGATCGATCTGCAGAAGCTGCCGGACGGAGTCGGGCACGGTACGCCGCTGAACGCTTCGATCGTCGTCGAGAAGCGGGAAAAGGCGCTGTACATTCCTTCTGCGGCGCTGCGCAAGCAGAATAACCGAAATTACGTCATCGTATCGCATCCCGACGGGAGCAAAGGCGAGGTGGACGTGGAGGTCGGCATACAGACGGCGACCGAGGCGGAAATCATCAAAGGGCTGGAGGAAGGCCAGAAGGTCGTGGGCAAATAATGCGAATTTTTGGCTATCTCCTCCTGAAAATGTGGCAAAATCGCGCCTATACGCTCAGTACGCTGCTCGGATTGACCGTGGCCGTCGCGTTCGCGATGAGCATTCCGATGTATGCCGACGGGACGCTGAAAAGGCTTGTCGCCAAGTCTCTACAGGAAGAGACGAAAGGACTGCCCGCCGCCTCCCTCTACGTCAAGTATCAGCCGGGAGCCGCCAAGGAGACGGATCTCGAGAGTCTTGACGAGCTTGACCGCTGGATGGCCGAGGAACTGCCCGGACGGATCGATTTTCCCGCGGATGCGCATTCCGGCCGGATGCATCTGCCGGCCTCCACGGTACGGATGGCCGAACCGGGAACGGGAAGCTCCTCGCGTCTCGTTCGCATGGAGCTCGCGGCCCAGAGCGGAGATTTCGAACGGATCGAAATCGTGCAAGGACGGAGCCCCCGGGACGGCCTGCGGGACGGAACGGTCGAAGCGCTGGTGCTGGACGAGACTTTGAAACGCTATGGATGGGAGATCGGCGACAGGCTGCTCTACGACGCCGTCGACGTCGAAGGGAAGAAGAGAAGGCTGGCCGTTCATCTCTCCGGAGCCTATCGGCTGAAGGACGAAGCGGACGCGGGATGGGCGATCGACGGCAAGGACAAGCTGGCGGAAAGCCTGCTCGTCAGTCGGAAGACGATGACGGATGGCTTGCTCGGGGACGGTCGTCTCGCTCTCGATTCGGCGGGATGGTACTATGCGTTCGATCTGAGCGACATCCGCATCGGCGACCTCCCGTCCTTGATCGGAGAGCTTCAGCGTCTGGACATTCAGTTGAGCCGGATGCTCGATAACGCGAAGGTGAATCTGTCTTTCATCGACATGCTGCACGACTTCAACCGCCAAAGCTTGCTCCTGCAAGCGATGCTGTTCGCGCTGGCCGCTCCGGTGCTGGCGATGGTGCTCTACTTCGTCGCGATGAACGCCAAGCAGGCGCTCGATCGCCAGCGAAGCGATATCGCGGTGCTGCATAGCCGCGGGGCCAGCCCGCGCCAGATCGTGACGCTATACCTGATCGAAGCCTCATTGCTGGGGGCGGCGGCGCTGCTGCTCGGAATCGGCCTGGCCTGGCTCATGGCGAAGACGATCGGCGCTTCCAACGGCTTCCTCGAATTCGTCGGACGCCGGTCGATCCCGGTCGGGCGCAACGGCGCCGCGTGGCTGTTCGGCAGCCTCGCGGCGGCAGCGGCGATCGTCGCCACCGTCGCGCCGGTTCGCGCCTACGCCGAAGCCTCCATCGTCAAGCATGTCCGCCGCTCGAACGGCGGCAAGCCTCTATGGCAGAGGCTTTACGTCGACGTCGTTCTGCTGGCGGCGGCAGCGGCCGCCTGGTACTTGATGGAATCCGGGCGAATATCGACCGGGAATGCGGGCGGAGACGGAATCGAACCGACGATTTTCGTGCTGCCGACCCTGTTTCTGTTCGCTTCGGGTTTACTGGTTTTGCGGTTGTTTCCGCTACTGCTGCGTCTCTGGAACGCGCTGACGGGAAGACGGATGCCGGTGACGATCCATTTGACGATGACGCAGCTGTCGCGGTCCGCGGCCGTCTTTCACCCGATCATGATTTTGCTGATTTTAACGATCGGACTCGGCGTATACAACGCCTCCGCGGCACGCACGATGGACGTCAACGCGACGGATCGCGCGCAGTACCAATACGGAAGCGACATCGTGCTGACGGCGGCTTGGGAAGGCGTCCAGGACGAGAACGACGCGAACAAAATCTACTACAACGAACCGTCGTACGCCTCCTATTCGGGTCTGGAAGGCGTGAAAGCCGCCGCCCGGGTCCTGCGAACGAGCGGCAAATCCTCGATCGGCGGGAAGGCGGCCGGAACGGCGCAGCTCCTCGGCATCGACAACGCCGATTTTGCCGGGGCGGCCCGCTTCCGCGAGGATCTGTATCCGATCCACCCTTATTATTATTTGGACGCGCTCGGCCAGATCGAGCAGGCGGCTCTCGTGTCCGCAGGTTTCGCCGAACGTTACGGGGTGAAGGAAGGCGATCCTTTGAGCGTATCGGTCGGGTACGGCAACGAGCCCGTAGAGCTGGTCGTCGTCGGAATCGTACCGTATTGGCCCAGTCTGTATCCGGACGAATCGCCCTTCATCGTGGCCAACCTGGAGTACGTGTATCAACAGATCGATAAAATTCCGTACGAAGTATGGCTGAGAATGGAGAACGGAGCCAAGCTCGCCCCCGCGCTCGAGACGTTGGGACAGCGCGGCATCGCGATCGTCGGCGCGGAGGATGTACGGGGAGAGCTGGCGGAGAGGCGCAATCATCCGGCGCAGGGCGGCGTCTTCGGCATTCTCGGTCTCGGCTTTCTGATCTCGCTGCTCGTGTCTTTTCTGGGATTCGTGATTTTCTGGTTTTTCGCGTTGTCGCGCCGCGTCGTTCAGCTCGGCGTTCTCAGAGCGATGGGGCTGTCGCGCGGTCAGCTTGCCCGCATGCTGCTGCTGGAGCAACTGCTGACGACGGGGCTGTCCGTTCTGGCCGGGGGCGGCCTCGGCATGCTGGCCGGCCGACTGTTCCTGCCCTTCCTGGAAGGCGGAACGACGGAGGGAACCCGGCAGGTCCCCCCGCTGAGAATCGTGTTCGAGGCCGGGGATACCGCCAAGCTGGCCGCCGCCGTCGGGATTATGCTCGCGGCGGGCGCATGCCTGTTCATTCTTCAGTTAAGAAGGCTGCGCATCGCGCAGGCCGTGAAGCTGGGCGAGGAGCGCTGATTTCGGGCAAGGAGGAAACCGCCGATGATCCAATGCGAGGATTTGGTCAAAATATTCAAAACCGACGACGTAGAGGTCGTGGCGCTGCAAGGGTTGAATTTGACGGTCGATCAAGGTGAAATGATGGCGATAATCGGCAATAGCGGCAGCGGCAAATCGACGCTGCTCAACATATTGGGCGGTCTCGATCGGCCCTCCGCGGGCCGGGCCGTCGTCGGTCCGTGGAACCTGCTGAAAATGACGAAGGAGCAGCTCATCGAGTACAAGCGGAAAACCGTCGGATTCATCTGGCAAAACAACGCGAGAAACCTCGTGCCTTATTTGACCGCTCTTCAGAATGTCGAGCTGCCGATGGTGATCGGGGGCAAGGCGGATCGCGCTTACGCCAAGAGGCTGCTGGAGGCCGTCGGGCTGGAGCACAGGATGGGCAGCCGGCTAACGCAGCTTAGCGGAGGCGAGCAGCAGAGGGTCGCGGTCGCGATCGCGCTGTCCAACCGGCCCCAGCTCGTGCTGGCCGACGAGCCGACGGGCTCGGTGGACAGCGCCGCCGGCGAGCGGATTCTCGATATTTTCCGCCGGCTGAATCGGGAGATGGGGGTGACGATCGTCATCGTCACCCACGATCTCTCCGTCGCGGACAAGGTCGACCGCGTCGTCGCCATTCGCGACGGCATGACGAGCACGGAATGGGTGAAGCGGGAGGATACGGAAGCTTCGCCGCGAGAGAACGGCGGAGGCATAGGGCGAGACGATGTCCGGTTCGGCGATCGCCACGAGGAATACGTCGTGCTCGACCGCGTCGGCAGGCTGCAAATTCCGAAAGCCTATTTGGAAGCGATGAACGTAACGGGCAAAGCGGTACTGCAATTCGACGGGAGGAAGGTTACCGTCGGGCCGCCGGATGCCGCGCCCGTCGAAGGGGAGCATGGAGGAGGCGAGGACGATGAAGCCGGCGACGGCTGACGCGGCGGGTCGGCTGTATGCGGCGCATGCGGGCGATCTGAACCGATATTTGCTCTACCTGACGCGTAATCGAGAGGAGGCCGCCGATCTCGTGCAGGAGGTGTTCCTCAAGCTGTGCCAGCAGGAGCGGCCGCCGGAGCGGGCCAAGGAATGGATGGCGTCGACCGGCTATCGCCTCTTCGTCGACCGGTGGCGCCGCGGCCGGAGAATTCGTTGGCTGCCTCTGGAGGGCGGGGAAGCGCGGAGCTTGCGCGCTCCCGAACAAGATTTGCTGGACAAGGAATTCGCGGAAGCGATTCGGCTGCTTATGCTGCGGTTTCAATCGCGCCGGCGGAGCGTGATGGTTCTGAGATTTTATAAGGAGTATAGCTGCGGGGAAATCGCGCGCGTTCTCGGTTGCTCCGAGAATACCGTCAAGTCGGACATCCGACGCGGCAAAATGCAGCTGTCCAAGTGGTTGGCCGATGCGGCGCTTTCTATTCCGGCCGGTCTCGTCCATAATAGAGAGGCGAGAGCTTGACGAAGGGAAGAGATCGATGGCTGCGAAAAAAGACAAAATCATCGGGCCGGAGGCGCCGCGGCTGCTTGAGCCGTTCGCGATGGTCGACGTGACGGTGAACGATTACGAGATGGAAGACAAAATGCCGTTCGAGACGTGCCGGTTCGTTCCCGGGACGGTCGCGAACCAGTCTGCGGACAAGGTGCTGTTCGACTGCGTCGTATTCGATCGCGTGACTTTCGATAACGTAACGCTGGAGCGGGCGGAGCTCGTCGACGTCGTGTTCGACCACTGCGATCTGTCCAACGTCGTTTTCCGCGACGCGGTGCTGCACCGGGTGGAGTTTAACCATTGCAAAATGCTCGGCCTGGATCTGTCTACGACGACGATGCGCAACGTGAAGTTCGAGGAATGCGTCGGCCAGTACGCGATGTTCCGCTTTGCGGACATGAAGCATGTCGCCTTCCGCGACGGCAACTTCGACAAGGCTGATTTCTACGAGGCGCAGTTCAATCAAGTCGAGTTTTCGCGGTGCGAGCTCGATCAGGCGCAGTTCGTCGGGGCGAAGCTGAAGGGCATCGACTTGAGCAGCTGCGAGTTCCGAACGCTTGGATCGTCGCTGGAAGATTTGCAGGGCTGCGCGATGAGAACCGACCAGCTTCCCGGCGTAGCCCATTTGCTGGGGATCGTGCTGAAGGACGACTAACGGGCGCGATGAACGCCGATCCTTGAAGAAGCGGTTAAGCGGATGCCGAACGAACGCCGGACCTCGGAGAAACGAATAGACGGGCGGGAACGAACGCCGGACCTCGGAGAAACGAATGGACGGGCGGGAACGAACGCCGGCCTCGGAGAACCGAATAGACGGGCGGGAACGAACGTCGGACCTCGGAGAACCGAATAGACAGGCGGGAACGAACGCCGGCCTCGGAGAACCGAATAGACGGGCGCGAATGAACGCCGACCCTCGGCTTTGAATAGGATAATACCTATTCAAAGCTTTTTTTCATGAGGGAGAGAACAATGATGAGGAACAAGGGCAAAATCGCCGCGCTGCTGCTGGCGGCCGCTTTGGTCGCGCTGACCGTATCGGCCTGCGGCAAAGAGGGCGGCAAGTCGGGAGAGCTGAGGACGGTCAAGTTTTCCGAGGTCATTCGCTCCATTTTCTACGCGCCGCACTACGTGGCCATGTCCCAAGGGTTCTTCGAGGCCGAAGGGCTTAACGTCGACATGAATACGGCGCAGGGCTCGGATAAGGGGGCCGCCGCGCTGATCGCGGGTACCGCGGATATCTCCTTGGTCGGTCCAGAGACGACGATTTACATTTTCAACCAAAAGGGAGAAAAGACGCTTAAAGCGTTCCATCAGTTGACGGCCAAGGACGGTTCGTTCCTGCTGTCGCGGGAAAAGCTGGACGACTTCAAGTGGAGCGACCTTAGCGGAAAAACGGTTCTCGGCTGGAGGCCGGGCAGCGCGCCGCAGATGGTCATGAACTCCACGCTGATCAAGGAAGGGGCGGAAGACGTCGACGTCATTACCAATATCGCGTCGCCGGCGCTGGCGGGCGCGTTCACAAGCGGACAGGGCGATTTCATCCAGTTGTTCGAACCGGTCGCCTCCACGCTTGTCCAGGAAGGGAAGGCCTATTACGTCGCCTCGCTCGGGGAGGCGTTCGGCGAGTTCCCGGAGACGTCCTACGTTGCCACGTCGGACTACATCAAGAGCAATCCGGACGTGGTCCAAAGCTTCGTTAGCGCGGTAGCCAAAGGCGCGGAATGGCTGAACGCGGCTTCGGACGACGACATCGCGAAGGCGTTGGCGCCGTTTTTCGAAGGAACCCCGAATGAACTGATTTTGCAGTCGGTTAACCGGTACAAAAGTCAAGGAACATGGCCTACGCATCCGGAGCTGACGAAGGACCAGTTCGATACGCTGCAGAACGTCTTGGTGGAAAACGGCGTGCTGAAAGAAGCGGAGCGGGTCGCGAACATGGACGATGTCGTCGACATGAGCTTCGTGCATAAACTCGGGAAAACGGAATGATGAGGCTATGGCGCACATCGAGCTGAAGGACGTCGGACTGAGCTACTTTACGCCGAAGCAGGAGACCGAAGCGCTGCGCGACGTGAGCCTGTCGATCGGACGGGGAGAGTTCATCAGCGTCGTCGGGCCGAGCGGGTGCGGCAAAAGCACGCTGCTCTCCCTCGTCTCCGGCATGCTCGTCCCGACGAAAGGGAGCATCCGCATCGACGGGGAGCCGGTGTCCGGCCCATCGCGCAAAGTCGGCTACATGCTGCAGCACGACCATCTGTTCGAATGGCGGAACGTGCTGAACAATCTGCTCGTCGGCGCGGAAATCCGCCGGATGGACAGGGAACGGGCGAAGCGCAGGGCGCTCGAGCTGCTGGAGCGTTACGGGCTGGGGGAATTTGCTTCGCACGGGCCGGGGCAGCTTTCCGGCGGGATGCGCCAGCGGGTCGCGCTGATCCGTACGCTTGTGGCGGAGCCGGACATTTTGCTGCTCGACGAGCCGTTCTCCGCCCTCGATTACCAGACCCGGCTGAAGCTGTCCGACGAGGTGTACCGCATTATCAAGGAGCAGGGAAAGACGGCGGTGCTCGTGACGCACGATCTGTCCGAGGCGATCAGCATGGCCGACCGCGTAATGGTCATGTCGAAGCGGCCAAGCACGATCTCGGGGGTTCACGAGATCCGTTTCGAGGAAGGAGAAGGCTTGTCGCCATGGGAGAAGAGGCAGGCGAGCGGGTACAACGGCATGTTTAACGCCATCTGGAAGGAGCTGGAGGAGCATGTCGTCTCCGCTATATGAACGCTACTTGCGCCTCCAGAAGCGCCGGCAGCGTCTCGTGTTGTTATCGCGTCTGGCGGTGCTCGCCGCGTTTCTCGGCTTATGGGAATTCGCAGCTCGCTGGGGCTGGATCGATCCGATGCTGACCAGCCGCCCTTCGCAGCTTGCGACCGCGTTTCGAGAGTTGGCATTCGAGGGTAATCTGCTGCGGCATACGTGGATTACCGGCTGGGAGACACTTGTCGGCATCGTCGTCTCGATGCTGCTCGGCACGGGCATCGCCGTTCTGTTCTGGTGGTCGACTTTCGCCTCCAAGGTGCTGGAACCCTATGTCGTCGTGCTGAACGCGCTGCCCAAGGTGGCGCTTGGCCCGATTTTCTACATCTGGCTGGGCGACCGTTATTCGATCTACGGCATGGCGGTGGCGATCTCGATCATCGTGACGATCATCATGGTGGAGAGCGGCTTTAAGGAAATCAGCAAATCGAAGCTGAAGCTGATGGAGTCGTTCGGGGCGACGAGAGGACAGATGCTGAGGATGGTACTTCTCCCGGCCAGCATTCCATACTTCATCGCGACGCTCAAAGTCAACGTCGGCCTCACTTTGGTCGGCGTCGTGATGGGCGAGTTTCTATCGTCGAAGGCGGGGCTGGGCTATCTGATCATCTACGGCGGGCAGGTGTTCCAGATGACGCTCGTCATGGTCAGCATCGCCATGCTGGCGTTGCTCTCCGCGCTTCTGTACGGCGCTGTCAACGCTCTAGAGCTATTCGCGCGCCGACGATACCATCATGAGGAGTGAGGTGGGCGAGTCGGGAAACAGAGGCGGACGGAACGTGGCAATAAAAAAATCAGCGCCCTCGCGGCTGCCCTTACGGCGGCACTGCGTGCGGCGCTGTTCTGCTTTCTTGTTCATGACGACTTGCGTTTGCGGCTTTCTGTGCCAACGAATGCGGTTAAGCTCAGGATCGATCCGCCCGGCTTGCTCGGCTTCGCGCTTGCGCTTCTTGATTTGCGACTTGCTCATAGGTTCATTCCTCCCGTTCATATAGTACGATCATAACTTATCGGGAACCTCTATAGCAATAAGGGCAAGGAACTACGCATTCTATCGAGCGGGAACGGGGGAAATGGCGGTAATTAGCACCGCGGCACGATACTATCGGGCACGAACGGAGGCAGATGGCGGTAATAAGCCCGCGGCACGATACTATTGGGCACGAACGGGGGCAGATGGCGGTCATAAGCCCACCCGGTACAACACTATTGAGCACAAACGGTGGTAGACAGCGGTAATAAGCCCGCTGCAC
>JAEZZE010000249.1 GCA_023418755.1 Bacillota bacterium | reverse complement strand
GACCAGCGCCATCTGCATGATCGCCGTGGACATCAGCAAGAAGAAAAATCCGAACCATACCGCCTTCTTCGCTTCCTTCTCCCCGTATTTCTCGTTGATGAGGTCCGTCGTCAAATAAATCGTACCGTACAGCGTGTTGCCCAGCGTCATGACGAATCCGAACATCCCGATCGTCTTCACGACTTGAATGTTGGCCAGAATGACGGCGGCCGCCACCCAGGCGTACAGGCCGTTCTTGCCGAACATCCGGTAACAGAGCAGGAACAACGCGAAGTTGACCAGGACGAACAGAACGCCCCAACCGAAGTTGAACATAGGTAACCAACCTCCTAGTTTTGATAACGCGGGAGTTTTCGAACCGCGGCCCCATTCGCCGGAGCAAGCGTCAAACGATTCATTATAGCACGAAAGAGCTGTTCCATAAGCCCTTCAAGTTGCTCCGAAAGATGATCCATACACATGGTTCAAGGGGAAGTGCCTCCTTCCGATGCTATACGCTCCTGAAACGGGATTAGGTAAACCCGTTAATCGGTGGTTTCAGGAGCGTATGAGGCGGTCCCCGGGAGGTACATCCCCCTTACTTTGTCTATCGATCATCTCAAGAAACTCTGCTTATGAGACAGCCCCATCTCTTCGCCGTCTTACGCGGCTTTCTTATCCGCTTGTCCTTCCTTGCGCAGCTTGATTTTGCCGACGAACAGGCTGAGCGGCAGCGCGGCGACGGCGATGAAGGTCGCGACCAGGTAGACGTCGTTCACGCTCATGGTGAACGACATGGCCGAGATGAACGCCTGATCGGTCTCTCCGGCCCGAACGAACGACGCGCCATGATGCGCGGATCTCGTAGCGAGCATCGTCGTGAAGACGGCGATGGCGAAAGATCCGAACACGTTGCGGGTCCAGTTCATGATGGCGGAGGCGTGGCCCGACAGCTCGCGGGGCAGCAGCTCCATGCCGGCGTTGCTGGACGGCATCATGACGAGCGCGATGCCCAGGTTGCGGACGACCATCCAGAACAAGATGTAGGCGTGGGACACGTCGAGGCTCAGCCAGCTCAGCGTCACCGTTCCGATCGACAGCAGCACGATGCCGGCGAACATGAGCCAACGCGGACCGATCGAGTTGTACAGCTTGCCGACGACCGGCATCACGAGCGCCATCGCCAGCGACGCCGGCAGCAGGATCAGCCCGGTATCCATCGCCGACACGTGCTGGATCCGCTGCAGGAAGACGGGCGTCAGGAACGTCCCGGAGTACAGACTAATCGTCAGGATGTTGGTGATCACGACGTTGATCGTATATCTCCCGTTGCGGAATACCCGCAGATCCAGCAGCGGAGAATCCGCCGTCAGCTCTCTCCGGACGAACAGCGCGAGCATGAACAGGCCGCCGATCAGCAGCGACAGCGTCTGCCAGGAGTCCCAGCCCCACTTGTGCCCTTGTCCCAGCGCGAGCAGCAAGGACGTGCTGCTGACGATGACCGTCACGAAACCGATGGCATCGAAACTCTTGGGCACGTTCAGCCGATAATAGGGAATATAGGCCGCGACGCACCAGATCGCGATCAAGCCGATGGGCACGTTCATGAGAAACATCCACTGCCAGTCGTAATTTTGCAGCAGCCAGCCGCTGAGCGTCGGCCCGAACGCCGGGGCCATCATCGAAGCCAGTCCCCAGAGCGCCATCGCCATCGCTTGTTTCTCGCGCGGAATGATCTGATAGATAAGAGCCATCGTCGAAGGAATGATCAGGCCGCTGAAGGCTCCTTGCATGACGCGGAAGCCGATGAGCGCCGTTTCGTCCCATGCGGCCGCGCACAGAGCCGAGGCCAGCGTGAAGCCGATCAAGGAAAACAAGTATAACCGCTTGTAGCTGAACTTCTCTCCCAGATAGCCGACGATCGGCGCCGTCGTGCCCATGGCCAGCATGAAGCCGGTCAGCGTCCAAGTGACGGTGTCCAAGCTCGTCTGAAAATGGTCCTTCAGTATTTCCAAAGCGATGTTGATCGTGCTCGATGCCAATATGCATAAAAACGATCCTATAAATATTGCAACCATTATCGGCATGAAACGTATTTCTTGATTATTGCGTTCTTCCATTATGCGATCTCCGAGCCTCCGTATCCCTATGTATTTTTTTACATAATTACTGGCAAGGAAATAATAATAACGCCAAAACCCCCATCTGTAAAGGATGTTATCTGGAGGATTCGTCATGAATACGTTGGCCTACGGCTTGCTAAGCCTGCTCACCCACACCCCTCTGTCCGGTTACGATCTGACGCAGAGGATCCAGCCTTTCTGGCCGGCCAAACACAGTCAAATCTATCCGCTGCTGGCCCGCCTCGAGAAGAACGGCATGGTTTCCTGCGAGCTGGTTCAGCAGAGCGACAAGCCCGACAAGAAGGTGTACTCCGTTCAGGAAAAAGGCTTCGAAGCGCTGCGGAAATGGCTGACCGTTCCGGCCTCCGACCCGGTCATGCGCGACGAACTGATGCTGAAAGCCTTCTGCGTCTCCCATGTGGATCCGACGGTATCGCGCGATCTGTTCGCGGCCCGTCTGGAGCATTACCGGGCCAAGCTGGGACGGCTGCAAGACAAAATCCAGTCCGTGCGCCGGATGGCGGACGCGGGCGAGACGGAAATTCCCCCTTACGACTCCCTCTTCTTCGGGCCTTACATTATGTTGAACAAAGGGCTGATGGTGTGCCGGACGAATATCGAATGGTGCGAGTGGGTGCTGTCGATTATTCCGAGCGGGGCCGCGGCAAGCCGGGAGGTTTAGCGCGGGGAAGGCGAGACGGCGGGAATCGGGCCGAAGCACGGTGTCCGGGCTCGACGTTCGTCATCGCTTCGGGTCGCAAAAGCGCCGAAGATCGGACCGCGCCGCTCGCCGACGCAAACGAAGGCTGCCCTGTTCCCTGTCGGGACGGGCAGCCTTCGTTGCGGGCTTGCCGTTTTACGCCGTGCGAGCATCCGCGGGTTTACCTCCTCTCCCGCCGGTCAGCTTCTTCCAGCCGAGGCGGATCCACGGAAGAAGGTAGTAGTCGAGACCGAATTTGCCGGCGTTCGCGCCGCCGATGAATACGATAATGCCGAGCAGCGTCAGCCAAGGGTTAGTCGATACCGTGCCGGCGAACAGGAACAGGAAATTCATCAGCAGTCCGAAGAACGCGGCCGCCGCCGTCAGTCCTCCGACGATCAACCCTACGCCGACTAGAAACTCGCCGACCGGAATCAGGAAGTTGATCAGCTTGACGTTCGGCAGGGCGAAGTGCTCCAGAAATCCCGTGTACGTCGGATAGACCGCCACGTTCGTCGCTTTGTCCATGACCGGACTCTCTACCGCCTTGGTAAGGAAGCCCGTTGCGTTAAATCCTTCTCCGGTCAGCTTATGCCATCCCGCGTCGAGCCATTGCCATCCGAGATAAATCCGGAGCAGAGTCAACGCCGCCGCTGCCCAGACGTGTTCTCTAAGAAACTTGACTACCATAGCCGCCATCTCCCATCGCATGATCTCTTCTCCTTACGCCTTCATTATGACTTTATTTCCCGCCCATTAATGTGAAAATAATCACAATCTTTCGCTCGGATCGACCCTAATCTTGAACAATTGGTGACAACCGCGAAGCCAAAGCGGGGGGCGTTTCGGAGGAAGACGTTATACGTGGTACAATAGAAGGCAAATTGCACCGAATTGGAGAACCGCCATGAACGCACAGGATCAAGTACGGAAAGAACAAGCTCTTATTATCGGAGCCGGCCCTTGCGGCTTGTCCGCGGCGCTGGAGCTGCAGGCCGCCGGAATCGAGCCGCTGCTGATCGAGAAGCATGCCGTCGTCCATTCCATCTATCAATATCCGACCTATATGAACTTCTTCAGCACGGCGGAGCTGCTCGAGATCGGCGGCATTCCGTTCACGAGCCCGAACGACAAGCCGTCCCGGCGCGAAGCGCTGCAATACTATCGGGACGTGGCGCTGCGGCGGAAGCTGCGCATTCGCGCCTACGAGGAAGCCGTCTCGATCCGGCCGCGGCCGGACGGCTCGTTCCTCGTCGAAACGGCCGACCGCTTCGGCGTCAAGCACGCGTACGAGACGCGCTATGTCGTCGTTGCGACCGGCTACTTCGATCATCCGAACCTGTTGGGCATTCCCGGCGAAGAGCTGCCGAAGGTTTCCCATTTCTTCGGCGAGGCCCATCCGTACACCGGCATGAAAGTCGCCATTATCGGCGGCAACAACTCCGCCGTGGACGCGGCGATGGAGCTGCTCCGGGTGGGCGCGGAAATTACGGTCGTGTACCGGGGAGACCGCTACTCCCCCAGCATTAAGCCTTGGGTGAGGCCGCTGTTCGAGGGCAACGTGAACAAGGGCAACATCCGGATGCTGTTCTCTTCCCGCGTCGTGCACGTCGATCCGGACAGCGTGACGGTTCAGCCCGCGGAGGAAGGAGCCGTCCCTTACCGGATCGACAACGACTTCGTGCTGGCGCTGACCGGCTTCCGGCCGGAGCGGACGCTGCTGACCGATGCGGGAGCGACGGTCGATCCGGATACGACGGTTCCGGCCTTCGATCCCGAGACGATGGAGACGAACGTGCCCCGGCTGTTCATCGCCGGCGTCATCGCCGCCGGGCGCGAGGCGAACGAAATCTTCATCGAGAGCGGGCGGCATCACGGCAAGCTGATCGCGCGGCGAATCGCGTCGCTGGAGGGACGGCCGGACTGATCCTCGCCGACGGCTGGTCGGGAGGGTCCCGCTTCTGCGCGCGGTGCATCGCCGCATGACGGCGGTCGGTCGACACCTGAAAGGGGCGGCCTTACTCCTTCACGCTGCCCATCACGATCCCTTTCATAAAATATCTTTGCAAAAACGGATAGACGAGCAATATCGGCAGCGCGCCCATAAAGATTTGCGCCGCCTTGACCGTCCGGTCGGACACCTCGGCGAGCAGCTCCAGATCCGTGGAGGAGGCGAGCGTCATATCGCGCTGGGCGATGACGGTCTGCAAATAGCTTTGCAGCGGATACCGTTCCGGAGAGTTCATGTAGATCAGCCCGTCGAACCACGAGTTCCAATGGCCGACCGTCGTGAACAGCGCGATCGTCGCCATGGCCGGCAGCGACAAGGGCAGATAGATCCGCCACAGCGTCCGGAAATGCCCGGCTCCGTCCATAAAGGAGGCTTCCTCCAGCTCCTTCGGCAGCCCGCGGAAGAAATTGAGCAGCAGCACGACGTTAAACACGGGCACGGCCCCCGGCAGAATCAGCGCCCAGAGCGAATCGAGCAGCCCGGTCGAACGGATCGTCATATAAGTCGGAATCAGTCCGCCGTTGAACAGCATCGTGAATACGAAAAACCAGACGTATACGGTTCGCGGCTTGAATCTCGTCGTCTCCTTGGACAGCGGATACGCGACCAGGACGGTCAGCAGCAGGTTCAGCGGCAGGCCGAGTCCGACGCGCTGGATCGTAACGAGCAGGGATTGGACGAACTCGGGCCGGTTCAGCACGAATTGATACGATTTCGACGTAAACTCGACCGGCCACAGCTTCACCAATCCCGCCGTCGCCGCCGCGTTGGAGCTGAACGACAAGGCGAGCACGTGGACGAGCGGGAGCACGCAGAGCAGCGACATCGCGATAAGCGACGTATAATTGAACACGATAAAGACGCGCCTGCCGAAGGAAAGACGCTCGATCATGCAGTCATCCTCCTTCTAGAAAATGCGGTAGTTCGCGTAACGATGCGCCAAGAAATACGACAGCGAGATAAACGCCAGGGCGACGACCGATTTAAGCAGTCCCACCGCGGTGGCGATCCCGTATTGGGCGTCCAGCAGCCCGATCCGGTAGACGAGCGTGTCGATAATGTCGCCGCTCTCGTAAACCTGGGGACTGTACAGATTGAACACCTGGTCGAAGCCGGCGTTGAGCACGTTGCCCAAGCTCAGCGTCGCCATGAGGACGATGATCGGCATCATGCCGGGCAGCGTAATGTGCAGCGTCTGCTTCCACCGGTTGGCGCCGTCGACGATTGCCGCTTCGTACAGGGCCGGATTGATCGAGGTCAACGCCGCCAGGAAGACGATCGTATTGAAGCCGAACTCCTTCCATACGTCCGATACGACGAGCACGTATGGGAACACGTCGTTATTGCCGAGGAAGTAGACGGGCCGGAAGCCGAGCGCCGCGACGACCTCGTTGACAATCCCCGTGGAGGGCGACAGAATATCGATCAGAATGCCGCCCAGTATGATCCACGACAGGAAATGCGGCAGGTAGATCAGCGTCTGCACGCTTCTTTTAATGAACTCCTTGCGCATCTCGTTCAGCATGAGCGACACGACGATCGGAATGGCCAGGCCGGCGACGATCTTCATAAGCGCGATAAATACGGTGTTGCGCAGCACGAGCCTGGAGCCCGGCAAATCCCAGACAAACCGGAAATTGTCGGCGCCGATCCACTGGGACCCGAACAGGCCTTTGGCCGGAATGTAGTTCTGGAACGCGATCGCGATGCCGAACATCGGAAAATAGCTGTAGATCAGCACGATGACGGCGCCCGGCAGCAGCATCAGATGGAGCGGAAAGTTCCGAAGTCGGCTGCGCAGCGTTGCTCCCTGCCGAGGAATCATTTCGTCTTGACCCATTCGTTGACTTCGGCCGTCATCTGGTCGCCGCCGAGCTTCTTCCAATCGGCGACGAACTTATCGAACAAATCGATCGATTCGCCCATAATGATGCGCGTGAACGTTTCTTCCTCGATTTTGTCGAGCGTCGATTTTTTGGACGCCATCGTCGGCGTCGGCGCTCCGTAGAAACCGTTGCGGGCGACCAGATCCCCTTCGACGTAACGATTGATGACGGAGAACGAGCCGTCGACTCCGAATACCCGGTCGTATGCCCAATCGAGCGTTTCCGTTCCCCCGTTCAGATAACTCTGAATCCGGGTGTAATAATCGGTCTCCTCCGCGTTAAGCCGCGACGTATCGCCGCTCTGGATCGCCTGGGACACCGACAGGTGGGCGTCCAGGTTTTTGCGCGACGGCCACGCCTGGAACGGAGGGTACTTGTGCCGCTCTACGCCGCCCTTGTTGAAGTGCTCGGAGTAGATTTCCGGCGTGGTGCTCTTGCCCCATCCTTTTTCCACGAAGACGTTCAACGCCTTGACCAGCGCCTCCGGGTGCTCCGCTCCCTTCAGAACCGCGTAGTACGTTCCGACCGCCAGATTGTGCGGCGTCCTGGCCGGCTCGGCGTCGATCGAAGGAAGCGCGAAAGCCTGCCACTGCGCGTTCGGATCGTTATGACGGCTCGGCTGCAGCGGCCAGATCGAGTTGGCCATTCCGCCGAAATGGAGGCCCGCTTTGCCGGATGCGGCCAATTCGGCCGCCTTGCCGCCGTCCTTGACCCCGAACTCCTGGTCGATCAGCCCCGCCGCGTAAAGCTCCCTGGCCTTGGCCAGCGCTTCCTTGACCTCCGGCTGGATCGAGCCGTATGCAAGGTTGCCGCTGCCGTCGTCGAGCCATAGACGCGGGTAAGCGCGATAGCCGTTGAAGAACCCTTCCAGCGTGGCATAGCCGACGCCGAACAGCCCCTTGGAAAGCGACAATCCGATCGTGTCCGCTTTGCCGTTGCCGTCGGGATCGTCCTTGACGAAAGCTTCCATCACTCCGACGAACTCCTCTATCGTTGCAGGCGCTTTAAGCCCTAGCTTATCCAGCCAGTCCGTGCGCACCCAGTACATGGAATAGCCGTCCTGGGAAGAGCCGGTAAACGGCAGCGCCATCAGCTTGCCTCCGAACGTGGCCGAATCGAGCACCTCGGGTCCGCCCTGGTTCATGATTTCCTTCAGGAACGGAGAGGCGTGCTTCTCGTACACCTCCGTCAGATCCATGATGAGGTCCGAGTCGATCAGCTGCTTGAGCTGGATCGCCGTGACGGGAATGATTTCCGGCAGATCGCCGGAGGCGATCGATACGTTCATCTTCTGGCCGAACTGCTCTCCGTTCGCCACCCAGAGGTTTTTGACCTTGAGGTTGAGCTCGGACTCGAGCGTCCGGGTCCATACGTTCTCGTCAAGCGACTCCCCCGCGTCGAACTTGTACGTGTCGTCCTGGGAACGCACGGTCGTCACCACGACCGGCTGCTCGTACTTGCCGAAGTAGGGATCTTCCCCGGCTTCGGACGGCGCGGCCTCGCCGGACGGGGCCGGGGAAGCCGATGCCGGCGCGGACGACGCCGGCTGCGAAGCGGCTCCTTTCCCCGAGTTTCCTCCCGAGCAGCCGGAGATTGCCAGTGCCAGGGCCAGTAACGCGCAGGCCGTCGCGCGCTTTGAGTTCAAGCTTTTATTCATCCTTCCTGCCTCCTCTTATTGGGTTCCCCTTCATTATCCGGCCCGGCCCGCGCCCTTCTCAATGAGACAATATTTACAATCCTTGTTCGTTTTTTACGCGTTCTCCGAAAGCGCTCTCCCTGTACTCCTGCGGCGTGCAGCCGGTCATTTTTTTATACAGGCGCGTGAAGTAGGCCGGAGATTCGATTCCGACGGAGCGGGCGACGTCGGCCACCTTCATCAGCGTGCCGTCCAGCAACATCTTCGCCTTGGCGATTCGGCTTTCGTTAATATGATCGATCAGGTTTTTGCCCGTTCGCGCTTTATATACCCGGGATAGATAGGCCGGGTTCAGATACACCTTCTCGGAAAGCACGGTCAGCGACAGCTCTTCGTTCAGGTGCTCCTCGATATGCCGATTGACGGCGGCGACGATCCGGCTCCCGGCTTCCAGCCGTTCCGTCTTTCTCCATTCGTTCCATGTGGACAGCAGCTTCCTTACCGCTTCCAGTCCTTCCGCCGGCTTCAGGATCCGGTCGCCCTCCAGCAGCTTCCACACCCCTTCCAGCATCGGCGCGCTCTCCTTCCCGCCCCATTCCTTAATCTGGGACAGCATGCCGGCCACCAGCGAAATATACATTTCGGAATACAGGGCGGGCTCAGGGGAGGCAAAATCCATCAGCCGCTGGATTTCCTCGATGATCCGGCAGCTTTCGTCCGATTGTTCCGGCTGCAGCCCGCCCTCCTCGAGCAGCTTCCCGAACAGCATCCGGATTTGCTGCTCCGCCTGCAGCTTCTGCTCCTTGGCGGCGTCCTCCGTCACGTTCACGACCATGATCAATTCTCCGTCCAGCCTGCGGACGAGCGAGCGCCTTAGCGTGGCGTAACCCGCGTGCAGACGGCTCCAGGCGATCGTGCCGCGAACGGCCGCGAACGAGACCGTCAGCTGCAAAATCTCCTTCGCGATCTGCTGGATCGTTTCCAGCGTGCCGTACGCGTAGGCGTCCAGGCTCCCCTCCCGGAAAGGCGGCGAATCCTCTCCCGCCGCGGGCTGCAGCGCCCAGACGAAGGAACGGTCGTCGAAGGACGCCTTGACGAGCGTAAATCCGGCGAAGCATTCCTCGCCTATGTTTTCCAGCGCGCTCAGCAGTAGCAGCTGATCCGCCAGACTGTCGGACGGGCGCCATTCGTCGACTTTGCCGAGCACGAGAAGGACGGGCTTCCGCAGGTCCGGCTTCGCCGCCAGGTCCTCGAACATGTCCGGAGACAGCGAGCCTGCCATCCGGCTGCCCTCGCACAACTTCTTCAAGCACTCGCCGCGCAGCGCGGGCAAGGCCTGCCTGAGCTGGCGCCTGGCGGCGTCCATAAAATTCCGGCTGCGCCGTTCCTCCCGAATGCTCGCAAGCGCCTTTTGAATCGAATCGAGAATGACCTCGTCGTCCTCGGACTTCAAAATATAGTTGACCGCGCCTTCCCGGACCGCCTTGCGCACCAGCTCGGATTCGTCGTAGCCGGTCAGAAAAATGATTTTGCAATCCTGCCTCCTCCTGCGGATCTCGTCCTGCAGCTCCAGCCCGCTCAAGCCGGGCATGCGGATATCGGACAGCACGATGTCGATTTTGACCTGGTCCAGCACCGCCAAAGCCTCTTCCCCGGAATAGGCTTTATAGACGCGAAGCTCCGGATCGCTCAGCTCTTCGAATACCGTATACAGACTGTCCACGATGGCATGCTCGTCGTCAACCAGAAGCAGCTTGTACATCCGTCTCCCCCTCCTTCGGAATCCGAATCGTGACCTTCAGTCCGCCCCACTCTCCGCGCGATAACGACAGCCCGCCTTTCTCCTTGCCGTAAATCCGGATTCGCCGGTGAATATTGATCAGTCCGGTGCTTTCCTCCACGGATTCGGGGGATTTCAACCGGGCGCTCAGCTCCTCCAGCAGTCGGTCGTTCAGGCTCTCTCCGTTGTCTTCGACGACGATCCGGACGTAATCGTCATCCTCCGCGAAGCCGACCCGCACGAGCCCGTTCGCGCTTTTTTTCTCCAAACCGTGATTGTAAACGTTTTCTAAAATCGGCTGCAGCGTTAAGCGAGGGACGGGAACGGCGCGCCAGGCTGCCGGCAGTTCCGCGAATTCGACCGAAATTCGCCGGCCGAAGCGAATGCTCTGGATCTCGACGTACGTTCTCGTGAACTTGATCTCGGTGTCCAGATCGATGACGTCCTTGCCGTCCCGGGCGATAAAGCGGTAATAATCTCCAAGATGCCGGGCCAGCCGCATGACGCTCTCGTAGTCTTCGGCCTGCGCCATCCGGTACAAAATGAAAAAGCTGTTATAGAAAAAGTGAGGATTGATCTGCGATTGCAGCTTGCGAAGCTCCGCCAGCTGCGCGCGGTACCTCTGCTCGTACACTTCGTGGAGCAGCACCTTGAGCCGTTCGATCATCTGATTGAAATGGAGATACAGATAAGAGAATTCGTCTTTGAAGCGATAGGCGCCGATCCTCTCGAATCTGCCCATCTCGGCGCTTTTGAACGATTGCAGCAGCCGGACGAGCGGACGATGGATCAGGCCGTAAATCGAATAGGAAAACGCGAGCATGACGGCGACGGAAACGAGCGACAGCAGCCAGTACCAGCGCTTGTATTTGAGGATCGGGCCCAGCACCTGTTTTTCCGGCGTATAGGTCAGCATGACCGCGTCCAGGCTAGGGGCCCTCTGGTAGGTGACCATGTACCGGAGATCCGCCACCGTCACCGTGCCGGTCCCGCTCGCTTCGTCACCCGTCGTCGCGCGGTGCAGCCAGTCCAACGCGGAATCCGGAAAATCCGGGGATTGCCGGTCGGTCAGCACCCACGCGCCGCCCGTCTCGGCCAAAACCGTGCCGCCATCCTCGTGCGAGACGAACCGGTTCAGATCCTTCGTCAACTCTTCGGCGTTGATCTCCGCGTGAACGACGAAGGAAGGACCGTCGAGCGCTTCCAGATAAGTCCGTTCGGGAAACGGAAAGCTGATGAACATTCGGCCGTTCCACATCCGGACCGGCGTTTCCGCCGTGGCGCGGAACGTATCGGAACGGAAAAATTCGTCGGCCGGAAACCGGACCGACGAACTTCCCGTCGCGATCATGCGATCGATAGAGCGAATATAGACGGCCATATCCTTGACGTAGCGGTTGGAGCTTTTCAGGACGTCCAACCGCTTGCTTAGACGGAGCGTGGATTGCATCCTTTCGATATTGTCCATCGCCGAGTAGGCGACGCTCAGCTTCGAAAGGTCGTCGTCGTACATCAGCTCGAACTGCTGCAGGACGATCCGGGCGAACTCCGCGTCGATCGTGTTCATGTAATAGCTGACTTTGGAATACATGGACTTCGAAATTTCCGTCTTGAGAGTCTGGGACCCGGACTCGTTCATGAGCAGGCTTACGACGTAGAGCGGCGCAAGGACGAGCAGGAAGGTGAGAACCAGCTTCTTGAAAATGGTCAGCTCGGACAGAAATCGAAGCACGGCCTACCCCCTTGCCAGACGCATCCGGGGCTCGCATCCTTCCGGCGCGACAAGCTCCACCTCGACGCCTTCCGGCGCCCGGACGTCAAGCCGGAATACGCGGGCGCCCGCTTCGTCCTCCATGCGCCAAGAGACGTCGATGCGACCGCCTCCCGGCAGCGGCACCGCCCCGCGCGCCCACTTCAGATCGCCCGGCTGCGGCGCGACGCGGACGCGGCTCCAGCCGTCGGCTTCCTTGCGAACCCCGAGGACGCAGGCGCCCAGGAAATAGCCCGGCGCCGCCGACCAGGCATGGCAATGGCTCCGGGTCAGCATGTTCGGATTCGGCCGGTTTTCGGCAAAGTTCGGATACATCTCCCAGCACGTCGTCGCTTCGTATTCGATCATCTGTCCGAAATGCTTGCGCATGTCGTCAAGCATAATGTCGTAACGGCCGAGAACCGCCAGCGCCTCGTAATAGAAGAAGGCCATGAACGGACTTCCGATCTGCACGAAATGACGCGGAGGCTCGACCAGATAAGCGGCCAGCCGTTCTTGGCGCGTCCCTTCCGCGATTCCGTTCAAATAGGCGATCACCTGCGTCTGAATGCTGAAGACGTCGGAGCGCCGGCCGTCCGCATGAATGCAGTCGAGATACGCCTGTTGCTCCTCGCTCCATAGAAACTCGTTGATCGCCTTCGCCAGCGCTTCGGACGCCGCCGCGAACGGGATCCCCTGGGCGTCTTCGCCGGCGAGCTCCGCCAGCTTGGCCGCCGACCGCAGCGTACCGACGAACACCGCGTTCTGATGCGTGACGACGCCTTGTCTCGGCTGATCGATCGGCGCCCAGTCCAGCAGGTTCCAGCCGCGATGCCGCAGCAGTCCCCGATCGTCGATTTTCCGCAAATAATGCTCCAGCGTAAACCGGACATGGGGCCAGATCTCCCGTGCGAACTCCCGGTCCCCGGTGTGCTCCGCGTATTCCAGGCAGGCGTTCGCCCAGAAGAACGTCCAGTTCGGAATGACGCTGCTCCAGCCGCTCGGCACCTGGTCGGCATACAGCGGCGTCTGGACGGACGAGCCCGGTACAAGCTCGAGGCATCTTCTGACAATGTCGCTCGCGCCGAACACGTAGTAATTGACAAGCGCTTCGTTGCGGCTGTCGCCGACCCAGAACGCCTGCTCGTAGGCCGGGCAATCGACGAAAGTATCCTCCATGCACAGACGGGTCGTATGCTTGCTGATTTCCCAAATGTCGTTAAGCAGCGGATCCGAGCTGTGGAAGCGGCCGATTTCGGCGACCGGGAAGTTGCTTTGCACCATTTGCACGCCGATGAGTTTAACCGGGCGGCTCGCGTTGCGGACGGTCACCATCAGGTAGCGGAGTCCGCGCCGAACCGGAGATTCGTACTTCTGCCATCCTTCCCTGCTCGCGTAGCGCAGCGTGTTGTCCAAAATGTACGTATCCTGCCGCCAGCCGTCCCTCATATACTCGTAGCCGTAGAAGTCGAGCACCGCTCCCTCCGGCGCTTCCAGCTCGAAGCGGATATAGCCCGACCATTCCTTGCCGAAATCGAGCACGAACTCCGTATCGCCGTCCGGATAGACGGGCACGGTCGCGGGAAGCGGCCCCGCCATGCAGACGGCTTGCAGCTCCATCGGAACGGGGCGGCTCTCCTCGCCTCTCTTCCAGATGCTCTTGCCGAACACCGAATCTCTCGCGACGAGCTCGAGCGGAAACGGCCGGACCCACTCTCCGAGGCTCCGCAGATCGTCGGCCGAGGCGGCGTCGCGGACCCGCGCGTACGCTTCGAAGCCCTCGAACGCGCCGGCATCGAGCTCCTTGTTCCCGCCGAAGCCCGTATAATCGTCCAACGGCGAGGATTGCTCCTGCTCCTGGTGATCGACGTACGTTCTCGTCGCGAACGGACCGATCAGCGCGAAGGGCGACTCGCCATTCGTGCCGGGGATCGGCGACACGATCTCGAACGGAGCCTCGCAGTCGATGCCGAAATGCAGTCCCGTCCCGTGATCGGAGCCCAAAGTATCGAGCCATACGAAATTGTCCCCTTCCCGCAGCCGGGTCCGGGCGTAGCGTTCGGGATGCGTTCCCTCCATCTCGCTTGCCTTGAAGCGCTGTCCGTTAAGGCCGAAGCCCCGGAATCCGCCGAATCCGCTGAGAAAACCGAACGTCGCGTCCGCGGCTTCGCTCGCCCGAACGACGAAGGCGACATAACCGGCGAACGATACGGGATTCGCATGCCCGACGCTGTCCGGGAGCATGGCGTTCCGAATGTCGAGGGCGGTCGTCCACGACACGGGCCGCACGCGCTTCAGCGATTCGACCCGAACCGGCCATATCGGCTCTTCGGTCAGCGGGGGAATGTCGCTAGGCACGAGCTTGGGCCACGGTTCGCACCCGGGCTGGCCGATCGCTTGCGCCGGCTTCCATTTTTCGCCGCCCGTCCCCCCGGTCGTCCAGTCGCCGTCGGACAGACGCGCATCGACGCTTTCGGAAAAGCCGAGCTGGCACGACATGCGCGGCGTGCGCCGATCGTATCCGGAGTACGGCGCCGTCTCCCAGGAAGCATCGGTCCCGATGACGACCGAGCCGTTGCCGGCGAAGCCGACTTCAAGCTCCGCCAGGAGCCCCCCTCTTCCCAAAATATATTGAAACGTCGACAAGCCGTAGCTCATGACGAGAACGGCGACCGTGTTCGTTCCTTTGCGGAGCAGGTGGCCGACCGGGTGGACGTTGTAGCTCTGTTCCGCCGGCCAAGAACGGACGGGTCCTCTTCCGCATTGCGTCCCATTGACGAACAGCACGTACCGCGAGTCCGCCGTAATGGCGATTTCGGCCGCTCCTGCGGCTTCCGTCAGCTCGAACGCGCGCCTGAAGCAGCGCCACTCGTTGCGCGCGCTGCCTTCGCCGCCGCCCCCTATCCATTCCGCCTGCCATTTTCGTTGTTCCCGTATCATTTCACCGTTTCCCTCCTTGAATTCGTAGCATACACCCCCTATTCTACTCTGGGAAAACGCTTGCCTTTCGGGTCGATCTGGACTTAAAATAGGGCTGATTCGGACAAAACTCTGGCTGAAAGGCCGATATCATTCGCTGATTGGAGGGGGAATCAGGCATCCGTACCAACCAGCGGCGTCCCCAAGCAGAAATTCAAAGGAGGCAGCTTCGGCCCATGACCGTCCAGCGCCCGATTTACGTCACTCCCGGTTCGCTGTTTTTCGCGCCGGAGCTTCCGATTCACGTCAATCGCGTGACCGAATCGTTTCAGCTTCAGGAGCATACGCACGACTTTATCGAAATTTGCATCGTCGCGGAAGGCGACGGCGAGCACTATATCGACGGCACTCATTTCAAAGTGGCGAAGGGCGATCTTTTTTACATTCCGGTCGGAGTCTCCCACGTCTTTCGTCCGCGCTCCGCTGCGCCGGAAAGTCGCCTTATCGTCTACAATTGCGTATTCGCAGGCGCCTGCCTGGACAACGTCTTTCGCTTGCTGCCGCTAGAGCGCAAGCTTCGGGATTTCTTCAGAGGGGTAGAGGAGGAGGGGCGCTGGATCGCGCTTCGGGATTCGGCCGGGGAGGCCCAGTGGACGCTGCAGCGGCTGTTTCTGGATTCGTCGCAGCCGGAGGAGGGGCACTCCGCTCGCTTGTACGCGGGATTGATCGAGCTGCTCGTCTTCGTGTACCGGAGCTGCCGCCCGGCTGCCTCGTCTCCCGTTCCGGCGACGGAGGACGGCGTTCGCGAGCTGCTTGGCCGCATCGTCCGCGACTGCGCCCGGACGCTGAAAGCCGAAGACGTCGCGGACGAATTGGGCGTTAGCGTCCGGCAGCTGCAGCGGCTCGTCAAGTCGGCCTCCGGCATGTCGCTCACCGAGCTCGTTCAAGAGGCGCGAATCCGGGAAAGCTGCCGGCTGCTCGGCGAATCCGCGAACAAGATCGGCGAAATCGCCTCCGCGGTCGGCTATCAGGATTTGAAGTTTTTCAACCGGTTATTCAAACGGAAAACCGGGATGACTCCGCGGGAATACCGCAGGAGAGCTTTGATCCGCGAAGGTTCCGCGCTTTAAGCAAACGAGGCTGTCCCCTAAGCTCGATTTTGTAGAACATCTCGAATCAATAGAAGGGGCTGCTGCGCGATCGCGCAAAACAAATGCGGGACTCCCGCGCGTTTCGCCCGCTCCTACGGATTTCAGGCCGGCTGCCTCGTGCTAGCATAGGATGTATTCCCTGAACCGAAGGAGCGTTTCTTCTATGAGACAAACAATACTGCTTTTGTTCTCCGTCCTCCTGCTGCTCCCGGCCGCCGCGTTCGCAACCGCATCCGCGCCGACCCCTGTCGCCGTACTGGACAAGGCCGACGCCGAGGCGTTCGCGAAGCGGTTTTTCCGGCAGCCGGACGTGCAGGACCAATTGGCCGGCGCCATGCTTGTCGTCGTCAAAGACGGCCGGGTTCTGCTGAACCAAGGGTTCGGCTATGCCGATCTTGCCGCCAAAACGCCGATCGATCCGGACAACACGCTGTTTCGCCTGGCATCGGTCTCCAAGCTGTTTACTTCTATCGGAATCATGCAACTGGCCGAAGCCGGCAAGGTCGATCTGGACCGGGACGTGCAGACCTATTTGCCGGACCTCGCCATCCCCAACGAAACCGGCTTTCCGCTGACGCTTAAGCATCTGATGACCCATACGACCGGCTTCGACTTCGGCGATTCCGCCGATGCCGATTCGCCTTACCCTCTGTACGATTTTCTGCGGGACAAGATGCCGACGGTCGTAAGCAAACCAGGCGAAATGTTCCGTTACGACAACTTCGCGTTCTCTCTGCAAGGCTACATCATCGAGAAAATATCCGGCCAACCCTTCGAGGATTATATGGCCGACAAGCTGTTCGCGCCTCTCGGCATGACTAACAGCAGCTTCATCTATGGCGCTCGGGTCAAAAAAGCGCTCGCTGCGCCTCACGACGCCCTGCTTCTACCGTTCGAGAACCGTCCCAACGTCCCGGATAACGCGCCGGAAGGCGGGATGTTCTCCACCGGAGCGGACATGGCCAAGTTCATGCTGGCGATGCTCGCCAAAGGCCGGGGGGCGAACGGACGCATCCTGACCGAAGAGTCCGTGGAGGCGATGGAGCGCAACAGCGTGTCCATCCACCCGGACGTGCCGGGGGTCGGCTACGCTTTCGAATCGAACTACCCGCAATTCTATAACGGCCGCAAGGTCGTGGAAAAAGGCGGGGATCTGGCGGGGTTTCATTCGAACCTGTGGCTGCTGCCCGAAGAGAACGTCGGGATGTTCCTCGTGCTCAACAGCGACAAGGGCAACCTGCGGCAGCCGATCTTCGAGCAGTTTATGAACCGATATTTTCCGGAAAGCGGCTCCGGCCCCGAATTTCTTGCTCCGGAGCCGACGAAGCAGCAGCTGCTTCGTTTCGAGGGGATGTACCGCGACCTGCGCACGCCGGCTTGGCGCTACGATATTGCCGCCGAGCGCGGAGCGTTGATCGTCAAGGACGCCTATGGCACGCATCGTCTCCGCCAGTCCGGAGAGCTGCTGTTCTACGACGAGGAAGGCATACCCGCCGGTTTCAAGACGGACGACCAAGGAAACGTCCTATTCTTCTCCTACAACAAGTCCGACAGTTGGGCGGAGAAGCTCCCGGAGCCTCCTAGGTTCAAGGATGTGCCCGACGACCACCCCTATGCCCAATCGATATACGACCTTGTACAATTGGGCGCGATCGAAGGCGGAAAGGAAAAGTTTCGTCCGGAAGAGCCGATTACCCGAGGCGAATTCGTCTCTCAGTTGATCCGGCTGGCCGGATTCCAGCCCTCTGTGCGGACCTCTGCGTTCGCCGATACGCAAGGCAGCCCGTACGCCGGAGATATTCAGACGGCGCTGGAGCTTGGAGTCGTGCGCGGAATTGCGGGAGGCTCGTTCGGTCCCGATCTGCCTTTGACGCGGGAGCAGGCGGCTACTTTCGTCTGGCGTCTGGCCCAAGCCGGTCTCGGCGCGACTCCGGTACGGGCGGAATTGCAAGGCCCGGTCTCCCCGTGGGCTTCCGAAGGAGTTCAATACGTCGTCGGCCGCCAGTTATACGGGCCGGACGTGTCCGCATCCGAAGAAGGGCCGGTCGACTATCGGCCGAAAGACAAGATGCTGAATCAGGAAGCGGCAGCTCTCGTCTACGCGCTCATCGCGAAGCTCTTATAAATTTCGGGAAAACCAAGCGGTTCGAGACGAATCGCTTGGTTTCCATTATGATGGAAAGATCAAATAAGCAGACGAAGGACCGTGAACTATGGCTGCCCCGACTCCGCACCGCCGTCCGCATAAACGTCTCTGGCTCGTTTACGCCTCTCTGGGACTGTTTTTGTGCGCGGCCGCCTACATCCACTTCCATTCCTTGACGACTCCCGCCTCGGGGATTGTCGCGGAACGCAACGCTTCCGGTCAATGGTTCATCTCGTCCATTTTGCCCGCATCGATCGCCGAAGGCTGGCAGGCCGAGCCCGGGGACCGTCTTCTGTCGTTCGACGGCCGGTCCGATCCGAAGCTGTTCATTCACGACGGCGAGAAGTTGGTAACCGGATTCAAACGGGTCGAATTGGAGGACCGGAACGGAACCCGGCGGACTATCGTCGTCGAGCCAGGCGCCGAAAACCTGTGGAAGTACGGCGTTTCCTTCCTATCGGAGCTGTTTCTGCTCGGGGTCGGGGTGTACGCCGTCCGCAAAGTGCCCGAATCTCGGCTTATCCGGCAATTTTTTGCGCTGAATTTGGTGCTTGCCGCCTGTTTTTTGACGATGTTTTCGGACGAGATGCATCTATCCAATTACGCCTTCTCCTTCTGCGCCGTATGGCTGCCTTACTGTCTGCTGACGTTTTATTTGTCGTTCGCTTTCCGCTCCATGCAAGGCAGATTCCGTCCGCTGCTGGTCGGCTACCGCCTCTACTCGGCCGCCTTCTCCGGGGTGATCGCGTACGGGATCGTCAACGGAAATATTGGCGACTGGGCCTCGCAGCTGTTGAATATGGCGTTGATCGGCACCTTGCTGATGATGGCGGGCTTAACGGCCTTTTACTGGAAAAGATTCGACCGGATCGAGAAAAATCACGTGCTCGTCCTCGTATGCGGAACGATCGCGGGGGTGCTCCCATACCTGCTGCTATATGCCTACCCCTTCCTTCTCGGGCAGGACCATTACGTCCCTCTCGAATATACGTTCATCAGCCTCGTTCCGGTGTCCGGCATTCTGACTTATTTGCTGGTGCGGCGGCAAATGCTCGACATGAAGTTTTACGTTCCCCGGATGGCGGTACACGGTCTGTACTACGGCGCGACGCTCGGACTGTTCCTGACGGCGGCGGCTTCGGGTTCGGCGTTCCATGCCGCGAGTTTGTTCGCCCTGTTCGGACTTTTAACTTACGGTTACCGCCGGGTCCTCCTGCGGCTGCGAAAGAGGGAAACCCGCACTATCGAACGGCTTCAGCATCAGAAGCTTCGCCTCTCGCTGCAATTGGCGGAGAAGAGCAACATTCGGGAGATTATCAAGCTGTTCGCCGAGCTACTACACGAGACGATCGAGGTACAGGGGCTTGTTCTCGTCTATTACGACGACGAAGGCTCGCCGATCGCTCACGGTACCGGCATCTATGAAGGGAAGTGGGCGTTCGGCTCCGCGGAGCCTCCGGACGAAGAGCCTCCATTCGTCCGGACGATCGAGCTGACCCACGGATCCGGCGAACGGAGTCTGGGCCGTCTCTACCTCGGACCGAAAACGAATATGACGATGTTCTCGTCCGAAGAGCAGCGGGTGATCGAAAAGTTTCGCGTCGAGGCGATTCAGATGCTGCTTAACGTTCGGCTGCTCTTCCGCCTGCAGAACGAATACAACATGAATAAGGAGCGGATGGACCGAAGCGAGCGCCGTTTTCGCGACTTCCAGACCTACAGCCGAATGCTGCTCGAAGCCAGGGAAGAGGAAAAAATCAAAATTTCTTATTTCCTTCACGACGATCTGCTTCAGAACCTGATCTTCCTGTCGCGCGATCTGGAAGAGCTGCACGATACCGGCCGTTACGATCCGGAGAGGACCGCCGCCTGGCTGAAATGCCTGTACGACTCGCAGCGCAGCATCCGGTCGATGAGCGACACGCTCTATCCGCATATTTTGGACAAGGGCGATTTTCAGGACGCGCTGCGCTGGCTGCTGCTCGACATGAACCGGTCGGACGAAGTGGCCGTTTCGCTTCAATACGATGCGCCGTCTCCGGAGCCTTTTCCCGCCTACGTCAAAACCAATCTGTTCCGCGCCGTCCGCGAGCTGGTCGTGAACGCGTTCAAGCATGCGGAGGCGTCGGAGCTGCAAGTAAGCGTATGGCTGCAACGGGACTTCGTCTGCTGCTCCGTATCCGACAACGGCAAGGGCTTCTCCGACGCGGCGGACCTGAGACGCTCCGGCTCCGTCCGGTCCCGCTTCGGTCTAATGTCGGTATGCGACCGGATGGAACGCCTCGGAGGATCGGCCAAGATCGACTCCGTGCCCGGACGAGGCACGTCCGTAACTCTTAAAATGCCTTTACGCAAGGAAGGAGAGCTTATCCTATGACCGATAACATTCGCGTCTGCTTGCTGGACGATCACCCCCTCGTGCTGGAAGGGCTGGAAAACCGTCTGAACGCCGAGCCGGGCATCGAAGTGCAGCGCTCGTTCACCGACCCACGCGAGTTCCTCGCCGAGATCGAGCTGTCCTGTCCGGACGTCGTGCTTCTGGACATCTCCCTGCCGCAGACCGACGGCTTCAGCTTGGCCCGGCAATTAAAGACGAAGTACGGCAATGGGCTCAAAATCATTTTGCTGTCCGGCTACACCTATGAATCGTTCTACTACAAAGCGTACAAGCTCGGCGTTCACGCCTACCTGTCCAAGCAATCCTCCTATGCCGTCATCATCAATGCGATCAAGCAGAGCATGCTCGGGCACATTCTCGTCCCGGAGAAAATCGGAGCCGCCCCGTCTTCCCCCGACGCTCTGACCGCCCCGGAGAGGGAAGTGCTGCGGTTGCTGGCCAAGGAAAAGACGAATAAGGAGATCGCGTTGGAGCTGGCGCTCAGCCAGCGGACCGTCGAATCCCACCTGTCGTCCATCAATCAGAAGTTCGGCGTCAAAACCCGCATCGGCGCCGTGGTGAAAGGGTTCGAGCTGGGACTGCTGAATTTCCTGGATTCGTAGAAGGCGCCATTCTCATGCGCGGAACGACGGCCGGCAACGGCTCGGACAGCAAAAAGCTCGCCGCGAGGGCGAGCCTAATTCATTCGTTTTGTCGTTGGGGGATGATCAGAGAGACTCGCGTGCCTTCGCCGGGGACGGAACGAATCCGAAGCTCGCCGCCGATTGCCCTTGCGCGCTCCTCCATGCTGAACAGGCCGACGCCTTCCTTGCTGCCGTCGCGCACGAATCCTTTGCCTTTATCCTCGATGGAGATCTCCACATGGGTGCCGTTGTCCCGGACGTCGACCGCCGCTTCGGATACGTCGGCATACCGGCCGACGTTCGTCAGCGCCTCCTGAATGATACGATAGATCGTCGTCTCTTCCTGGATGTTCAGCCGTCGCTTCAAATTCGAGGAGAACGCGACCTGAATACCGTAGTGCTTCGAATAAGCGTCCATATAAGTACGCAGCGCGGGAATGACGCCGAGATCGTCCAGCACCGACGGACGCATCTCCCAGGCAAGCCCGCGGACGTCCGCCATCAGATTCGCGATCTGTTCCCTGATCTTGTTCAGGTGGTCGTGCGAGCCGCTGGCGAGAACCGCGTCTACGGAAATCAGCAGAGAGAACAGGCTTTGCCCGATCCCGTCGTGCAGATCGCGCGAGAAGCGGCGCCTCTCCTCCTCCTGGATGCGCATCATCTGCGAGAGCAGCAGCTGCAGTTCCTCCTCCGCCTGCTTGCGAGCCGTCACTTCGTGGCGGATGGACAAATATTGATACGGCTTCCCTTCCTCGTTCAGAAAAGGCACGATCGTCGTGTCGACCCAGTAGTAGTTTCCGTTTTTGGCGCGATTTTTAATCTCGCCGCGCCATACTTTGCCCGATCCGATCGTCCGCCACAGCTCCTTCATGAAAGCCTTGCCGTGGTGGCCCGAATTGATGATCCGGTGATCCCGACCCATCAATTCGTCCCTGGAATACCCGGAAATTTCGCAGAACCTGTCGTTGACGTAATGAATTTTCCCCGCACGGTCGGTGACCGCCACGATCGACGCCTCGTCCAGCGCGTACTTGAGATCGGACAGCTGCTTAAGCATGTCCTCGTTCGAACCGCTTTCCGCCGAGCCGTATTTTCCGTAATCATGCGTCAAAATTCAGCAGTCCCTTCTTCATCGCGAACTTGACCAGATCCGGCCTTGTTTTAAGGTTGAGCTTATCCATCAGATTGCTTTTGTGGGATTCGACCGTTTTGACGCTGATCACCAGCTGTTCGGCGATATCCTTGTTCGTATAGCCTTGCGCGACCTTGGCGAGAATTTCCCGCTCCCGCTCGGATAGCGATTCGTACGTTCCCGCGTCCCCTCCGCCGCTCTTCAGCTTATCCAAATATTCGCTCATCAGCCGTTTGGTCGCAGTCGGGTGCAAGTACGCGTTCCCTTGGGCGACGTGGCGGATGGCGCTGATCATCTCCTCGTGCGGAGAGCTCTTGAGCAAGTACCCCGAAGCGCCCAAATGAATCGCCCGGAACAAGTATTCCTCGTCGTCGTGCATCGTCAAAATCAATACGGCCGTTCCCGGAAGCAGTTTCTTCAGCTCGGCGGTCGTGCTTAGCCCGTCCTTGCCGTGCGGCATGCTCAAATCCATCAGCACGACGTCGGGACGGAATTGCTGCGCTTTGGCGATCGCCTCCTCGCCCTCGGCCGCTTCCCCGACCACTTCCATGTCCTCCTTGGCGCTTAACAGCATCGCCAGGCCGGATCGAACGACGGCATGGTCGTCGACCAGCAGTATCCGGATCATTATCCCGCCTCCTTATGCAGCTATCATAACAAATCCTGAATCCAATCGGCTATCTCCGCCGCCGCCTTCGCGACGGTCTCGCGTTCCGGCGTGCCGTAGCTCCGCTTAGTGCGATCGCCCGCGAGCAGGATGCCGACGATGTCTGGTCCCGCCATGACCGGAGCCGCATACGCGGATTGCAGCCGCTCGGTCAGCAGAATGGAATCGGGGCGTTTGCCGGCCGCTCCGCTGTCCCAGACCAGGCCGCGCCCTACCTTGATCACTTCGCCTTCGATCCCCTGCCCGTACCCTACGCTAATATAGGAATACCGATCGTTCAGATTCCCGGACGCCCATCTCCACCGCGCGCTGCGCTCCCTCCGGTCGATAACGGCGAGCGCCGCCAGATCGCTTGCCGTCGCGCCTCTAACCCCGTCGAGCATTCCCCGAATCCGTGCATCCGTCGTTTGCATAAGGCAATCCCCCGTTCCTCCGATCAGTCTGGTCCTTCTTCTATTGTAACTAACGCTCCCCTGCTTGTAAGTCAGGGAATCCCCTGAATCGCCGAGGGTGAATCCCCCATCTTTGCGCTAAGGGCAACGCTATTTCCACCTATCTGACAGACCGTTAGCCCCGCGCCTTCCTCGGCTCCCGGTCGCTTTAACGGTCTGGTAGACCGCTATCCCGCACTTTCCTCGGCCCCCGGTCGCTTTAACGGTCCGACAGACCGTTAGCTCGCGCTTCCTCGGCCCCCGGCCGATTTAGCGGTCTGCCAGACCACTAGCTCGCGCTTTCCTCGGCTCCCGGCCGCTTTAACGGTCTGGTAGACCGCTATCCCGCACTTTCCTCGGCCCCCGGTCGCTTTAACGGTCTGGCAGACCGGTATCC
>JAEZZE010000221.1 GCA_023418755.1 Bacillota bacterium | reverse complement strand
TGTACGATTCACCTCCTTACCGTGCCTCCCGGTTTCGGGGGCTATGCAACCTTTTATTTATGCCAGCGGGACATCAACTGGGCGATATCCTTGGATAAATAATCAAGCAAACCGATCACTTTCGCGTATTCCATCCGGGTCGGCCCCAAAATGCCGATCGTGCCGAGCGATTGTCCGTCGAAGCTATACGTCGCGGTAATCAAGCTGCAATGATTGATGGCTTCATGGGCGTTCTCCGTCCCGATCTTCACCTGGATACCTCCGGGGTTGGCTTGGAACAATTGAACGACCAGCGGAGTTTCTTCCAGCATGCCCAAGATCGACTTCGCTTTGTCGACGTCCTTGAACTCCGGCTGCATCAGCATGTTGGCGGCGCCGCTTAAGTAAACCTTCGGTTCCTGCTTGTCGTCGATCGTTTGTTCGAGCAGCGCGAGAATTTCCTCGAAGCGTTCCACGTAGCGGCTAAGCTCCTTGGCGACCTCGTTGTGCAGGGCGGATTTGACCTTAAAGAACGGCACTCCGGCCAGCTTGTCGTTGAGCAAATTGACGGTTCTCGTCATATCGTCCATCGAGATGCCTTCCGGAATGGAAATCGTACGATGCTCGACATGCCCCGTATTCGTCACGATAATCGCGACGGCGGAATTGTCCGAGAGCGGGACAAACTGAAAATGCTTCAGCGTCGTGTTGAACATCTCCGGGCCAAGCACGACCGAGGTGTAATTCGTCAACTGGGACAAGATCGTTGCGGCATGCTCGATAATGCCTTCCCAGTGCATCATTTTCTCCGCGAAAAAAGAACGAATCATCCGTTCGTCCCGGTCCCCGATCGCGCCCAGGGTGACGAGATGATCCACATAATAACGGTAGCCTTTAATGGAAGGGATCCGGCCCGCTGAAGTGTGCGGCTGCTCGAGCAACCCCATCTCCTCCAGATCCGCCATCTCGTTGCGGATGGTCGCGGGACTGAAAGTAACGTCCCCGCGCTTGGAGATGCTGCGAGAGCCGATCGGCTCCGCGGAACGGATATAATCATCGACAATCGCGTTCAGGATCATGCGTTGGCGTTCGCTCAGCATCCGAATCTCCTCCTTGAATAGGCTTGCCGTTATCGTTAGCACTCAAATACGACGAGTGCTAAAGGCTATTACAAAAATACCAAACCGAAGGCGGTCGTGTCAAGAACGTTCCCGCTCGATTTGGTATGATCGTTTACATTTGGGCGAAGCTGATTCGCTCGTTCTCCAGCTCCGGCTCGATGATCCGTACGACGGCGATTTCGTCGCAGCACTCCTGCTTCGGGCAATTGACGCAATCCGTCCACACTTTCTCGGGAAAAATCTCCTTGTCGACGATCCGGAATCCGTTCTTTTGAAAAAACGCCGACTCGTACGTGAGCGCCATCACTTTCGGAATGCCCTGAAGCTTGGCTTCCGCGATCAGCGCGTCCACGAGCTTGCTCCCGATACCTTGACCCTTATATCCGTCCGCGATCCCCAGAGAGCGAATCTCGACGAGATCGCTGCCGAGCCGGCATAGCGAGCCGCACCCGACCAGCCGTTCTCCGTCTTCGGCAACGATAAACGTATCGATATTTCGGGTTAACGCCTCTCTCGATCTTGGCAGCATAATTCCCTGGGCGGCATAACCCTGTATAAGTTCGTAAAGCGCCTCTACGTCTTCCGACAGCGCCGGACGGCAGACGACCGACATAACCATTCCTTCTCTCATCCCGTGAATATGTATGTATAAATATACAACATCCGTGCAGATCCCTCAAGAGACTTTTCTATTTCCTACTATAGTTATAGAAGAAACACGGTATCCCGCTGGACGGACTTTTCGCTCGCACGGCGAAAAGTCCTGATGCCAACCGCACGTCGTGTTCGTCGACGATATCGCCGATCTCGCTCGGCTTAACGAAGAACCGATAGCGTCAGACGAACGCTCCGAACACCTCGTTGCCCAGCAGCACGCCGCGCGAGGTCAGCCGATAACCCCGTTCCCGCTCCGTACGCTCCAGCAACCCTTGTTCGACGAGGCGGGAAAGCTCACGGCCGAAGACCTCTTCCAAGCGAGCCCCGCCGAACTGCTTGCCGAAGCTTTCCTGCGTCACGCCTTCTCTCAGCCGCAAGCCGACCATCATGAAGTCGCCCATCGCTTCCTCCGCGCCGACTCCGCTGCGCTCGAGCCGCGGAAGTCCGCGTTCGGCAGCGTCGATGTACGGCTGCACGCCCTTGATGTTGATATGGCGCTGCCCGAGGGCGTAGCCGTGCGCGCCTGCGCCGAGCCCGTAGTACGGCTCGTTAAGCCAGTACACCGTATTGTGCCGGCTCTCGGAGCCCGGCCGAGCGAAGTTGCTGATTTCGTACTGGCGATACCCCGCTCCGCTCAACCTTTCCATTAAATACTCGTACATCGCGACCTCTTCCTCTTCCTCGGGCAGGGGCAGTTCGTCCCGTTGGTACAGCCGGTAGAACAGCGTATTTTCCTCCACTTTCAGCCCGTACAAGGAATAATGCGGCAAATCGAGCTCCAGCGCCTTGTTCACGCTGTCTTTCAGCTGGGCGAGCGATTGGTTCGGCAGGCCGAACATCAAGTCGATCGACAGATTCGTAAATCCGGACGCTTTGGCGTTGGCGATGCTCTGCACGACGTCTTGAGCGGCATGGATTCTTCCGATCCTCTCCAGCAAGCCGTTGTCGAACGTCTGCGCGCCGAAGCTGATCCGGTTCACGCCCCCTTCTCGCATCGCCGCAAGCTTCTCCATATCCGTCGTGCCCGGGTTGGCTTCCATCGTAAATTCGGCATCGGCCGCAATCGGAAAATGCCGCCTTACCGAATCCAGAAACCGGCTCATCTGCGGCGGCGTCAGCACGGTCGGAGTACCCCCGCCCACGAAAACGGTATCGATCGCGGTCGGAGGCAGCTCTTCGACGGTCAGCCTCATCTCGTTCTCCAGCGCGTCCAAATAAGCGTCGATCGGCTGGCCCGCGGCGACGTAAGAGTTGAAATCGCAATAAAAGCACTTGTTCGTGCAAAAAGGGATATGAATGTACAGCGCTCTCGGCGTCCACCGGTGCAGCGGCGGCACGCAATTGGGTTGTCCGGCTGACTCCGCGGTCATGTTGCTCATAGATTTTCACCTCGCTTATCGTTCTTCGTTACCCTTCAATAGAGAAAAGCGGGCCGGCAGCCCGCTTCCCCGCTCTTAATCTTCGTCCAGCTTCAACACGGCCATGAACGCTTCCTGCGGCACTTCGACGTTGCCGACCTGCTTCATCCGCTTCTTGCCTTCCTTTTGCTTGTCGAGCAGCTTCCGCTTACGCGAGATGTCTCCGCCGTAACATTTGGCGAGCACGTTTTTGCGCATCGCTTTGATCGTCTCCCGCGAGATGATCTTCTGCCCGACCGCGGCCTGGATCGGAACCTCGAACATCTGCCGGGGAATGAGATCCTTCAGCTTCTCGCAAATGACGCGGCCGCGGTTGTAGGCGCGGTCTCTGTGCACGATGAACGAAAGCGCGTCGACTTTCTCGGCGTTCAGCAAAATGTCCATTTTGACGAGGGAAGATTGCCGGTAGCCGATCAGCTCGTAGTCGAACGAAGCATAGCCTTTCGTGCTCGATTTGAGCTGGTCGAAAAAGTCGTAGACGATCTCCGCCAGCGGTACGTTGTATTGGATCGTAACGCGATTCGAGTCCAGGTATTGCATATCGATAAACTCGCCGCGCTTGCCCTGGCACAAATCCATAATCGCGCCTACGAAATCGTTCGGAACGATAATCGACGCCTTGACGAAGGGCTCCTCGACGAAGTCGATTTTGGCGGAATCGGGATAATCGGCGGGGTTGGAAATTTCCTGCATTTCCCCGCTCGTCAGGGTTACCCGGTATATCACGCTCGGAGCGGTCGTAATGAGCGGTATGTTGAATTCCCGCTCGATCCTCTCCTGAATGATCTCCATGTGAAGCATTCCCAAGAAGCCGCAGCGAAAGCCAAAGCCAAGCGCTTGGGACGACTCGGGCTCGTAACGAAGCGCTGCGTCGTTCAGCTCCAGCTTCTCGAGCGCTTCCCGCAGGTCGTTGTAGTCCGTCGAGTCGATCGGATACAGGCCGCAGAACACCATCGGATTGATGCTGCGGTAGCCCGAAAGCGGCTCGGCGGTCGGATTTTTCGCGTCGGTAATCGTATCCCCGACCCGAGTGTCCTTCACGTTCTTGATCGACGCGCTGACGAAGCCTACGTCTCCCGGCCCCAGCTCGGCGACTGCCGTCGAACGGGGCATGAACGTTCCGACTTCCACGACTTCGAATTGCGCGCCTGTCGCCATGAATTTCATGCGCGTGCCCGCCCTGATCGTGCCGTCGATGACGCGGATATAACAGACGACGCCTTTATACGCATCGTAATGAGAATCGAAAATGAGCGCCTTCAGCGGCTTGTCGCGATCTCCTTGCGGAGCCGGAACCATCTTTACGACCTGCTCCAGAATTTCCCGGATGCCGATCCCGTTCTTCGCGGACGCCAGCACCGCGTCGCTGGCATCGAGACCGATCACGTCCTCGATCTCCTGCTTGACGCGGTCGGGCTCCGCGCTGGGCAAGTCGATCTTGTTAATGACCGGAACGATCTCCAGATTATTGTCCAGCGCCAAGTAGACGTTGGCAAGCGTCTGTGCCTCGATGCCTTGCGCCGCGTCGACGACGAGTATCGCGCCTTCGCAAGCGGCCAGGCTCCGCGATACCTCGTACGTAAAATCGACGTGACCGGGCGTGTCGATCAGATGGAGCAAATACGTCTCCCCGTCGTCGGCTTTATACAACAGCCGAACCGCCGTCATCTTGATCGTAATGCCGCGCTCGCGTTCAAGGTCCATCGAATCCAGCACTTGCGCCTGCATTTCCCGCGAGGTCAAAGCTCCCGTATATTCCAAAATGCGGTCGGCCAGCGTCGATTTGCCGTGGTCGATGTGCGCGATAATGCAAAAATTGCGAATGTGGCTTTGCTTAATTGACAGTTCTGCCATTCCAGTGAGTACCTCCAGCCGGTTCCATAACGTCGAATGACGATCAATTCATTATAACAGCGTAAGCCGCTCTCATCAATGAGCACGACGGGAGAAGGGAGAATCGTCCGCCCTCCTGTCCATGAGACCGCTAGGCGAGCAGAATCTTCTCCTTCGCATTCGACCGTCGACCAGAGCCGGATCGTTCTCCTTCACATGCAACCGCCAGCCGGAGCCGGATCGTTCTCCTTCGCATTCGACCGTCGACCAGAGCCGGATCTTCTCCTTCGCTTGCAACCGCCGTGCGGAGCCGAATCGTTCTCCTTCGCATGCGACCGCCGGCCGGCGCCGAATCGTTCTCCTTCGCATGCAACCGCCGACCGGAGCCGCATCGTTCTCCCGTGCGGTTACTCCTCCGATGGATGTTCGATCGTCACCCCCTCCACGTGCCGTTTGCCCATCTGATGGCGCTTTTTGCGATTTTCCACGGAATCGAACACGATATCCAGATCGTAATCTTCTCCCGGGTACAAGTGTTTTTTGTCGATATATTTGCGAATCCGCTTATGGTTAAGCTTGATCTTATCCCTCTGCACCTGCACGATCAGGTTGCCTCGCTCGTCGGGCAGCCGGTAAACGACGCCCGCCTTGCGCAGATGAGGGACGAAAACGAGATCGCCCACGGACCACTTGCCGGCAATCTCTCCGTTCGTCCGTTCCTTCTTTGTGTGCCGATTCGTATGCGATGATGTCGGACGAGCGGCCGCGGGAGCCCCGGTTTGCCGTTTCTCTCCCTCCGCAACGGGAACGGTCGAGTTTTCGCGCCCATCCTTCAACCGGTCGGCGATCGTGCGCGCCCGCTCAATGACGCTCCGCGCGATTCCCAGCTTGGCGGCGATGACGAACGCATAGCTGTTGCCGGCCTCCCCCATGTCCAAACGGTACAGCGGACTAAGCGTCTCTTCGTCGAACGCCATCCGGGCGTTCCGGAAGCCTTCCGCGACGCGGGCGTATTCCTTGATCTCGTTGAAATGCGTCGTCGCCATGATCACGCAGCCCCGCCGGTACAGTTCCTCCAGCACCGCGATCGATAGGCCGACCCCTTCCCCGGGATCGGTCCCCGTCGCCAGTTCGTCCAGCAACACCAGCGTCGAATCCCCCGCGTGGGCGAGAATGTCGATAACGTTGCTCAGATGGGAGGAAAACGTGCTCAGCGACGATTGGAGACTTTGGCCGTCCCCGATATCGACTTCAACGGCCTGAAAGACGGCGACGCTGCTTCCTTCCGCAGCGGGAATAAGCAGCCCCGACTGGGCCAGCAGGGTGAGCAGCCCGGCCGTCTTAAGCGCGACGGTCTTGCCGCCCGTATTCGGTCCCGTAATCAGCAGCGCCCGATAGCCGTCGCCGGCGCGAATGTTAAGCGGAACCGGCTTCGTTGCCAGAAACGGGTGGCGCGCTTCCTTAAGATCCAACGCGCGATTGGCGTTCAGCTCCGGAGCGATGCCCCCGATCGCAAGCCCCCACTTGGCTTTCGCGAACAGAAAATCGCAATATCCGACCGCATCGAGATTGACGGACAGCTCCGAAGCGTACGATTCCGCCTCTCCGGTCAATCGGGCGAGAATAAGCGTCTCCTCGCGGCTTTCCTGAAACCGCAGCTCGCTCAGCTCCATCTGCGGCCCGGCCAGCTCCGCCGGCTCGACGAATACGGTCTGGCCGCTCGACGATTCGTCCAATACCGCTCCCGGAACGCGCTTGCGGGATTCCCGTTTCACGGGCAGCACGAATCTGCCGTCTCTGCGGCTGACGATCCTCTCTTGCAGGCAGTCCGCCAGCTTGGCCATGAGGCTCTCCAGCCTCTTCTGCAGCTTCTCCTCCGTCGCGCGGATTTTCTTCCGGACCTTGTGCAAATCCGGGCTCGCCGTATCCACGACGCGACCCCGGTCGACGCAAGCTTCGATTGACTCCCGCAGCGGCTTCAAGTCGTGCATCGACATGCCGTAGCCCGCCACGGACGGAAAATCTCCTCTTTTCGCGGCCATATATTGCCGCAGCTGCTCGCAGCTTCGCGCGAATTGGGCCAGATGTCCGAAGTCTTGCTCGGTCAGAACGTATCCCGTTCCGAGCAAAGCCGTCAGCGTCTCCATGCCTTCAAGCGATGGAAGGGGCGGATGCGCCCCTCGGGCCAATAGCCGGGAAGCCTCCTCCGTCTCCGCCAGTTTGCGCCGGATGATCGCGATATCCGCGATCGGCCTGAGCTCCTCGATTCTTTTTTTCCCTAAATAGGTGACGGAGTAGTTCAAGAGCGCGGATATCGCGCGGGGATACTCCAGCTTGTCGAGGGAATGTTGTCTCATCGTTCATGCCTCCTGAATGGAAAATAAAAAAGCAGGCCGCGAGGACGTGCGCCATCGGCGCAAGCTCGCGGCCTGCCTGAAATAAAACCTCGAAGAGACGCGCGGCCTCTCGGGCGCAAACCCGAAAAATCGCGCAAAAAAACCGTACCCTGACGAGCACGGTTAGATCTCCCCGATAGCTTCGCTTCGGAAGGGGCGGTCTTGTCCGGTTCCTCACTGGTTATTCCAGCCGCGACGAGTCCATCCGCAAACAAACCTGCGTATTTTCGAGGTTCGTTGCTCCAAGCATGGATCGTTAGCGACTTATTGAATAATTCAGTTCAGAACCATGACCAACATTAAAATTTCCCCTTTGAAACGGAATTATCTCCATGATAGTCGACGGTCGAACGCGCGTCAAGCGAACGTCCGCCGTCGCTATCCGAGCACCTTGTCGAACAGGGAGACGACCATGCGAATGCCGTCCCGGGACAAGTCGTGCAGCACTTCGGCCGTCTTGCCGGACAACCTGTCGACGATCGGCTCGCGATCCGTTCTCGGGATGCCGTATTCCTCGCCGTATTCGTCCTCCCCTTCGGCCGCCGTTGGAGGCCTGCGCCCGTCCGTAGACTTCGCGCCTTGCCGCGGCTCCTTGACGGGCAACGTCCAGTCGCTGTCTTCCGCGGGCTGCTCGATCGCCGTTCCCTCCGTCTCCCAGGGGCCTTTGACGTTCTCGATCCCTTTGGACGACAGCTCCATTCCGTACAGCACGGCAAAGCCG
>JAEZZE010000158.1 GCA_023418755.1 Bacillota bacterium | reverse complement strand
GGATAGCAGCATGAACAAGGTCGGGGATGCGTTGGACGAGATCGCAGGCGTGAGTCAGACGTTCGCCTACCAGCCTTATTCGCCGGACAATCGTTCGATCATCGACATTTTGAGGCGGCACAGGACGTACACCGATGATTTGAACAGCTTCGAGTTGTTGCAGAGCCATCGGGACTTGAAGTTTCTGTTCGAGAGTCTTCTCTATACGCATCGCTATATGAACGGCATCTATTTGTTTGCCGCGGGAGGCAACTCCTTCTATTACGCCAGAACGGATAACGATTTGCTGCTCGGGTACCGGCCGGAGGAGGCGGGGTGGTATCGGCGAACGCTGGAGGATGGAATTTATGTAAGCGATATCGGACGCAAGGACTATTCGATGTCGACCAAGCCGTCGGTCTCGTTCTCGCGTCTGATCGTCGACCCGACAACGAACGAGCCTCTGGGGGTCGTCTTGATCGATTGCAATTTGGAGCTGTTCGGCGGCATCGACAAAAATATACTTCCCCAGCAGTCCGCTATGTTCATCACGAGCATGGACGGACGCATCGAATACGACAGTTCGGAGGGGAAGGAGGGCGTATCTCTTTCGGCCAGCGACGAAGAGCTGCTGTCCGGCAAAGAGGCCGGGCAGTTCATGGACGACTCGGGCGAATGGCTGACAATCTTCAAAACGTTCCCGAATTACGAGTGGAAGCTCGTCCTCCGGGTGTCGATGGCCGCATTGGAAAATCAGTTCGTTCCCGTGCGAAACGTACTGATCGCGATAGCGGCTACCTGCTGTATCATGTTCTGGGCCATTTCCTTTTTCCTGTCGCGCATGGTCACGAGGCCGATCGTCAACTTAAGCCGCATCATGAAGTCGGAGAAGTCGAATGAGGTGCTTTTGAACAACAAGTACCTGCAGGGCAGCGATGAGATCGCGACCTTATACAACGAATACAACGCGATGATTGCGGAGAACAAGGCGATTATCAAAGAGCGCTACCAGAACCGAATTATTTTGCTAGATTCCCAGATGAGGGCGCTGGAGGCGCAGATCAACTCGCATTTTCTGTATAACACCTTGGAATCGATTAACAGCATCGCTGACGTGGAGGGTGTCGTCAGCATTACGGTCATTACGAAGGCTCTGGGGGATATGTTCCGCTACAGCATCAAGACGGACAGCGAGCAGGTGCGGCTGCGGGACGAGCTTACCCATGTGCTTAATTACTTAACGATCCAGAAGATGCGTTACGGCGACAGGCTAGTCTTCGATATTCAGATCGACGAACCGTTACGTGAGGAAAAAATATTGAAGCTCATCCTGCAGCCCCTGGTCGAAAACGCGATCTATCACGGTCTGGAGACGAAGGAGGGGCCGGGGAAAATCACCATTTCGGGACGGATGGACGATAAAGCGATCGAGATCGACATCCGGGACGACGGCTCGGGGATGTCGACGGAGCAGCTTAAACGACTGCGGCGTCAGCTTAAAGTGCCGCCTCGCTTCACGGAGATGGGGCGCAGGGACAAGGGCGGCATCGGCGTCTCCAATATTCACTCGCGTATTCGCCTGTATTACGGCGAAGCGTCGCAAGAAGCCGGAATCGGCGTAGACAGCGAGCCGGGCCGGGGCACGAACGTGCGTATCCGCGTACCGAGGCTCAAGCCATAGGAAGGGAGCAGGCCAATCATGTACAGCTATGTCATCGTGGACGACGAGCCGCTCATTCGCAGCGGCATTCGCAGCAAAATCGACAGCTTCGCCGAGTCGCTGATGCTCGTATGCGCAGGGGAAGCGAACAACGGGAGGGAAGCGCTGGAGCTTATCTCCGAACGGAATCCGCAAATTATCGTAACGGATATGCGCATGCCGGGCGTGGACGGCCGGGAGTTGCTTGCCCTGCTGAAGCAGCGCTATTCGGACAAGCAGATGATCGTCGTTAGCGGCTACAAAGATTACGAGTATATGATAGGTGCGATCGAAGCGCAGGTCGCCGGCTATTTGCTCAAGCCGTTCAGCCGCGAGGAGGTTCAGGCGGTGATGGTGAAAGCGATCGAAGCGATCGAAAAGACTGCGGAGTCCCAAGGTCTTCGGGAGAAGCTCGACGACATGCAGGCCGAGCAGGAGCGTTTGCATGAGCAATATGATTTAGAGCTGTGCCGCATTCAGATCGAATCGGGGAGAACGGGAGCGGCTTCCGCGAAGTTTCAGTCGCGTCGGGGCCGCGCCCTACAGTCGATCAAACGCTACATGCTGCTGACGCAGTATGCAACCGATGTTCAGAACGCGCAGATGACGGGCTTGCATCGACTCGCCGATCTGTTACGGGAGCAGCATGACTTCTCCTCAGAGCCGATCCTCATTCCGGGCTCTGCGGAGACGTGGCTTTATCTCATCGTGCCGTTTGATTCGGAGGCTGACTCCGAACGCGTCCATAAGCTGGCGGAGAAATGGATGACAGAGACACGCGGACTTGTAGACGATTCGACCGAGAGCCGAATCCTGATCGCCGCAAGTTTGGCGAAACGGGTGCTGGCGCAGCTTCACGAAGCTTATTTGGAATGCCGATCAACGATGGACGCCTTTCCCTCAGACTCGAAGTACGGCTATGGCAGCTATGATCGTCAGCCCGCAAAGTCGGAGCGGTGGGAGGAGACGGAACGGTTCGTTTATTTGTTGGAGACCGGTTCGGCGGATAAAGCTGTGAAGGAGCTACAAGAGGCTCTATTCTGCGACGACCCGGACTGGGGCGAAGCCAAATCCCGATTCCGGCAACTGATCGAAGCGATAACGAACGCTGCGCGCCAGGAGCTTCTGCTCGCGCCCCACGATTGGGCGAAAAATGCAGATGCCGTGATAGACGAAGGATACGACAGCAGGAGGCTAACCGAGTACATGCAGGAGCTTCTGCAAATGATCGAATCGCCGCTTCGCTCTTCTGCCGCAGACTCGTCCCTTAGTCTGGTTCGCAAGCTTCAGAGCTATATCGAAGCGCATTACCAGGAGGAGCTGTCGTTGCAGAAGCTGGCTCAGCGCTTCTTCGTAAACGCCAGCTATTGCAGCTATATTTTCAAGGAAAAGACCGGCATGAACCTGTCGGAATTCCTGTCGGCCAAGCGGATCGCCAAGGCGAAGGAGCTGCTGGAACGAACCGATTACCCGCTCGACCGCATCGCCAGACTGGTCGGCTACAGCAACGACAAGTATTTGATTCGGATTTTCAAGAAGTCGACGGGCGATACTCCGCAAGCCTATCGACAATCCCGGCGGCGCTAGCGCCGCCTTCCCCCAAAAAAAGTACACCCCAAATGCCAAAATCCTGTTCCGAATTCTCGATTATAATCGACTTGTGCACAGTAAGGGCGAGCTTGCCGCAACATATACGAGCATTGACAATCATAGGGAGGGCCTGTCCGAGATGAAGAAAAGCTTAGTAACGACGCTGGCGATTGTGCTGGCACTTGCCTTGGCCGCATGCGGGAAGGGCGACAATTCCGCCAATAATGGAAGCGGTACCAACTCGCCGAAAACGGAGAACGAACCGATCACGATTACGATGCTGGGACCCGGGAACGCCTCGACGGATAAGAAGGATTTCAATACGGAGCTGTTTCCGGAGCTGGTCAAAGAGAAATTCCCCCACGTCACGGTTCAATCCGAGACGCTACCTAACGAGCAATACATTACGACGCTGAAGGCAAGAATGGCGACGGGCGGCGGGCCGGACATTTTCTTCTACTGGCCGAAAATGCAGGCGCTCGACGTCGTGAAGCCGGGCTTTGCGAAGGAGATTAACGGCCTATCGGTGCTGGACAAGTTCAATTCCGGCGTCGTGGACGCCTTCGCCTTCGATGGCAAGCAATACGCGATTCCGTCCGGCGTCAATATTCTCGGGGTTTATTACAACAAATCGCTGTTCGAGCAGGCCGGCATCACGGAAACTCCTGCGGATTGGGAAGCTTTCCTCGCCGCCTGCCAGAAGCTTCAGGACGCCGGCATACAGCCGCTCGTCTCCGGGGACAAAGACGGCTTCGTTGCGCAATTCGGCTTGTACCAACTGGCGGCCTCGATCGTATATCCGCTGGAGAACGATTTCGATACCAAGCTGTTGGCGGGCGAGCAGAGCTTTACCGACCCGAAATGGCAGGAAGTGCTGACGAAATACAAAACGCTGTACGATCGCGGATTCGTTCAAAAGAACTCTCTGGGAGCGGGTAATACGCAAGCGCAGCAGCTCTTTATAGATGGCAAGGCCGCCATGACGATCGACGGCAACTGGTCGCAGTCCAATCTCACGCAGAAGGGCGCGGTCGACTTCGAACGCGGATTTTTCCCGCTGCCGGGCAACGATCCGGGAGAGCCGCTGGGCTTGTCCGCGGCGCCGAGCGGAGGAACGTTCATCAACGCGAAGACGGAGCATTACGATACGATCGTTCAAATCATGGAGTACATGTACGACGGAGAATCTCCGCTGTTCAAAGCCTGGGTGGAGTACAACGTAGGGCAGGTTCCGTCTTATAAAGGCGTGGAATTCCAAGGCGGCGAGGTGTTCGACGAATATTACCGGTTGTTCCAGACGAGCCCGTCCTGGTACTTCAGCAACCAGGCTTGGCCGGGCGGATTGTCCGACGAGCTGTGCGCCAAAGTCCAGGAGATGATCAGCGGCAAGGAAACGGTCGAAGGCGTGGCCAAGGCGGCCGATCTGAAGCTGTCCGAACTGATGGCACAGCAGCAGTAGGAGTCGAGCGGGCGGCCGGAAATCGGCCGCCCGTAGGAAGGAGCAGCTATGAGCGAGGCTTTCAAGAAAAAAATGTACTGGTTTGCCGTGCCGGCTTTGGCCGTATACGTCACCTTCTGGATCTGTCCGGTCCTTCTCACCTTTTACTACAGCCTGACGAATTCGAACGGGTTCGATACCCAATACCGGTATGTCGGCTTCCAAAATTACGAATATCTCCTCAAGGACGGAACGCTCGCCAACGCCATGAAAAATACGCTCGTCTACACGGTCGGAAGCGTCATCGCGACCAACGTGCTGGCGCTCTCTTTGGCGCTCGCACTGAATGCCAAGCTCCGGCTGAGCGGGCTTTACCGGACGTTTGCTTACGTTCCGACCTTATTCAGTACGATCGTCGTCGGCTTTATTTGGGGCTTTATTTATTTGCCCGACTATGGTTTGCTGGCAGCGTTGTTGGACAAAGTCGGGCTAGGAGGCTGGGAGCTGAATCTGCTCGGCAACGCCTCCACCGCCCTGTGGGCGACGATGGCCGTCGACGTATGGAAGGGCTTCGGGGGAACGATGATCATTTATTTGGCCGGGCTTCAGTCCGTGCCGGCGGAGCTGGAGGAAGCGGGGCGCATGGACGGCGCGAACGGCTGGCAGCTGATCCGCCGAATCAAGCTTCCGCTGCTGGCCGCCGCAGTGACGATCAATGTGACGCTGGGACTCATTAACGGCCTTAAGCAATTCGACTACATTTACACGATGACGCAGGGCGGTCCGGGCAAATCGACGAGAACGCTCATGTTCGAGATGTTTCGGATGGCCTTTGCGGAATCGCTGTTCGGCAAGGCGGCCGCGCTCGGCGTCATCTCCTTTATCGTCATTTCCGCCGTGACGATTGTTTTCGTTAAGCTTCTGAGGGCCAGGGAGGTGTCGGCATGAGAACTCGCAACCGAATTCGCTCCGTCCTCCTTCACGCGGCCATTGTACTGTTCTCCGCCGCCAGTCTGTACCCGCTTGTCATTGTGTTGTCCGGCTCCTTGCGGCCGCCCGGACAGTCGGCCGCTCCGCTTAACCTGTTCGAGCAGGCGACGATGAGCAGCTACCGGGTCGCGTACGAAACGATGAAATACCCGCTGTCGCTGTGGAACAGCGTGCTGCTGACCTTCGTCTCCGTCACGGCGGTCGTGCTGCTGGCCTCCGCGGCCGCTTATCCGATGGCCCGCATTCAGAGCCGGACCAGCCGTTTTCTGGCGATGTTTTTCCTCTCGGGACTTATCGTTTCCGGCCAAATGGCGCTGATCCCGATCTACACGGTAATGGACGCTTTGCAGATTAAGGACGGGCAGCTGGCGAGCATCCTGATGTTCTTGACATGCAGCCTGCCGTTTTCCACTTTTCTTTATACCGGGTTCATCAACAGCAGCGTCCCGTACGAGCTGGAGGAGGCGGCCGTCATCGATGGGGCGGGCCTGCTGCGGCGTTACTGGGGAATCGTCTTCCCTCTGCTGCTGCCCGCCACGACGGCCGTCATCATTACGCAGGCAGTATGGATCTGGAACGATTTTCTCTATCCGCTCGTATTCATCACCCAGCCCGACCAGAAGCCGCTGCCTCTCGTGATGATCCGGTTTCTCGGAGACCGGGAAAATCCAACGCAGTGGAATCAGCTTTTTGCGGCATGCGTCCTGTGCACGCTTCCGATGATTGCGGCATTTTCCTTGCTGCAGCGTTATTTTATCGGGGGCATGACCGTTGGCGCCGTGAAAGGATAGGGAGGAGTTCGTATGAAAACAACAGGATATCTCATTCCGAGGTTGGTGTCCGTAGAGGCCGGAGACGGGGAAGCGATCAACGTGTCGGCGATGCTGGACAGGGAGGAGCGATCGGCGCTTCTGGTCTGCGGCGGATCACGCGCTCCCAGCGTGCTGCTGGACTTCGGCATCAAGACGACCGGCTATTTCTTCGTCGAGCTAGAGAAGAGCTCGGGAGACGAGCTGGTCATCCAGTACGGCCCTTTGCGCGACGCCCTGATCAAAACGCTTGTCGTCCCGATGCCGGCTGACGGAGTGCTGTGGGTCGACGAAGAATACATCGCTCTGCGGTATATGAAGCTATCCATCCGCAGCAAGGCCGTGCTTCCGGCTCCTTGTCAGGCTTCCATTCGGCGGATCGGCGTCAAGTTCTCCGCGTACCCTTGCGTATATCGCGGCAGCTTCCGCGCGTCCGATCCTTTCTGGGAGAAGCTGTGGCGTACAGGCGCGTATACGACGCAGCTCTGCTTGCAGCGCTCCCGCTTTGCCAGCACCTTCCGCAACGAGCTGCCGGAGCCCCATCGAACCTTCGTGAACGAATGGCGCAGCCCGTATTCGGATTACGTCATTTTCGACGGGCCGCGCAGAGACCGCGAAGCTTGGATCGGCGATATTCGCACGGAAGCGCTCAATATTTATTACGCGTTCGGGGCGAACGAGACGGTGAAGAGCAGCCTGCACCTTTTCCATGCGCTTCAAGAGAGCTCGGGGCTGATTCCGGGGAGCGCGGCTTCCAGGCAAGCTTTTACCGAATACAACCTGTGGTGGATCATTTCGATCTGGGAGCACTATCTGTTCACGGAGGATCGGGACTTCCTGGAAAAGATGTACGAGGGCTATCGCTCCTTGATGGACTGGATCGAATTTCAGCTCGATTCTCGCGGCTTTCTGTACAACGACAAAACGTGGATGTGGACGTTCCCGCGCGAGGGCTACGGCTCGGCTACGCAATGCGTCTTGTATCGGGCTTTGCAGTGCGCGGCTCGGATCGAAGAAGAAGCGGGCGAGCGCGAGAGGGGAGAGGAACTGGTCCGGCAGGCCGCCCATTTGCGCAGTCAAATTGTCGAGACTTACTGGGACGAGGAAAAAGGAGTGTTCCAGGACGTTCTTAACCTGGAGGATGCGGATGTCGTATTAAGCGACGTGAACTGCTACGCCGTCGTCTTCGGTTTGGCCGATCGGGAGATGTCCGAACGAATCCTGAGCTACTTGAAGGCCGAGATGTGGACTCCATACGGCTCCGCTACGCTGGATCGCAAGCTGGAACGGGCTGTTCCAACCGCGGGCTGCACGCATTTTCAGACGTATTTGCCGGGGATGACCCTGACGGACGAGCAGACGATGAACTTCATGTGGCCGCACAACAAGCAGATCTGGCCGTTCATGAACGGCTACGAGGTTGAAGCTCGGTTTCTGATGGACCAGGCCGAAGAAGCGTTGGAACTCACCCGAAGATGCTGGGGAACGATGCTGGCGCAGGAGCCGGGCACGTATTGGGAGATGATGGACGCCGAGAACGGCGAATTTCCGCTGCGGTCGTTTTTCGAGTTTTCCAAAGGGGACGCGCTGAACAGCGCCTGCCACGGCTGGTCGGGCTGGATTTCGGCGATTCTGCAAGGCTATGCGCTAGGCGTAAGGCCGCTGCGCCCCGGATTTCGGAAGACGCTGATCGCTCCGCGGCTTGGCCGCGGCTTGACCGAGATCGAGGGCGCGGTTCCTACGCCTCATGGCCCGATTTCCGTAAAAGTCGTTAGCGACGAGCGGCAAGTCAGCTTGGCGATCGGACATCCCGAGGCGGTTGCGTTGGTCTATGATTTTAATAGCCGCTTTTTCGAGGGGAAACGGATCGTGATCAATGGCGAAGCTTGGCATTCGCAACGGCAATCCACTTCTGTATAAGCGAGGGATCAAGGATGAAACGCGGAGTAAAAAGGTTTTGCCTGCTTGGTTTATTGCTACTGGTTGCAGCGGCGACAGTTCCGATAACCTATGCGACTCGCGCTTTTGCATCGCCAAGCTTGACGGTATGGGCGGCAGACGGGCTGACCAAGCTGTTTCGGGCCACGCTCCCTCCCGGCGACGCTCCGGGAACGATCGATCTGTTGGCGGCTCGCAATGAGTATCGGGCCGGACAGCTCGGCATTCGTTCCGCGCAGGAGCTGCATGACTTGTCCGTATCCGTCGGGCCGTTGGCTGGACCGGGCGGGGCTCAGATTGCGGACTCCAACATTAGCGCGAGATGGATCGACTTCATTCATCTAAAGCAGCATACGGATCAACTGCCGGTGGAGCATCAGGTACTCGCTCCGGACGCTAGCATGGATTACCCCGATCGTATTACCCATGATTCGACGTTAGCCGTATTGCCCGCGAACACGACGCAGCCGGTCTGGTACAGCGTATATGTGCCCGCCGGTACTCCAGCCGGTACGTACACGGGAACGGTAACGGTCCAATCGAACGAGGGGAGCGCCAGTGTTCCGGTCAACGTGCGGGTGTACGATGTGACGCTGCCGGACGGACGGCTGTCCTCATATAAGGTCGACAACTGGTTTTCCTCGGCCGGATGGGAGCCTGCGGCGACGGAAGCGCTTCGCTACCAGTACGGGATTACGGAGTTTTCGAACGACTGGTGGACCGTGATGACTCGTTTTGCACAATACATGAAGAAGCATCGCAACAACGTCATCTGGGTCGATCCGATCGGCTATCTGGTCCCCGACGTGCAGATCGATACGAGCGGGGAGTACACGTTCGATTGGACAAAGTTCGACAGATTCGTGCAGCTATTCATTGACGAAGGCTCGATGAAGGAGCTGCACGGTGCAAGCC
>JAEZZE010000107.1 GCA_023418755.1 Bacillota bacterium | reverse complement strand
CCGTCATCCATCGCCGCGGACAAATCCGCGGCGGAGAGACGATCCAGCGCCTCGCCCGGAAACCGCTCGGACAGCACGCTCGCCCGGCCTTCGCGCAACGCCTTCTTCGCCTGCCGCACCATGCCGGAAGCCGAGGCGACCGTCTCCAGACAGCCGCCGAGGCCGCAGGAGCATAACTCTTCGACGCCGTCCATGCGGACGTGGCCGATCTCCCCCGCCATCGCTTTATACCCGTAATACAGCTTGCCGCCGTTTACGATGGCGGCGGCGATGCCGGTGCCGATCGTAATGCCGAGCACGTGGCCGTAGCCCCGTCCGGCGCCCGCAACAGCTTCTCCGTAGACGTACATCCGAACGTCGTTGTCGATAAACACGGGCAGACCGATCCGATCCGCGAGGAGGCTTGCCGCCGGGATGTCGCGCCATTTCAAGTTGCCGGCGAACTTCGACACCCCCGCCAGAGGATCGACCAGTCCGGGAATTCCTACTCCGACGCCGGCGACCCGGCAGCCGGCCCCAAGCTCCTCGCCAATCTGCCGGACCATATCCGCGATCCGTCCAAGCACGCCCTCGTGCCCGTCCTTCGCCTCCGTAGGCCGTTTGATCTTGCGCAGAACCCGCCCGGTCTCGTCCGTCGCTCCGCATACGATATTCGTTCCGCCTACGTCCACGCCGATCGTTACGTTCATGGCCGATCTATCCCTCTTTCCGCGAATCCGCTTCATCTTCCGCAGCATATACTTTGACTCCCGTCAGCGCCGCTCCGTCCGCCGAAGTCGCTGCCGGCCTCTTGTCCGTGATGCAGGCGTGAAGCTCGCTTAAGGCGGCGACATGGAAAAGCGAGGCTTTGCCGACTTTCGAATGATCGAACACGGCGATCGTCAGCTTCGATCTCTGCATCAGCAGGTTGGCGATGTTCGCCTCCAGCTCGGAGTACGTGCTGACGCCCTGTTCCGTGACGCCGTCGACGCCCATGAACATTTTGTGGATGTTCAGCGCCTTCACCGTCTGCTCGGCCAGCGGACCGCACAGCTCGAAGCTGCGGTTGCGCAGCACGCCGCCGGTCAGCACGATTTGCAGCTCCTCGCAATCGGCCAGTTCCATCGCGATGTTGACCGCGTTGGTGACGACGGTGATGTTCCGCCTCTTTTTCAGCGCCTTGGCTATGAGGAACGTCGTCGTTCCGCCGGTCAAGCCGACGACGTCGCCTTCCTCGATCAAGGAAGCGGCCAGGGCCGCGATCGCTTCCTTCTCCCGGAACAGCGCATGCTGCTTCTCCCGGAAAGGAACTTCCCGGATCAGGCCGCCTCCCGCGTACTTAGCCCCGCCGCCCATCGTTCGAATCACTTGGCCCGCCTTCTCGAGATCGTCGAGATCGCGCCTGGCCGTCGCCTCCGAGCAATCGAACGAGTCGGTCATCTCTTGCAGGGTAATGCTTCCGTACCTTTCGAGATAGGCCAGCACCTGCTCCTGCCTCTCGGATTTGTTGCGTGCCATCGCCCGGCTCCTTTACGAGGTCGTTCAAAAAGTCCGATTTTGATCACGAAGCTTAACTGGAAGCAAACTCGACGTCGAATCTTGAATTCAGCCGGTTCTTCCGGTGCTCACGTAGCCTCCACTACGCTTTACTATCGTTCCTCATCCCCTGTCTTCATCCAACCTTCCCGGATGCATGGGCGAGCAGTTCGCCGTCAGGCGAACGACCAGCCTCGGTGCTGAAAACCGAACTTTTTGAACACTCATTTTACTGGATCAAATCTTCACGACTTGCGTCAAGTTTCTCGGATGATCGGGATCTACGCCCTTTTTCATTGCCGTATAGAATCCGAGATATTGCAGCAGTGGCAGGTACATCACCGCACGCGCCTCGTCGCTCAGCGAGCCGCCGCCAAGCTCGAACACCGCGTCGGCAAAGCGGGTGTCGTCCCCTTTCGCCGTCGTTAAGAGAAGCACGAACGCTCCGTAAGCTTTCATTTCCTCCGCCACTTTCAGCTCATAGGAACGAGCTTGCTCGGAGACGAGCAGGCAGACGAGGGTTCCCGGCTCGACGACCGATTTCGGCCCGTGGCGGAATTCCAGAGTGCCGTAGCTTTCGGTCCAGACGTAGGACATCTCCTTCAGCTTCAGGCATACCTCTTGCCCCAGTCCGAAATAAGCCCCCATGCCCAAATAAATATATTTATTGAAGTCGTTGGCCTCGACCAGATTTTCCGCGAAAACGCGCCCGCGCTCGACGACGTCTCCTTGCAGTTCCGGAACCGCCGCCATCTCCGCGGGCAGCCCGCCGCCCGCAACGAGCGCGATCGCGGCCTGCATCATATACGTCATGCTGCTGAACGATTTGGTCATCACCGTGCTTTGCTCCTTGCCCAGCGGCGACACCAGACACTCCGTCATCCTCCCGAGGCGGCTGTCTTCGTAGCACGTAATTCCGCATGTCGACCAGTTCGGCAGATCCTTTACCGCTTCCAGCGCAAGAATCACCTCGGACGATTCTCCCGAGCGGGAGACCCCGACCAGCAGCACCCGGCGGCCGCGGGCGACCGATTGATCGCGGAACAGGAAAATGTCCGAAGAAGGCAGCGCGCTTGCGCTGCGTCCCAACCATAGGCGATAGGTGACGGCCATCACTTGGGCCTGGTAGTAGGAAGAACCCGAACCGATGAACACGACCTCGTCGTACTTCTCATTGCCAATGTGCGATTCCGCCCATTGCTCCTGCTTCTTCAGTTGCTCCCAGGCGGCCTTCAAGGCTTCCGTCTGGCCGCCGATCTCGGGCAGCGTCAATATACCCCTCGTCACGTAGACCACTCCTCGCGAATTATTCTGTACAATGCTATTATATTTCATTGTATATGAAATTTCCAATCATATTTATGATTTATTTTTTCATAATTCGACTGTCAAATTTTATCTCATCTAGTTATTGCAAGAAAACGCTTTAATTGATAGCATAGAGATCAAAGAAGTTAGCGAAATCTCTCGATTATTCGAGGTTCCTGTCGAGGTGCGAGATGCGAGTACATATTATGGATGTACGATCAGGAGATCGATTGTCGGAGGACGTCTTTAATGCTTACGGCTTGCATGTCCTCTCCAAAGGCACGTCGCTTAACGAAAAGGAAATCTCAAGAATCTTCCAGCATCAAATCGATTACGTCGATATCGAGGTGCGTTCCGGCTTGGCCGGGGAGGCCCCCGCGGACGAGCCGCAGGTCAAAGCTCCCCTATCCGCGTACAACCCGCTGCTCAGACCTCTGTACTACGACGCGGTGGCCGGCGCCGAACAGCTTTTCGAGAGAGCGCTTGTAGAGGGCCGAATCTACGAGGACGACGTCAAGGAGAGCTTCCAGCCGCTCGTCGAGAACTTCAGGACGGAACGCGACGTCGTGTCGCTGCTGCTCATGCTGAACAGTCAGGACGATTATACGTACCAGCACTCGGTGCAGGTCGGCATGCTCAGCTATTATATTGCGCGATGGCTCGGCTGGACCGAGGAGGAGACGGTTCGGGCGGGCAAGGCCGGCTTCCTGCACGACGTCGGCAAATGCAGAATCGCCGAAGCGATCTTGAACAAGCCCTCCCGCCTCGACGACGAGGAATTTAAAGAAATTCAAAATCATCCCCAGTATGGGTACGAGATTCTGACCCGTTCGTTTAACGACTCGGGAGTCGCGCTCGCCGCGCTTCAGCACCATGAACGCATCGACGGCACGGGCTATCCGCAAGGACTGTCCGGCGAACAGATTCATCCGATGGCCAAAATCGTCGCCGTCGCCGACGTCTACAGCGCGATGATCTCTTCGCGGGTTTACAGCGAGAAGAAGGATTTGCTGTTCGTGCTGCGGGAGCTTTACGAGCTCAGCTTCAAGGAGCTGGACCCGGACGTTACGCACACGTTCATCCGGCATATGGTTCCGAATTTCATCGGCAAGCGCGTCGAGCTGTCGAACGGCGAGTTCGGTACGATCGTCATGTCCAATCCGACCGACTTCTTCCGCCCGCTCGTGCACGTCGGCGACCAGTTTATCGACTTGTCCGTCGTCAGGGATTTGTCTATCCTGCGCGTGAATATGTAATAAAAAGGCTTGCGTCCCCCAGAAGGGAGAAGCAAGCCTTTTTCGAGGCCGAAAGGTTCGGCAGCCGACATCATGGATACGGGCGACCGTTATCGTCTAGTCGATCCGGGTCGCTTCATTTGTAACGTCTGGCAAATAAATAAGTATCCTTCCAATAAGCCTTGTCGATCGGGGTAATCTGAACGCCGTCCTCTGGCTTCGGACTCGCATGAATCATGTTGCCGCCCCCCATATAGATGCCGACATGCCCGACCGTCTCTTCGCTCTTGAAGCGGCCCGGCACGTAGAAGAACAGCAAATCCCCCGTCTTCAGGCTGCCCCGAGAGACGAAGCTGCCTTGCTCCGCCTGCGCTCTCGCCACCCTGGGCAGATCGAGTCCGAACCGTTCGAACACATACTGCGTGAAGGACGAGCAGTCGAACGTTTTGGATTGCGCATACGGTCCGGTTCCGAATACGTACTTGACGCCCAGAAACTTTTTGGCGAAATCCAGAAGCGAATCGTTGGCGGCGGCGGTCACTCGAGGTCCTCCGGGCAGATCTTCGGCGAAATTCGCGCTTTGTCCGGTTACGCCGCCCGTCTCTTTCAGCGAAGGCTTAGGGAAAAAGGCGACCTCGCTCTCCTGAATATGGAATACGGTTACTTCCCCGATCAAGTTCTGCAGAGCGGTAACGGGCACGAACAGCTCATTGCCTTCTTTCAGCGCCGGCGCGGGCATACGGGATTGGCGACCCGCGACCGAGACGTTGCTGTCCCCCGAGCGGAACACCCATACCGGGTCGTTATCCCCCATTCCGTAAGTTCCGTCCGGAAGCCATTGGGCTCTGTAGCCGGTCGCCTGGCCGATCGCTCCGAGCGAGACGTAGCTCGCGTTCTGCAATTGCCGTACCGGAACGATATGCCTTCCTTCCTCAAGCGATGCGGGCGATTGCCCGCTTTTTACTTTTACCGGCGCCTGGTCCCGCTGGAAATTCATCGTATTCCCGGGGTTTCTTGCGCAGCCTGCCGCCAGCAGCAGCGCCAGCAGGATCATCGACTTGTTGCCGAATTTCATCGTGTCTCGTGCCGCCTTCCCGAATAAGAAGTTCAATCCTCCATACAAAGAAACGACCCCGCCGGCCGTTAAGCGAGCGGGATCGCTAAGTCGATCTCTAGAAACGTCCGGCTTGGCTAGCTTGGTTGGCTTGGCCGGCAAGCTGCTGTTCGGCAATCTGCACCAACCGGCGAGTGATATTACCGCCGATGCGGCCGGTATCCTTCGTCAGCATGTCCCCATGATAGCCGTCGCGGGAAAATTGAATGCCGAGCTCTTGCGCGACCTCGTATTTCATTTGGTCCAGGGCGGCGCGCGCTTGCGGAGTTACGAGCTGGTTGCTGCTGTTATTGTTCGCCATTTTTTCTCACCTCCATCATTTACCACGTATTATGCTTCGCGCGCGCAAAAACTATGCATGTAAGGAAGGTTAAGTTTCTCGTGCCAACAATCGCCTAGTGGCAAATCTATACGAATCTTATATCATTGTATATAGATAAGGCGGCAACCCTTCGGGTTCCGGCTTTTCTTCATAACCTTTTTACTCCTTGGAGTCGCTCTGCAAGTGACTCCTTTTTTTGTTTTGAAACCTATTGACGAAGGAGCCGCGCCGTTATGTTTCTTCCTCCCATGCTGCCGGTAGAGCACAAGCACCCGTTCGACGACGAACGTTACATATTCGAGCCGTTGATCGACGGCCACCGTTTGATTCTGGCGATGGAAAAAGGCATCGTCAGATTGTTCACCCGGCACGGCCGCGACATCACCCGGCAGTACCCCGAACTGCATCCCGTGCCCGTCCTCGACAATTCCGACGTCGTGTTGGACGGCGAGGCTTGCTGCATTGACCCCGTGTCGGGGAAGATCGACCGCGAAGCGGCGCTCGACCGATGCAAGCTGACGAAGCCGCTAAGCATCCGGGAAGCGTCCGTGCGCAGCCCGGCGCATTACATCGTCTACGACATTTTGCGCTACCGCGGCCGGGACGTACGTCCCCTGGCTTTAATCGAGCGAAAAAAACTGCTTAGAGAGGTGCTGGGGACTAATCGCTATATCTCCTCAGCTATAGGGATAGAGCATTCGGGAGTGGCTTTGTTCAAAGCGTTGAGAAGAAACGGGGTAAGGGGAATCGTAGCCAAACGGCGAACGAGCGCATACGTCGGGCGCAGAGACGACAGCTGGCTCAAAATTCGCGACTACGACTACGCCGTCGTGCAAATCGCGGGCTATCGCAAAAACCAGTTCGGCTGGCTCGTCCGGCATCGGGACCGTATCGCCGGCTTGTTGGAGCATGGCGTTCCTTCCGCGCACATAAACGCGTTCCTCGGCGTATGCGGCAAGCTGGCGACGCATGAAGACAGGGATTTCGTCTACGTCGACCCGTCCATCCAAGCTCGCGTGCGCCATCGGCAATGGACCCGCGACGGCATGCTTCGGAAACCCGAATTTGTGGAGTTTGTGGTGTGAAGAAAGCAGTATACTTCCAGCAAGTTGTGGAAACTAAGATAAGCCCACGGGGGGACGGGCTTATTCGGCGAACTCCCCTTTCATTCTCTGCGTCTTTTGTCGCTATCCCCTCCATTCAGTTCACGCCACACCTGGCCTACCGCTTTTGCCCCCTTTTGCCGCTATCCCGTTCCATCAGTTCGTTCTTTCTCTGCCCTTTCATTCTCTGCTTCTTTTGCCGCTAACCCCTCCATTCAGTTCACGCCACACCTGTCCTACCGCTTTTTGCCCCCTTTTGCCGCTATCCCGTTGAGTCAGTTGGGGGTCACGTCCAGTTGTTCGCGGATCGCATCCATTCTCCCACAATCGTCTATCCGGGGATCACGAAAGTCTGGCGGCCGTTCCCGGTCCGGCAGACTGACTCGAGCCTCACGGCAACCTTATCTAAAAAATGGGATGAGCTGCTCCTTTTCGAACCGAACGAAGCCAAACCCTCACATTCCATAATCTCGTTCTTTTCCCAAAATAGGGTCTCAAACTGAGTCGCTGGGACACCTAAGAAGCTGATGAACGCTAATTCACAGACATGAGGATGATCAACTGGCTAATAAACGGGATCGCTTATCCCTAAACGCTAAATAACCAGGTTTCTGAGCTTTCGGGATAAAGACAAATGAAGGTTATGCCATGACCGATCTCGCAGGAGGCATGCGTCCAAACTGAGTGGACGGGATACCGGCAAAAGAGGCAAAGAACGGTAAACCCCGCCGCCGGATCTCTACATCCTATTTGATATCCGAACACAAAGGGCGAAAATGGATATTTCCCATTTTCGCCCTTTGTGCATTGTTCCGGCAGTAACTTAACCGATACTGCCCTCCATTTCGAATTTGATCAATCGATTCATCTCAACCGCATACTCCATCGGAAGTTCCTTCGTGAACGGCTCGATGAAGCCCATGACGATCATCTGCGTCGCGTCGGCTTCGGACAGGCCGCGGCTCATCAGGTAGAAGAGCTGGTCCTCGGACACC
>JAEZZE010000388.1 GCA_023418755.1 Bacillota bacterium | reverse complement strand
CGCGGCGTATTCATAGGGGCTGCTCCTTTCCGGATTAGTAGATGCTTTCGCCCGACATTTTTTTACTGAACCAGTTCGTGGTGGAGACGAGAATGACGCCGATCACTCCGCTGAACAGGCCGATCGCCGTCGCGTACGAATAGTTCTGGTTGGTCAGACCGGTTCGATAGACGAGCGTGTCGATAATGTCGCTGACCATGGCGTTGGACGGCGTGTACATGAGCAGCACCTTCTCGAAGCCGAGGCTGAGCAGCGACCCGACATTCAGGATGAGCATGACCATAATCGTCGACATGATGGACGGAATCGTCACGTAAATGACCTTCTGGAAGCGGGAAGCCCCGTCGATGTCCGCCGCTTCGAACAGCTCCCGGTTGACGCCGGTAATGGCGGCCAGGTAGATGATGGCGGTCCAGCCCGTAAATTGCCACGTTTCCGATAAAATATAGAGCGGCCGGAAGAACTGCGGCTCGTTGGTGAAATAAATCGGATCCATGCCGAACAGACTGCCCAGCACGCGGTTCAGCAGACCGGAGCTTGGAGACAGCAGCTCGCCCATAATGGCGATGACGACGACCGTGGAGATGAACCTCGGCATGTAGCTCACCGTCTGCACGAATTTGCGGAACCGCTTCGAGCGCACCTCGTACAGCAGCAAGGCGAAGATGATCGGGATCGGAAAATTGATCAGAATATTCCCGAACGACAGAATGAGCGTGTTGTTGAAGGCCCGCCAGAAGGCCGGGTCTTGCATGAAGCGCTCGAAATAGGCCAGTCCGACCCATTCGGTCCCGTAAGGCCCCATGCCCGGCCGGTAGCGACGGAAAGCGAGCATGTTGCCGATGAGCGGGGCGTATTTGAACAGCAGGAAATGGCTTAACGGCAGCAGCATCATGACGTAGAGCTGCCAATAACGGCGGAAATGGCGCCACTTCGGGTTCGGAGGGACAACTTTTCCGCTCGGAGTTTTCGAAAGGATTGTCGAATCTGTCATTGCTTCACCTTCTTCGCATAGATGAGGGACGATAGGGGCGTACGTTCGTATGAGTAAAGACCTGCCGCGGAAATGTCGGTCAACCCGTGACTCTCCGTTTTCCTGGCAGGTCTTTATTCGTATCGCTTCAGAAATATCGGAATCCTTGCCTTATTTCAAATTGTCGTTGTACAGCTGGGCGAAGCGTTCGATTTGCAGCCCGTTCATTTCCTTGACGTACTGGTCCCAATCTTTATCCAAGCTCTTCTTGCCGGTCAGGAACGCGTCGGCCCAAACCTCGAAGGTGTCGGCAAGCGGCGTTTGCAGGGACGCGGCTTCTTCGGCCACCATGTCGTCGAACATCGGCGTCGGAGGAATCGCTTGGATCGCATCAGGCATTCCGGCGACGACGGCGTTGATCTGGCCGTAGTTCTCGTCGTATTTCGTCATTTCCTGGGCGTTGATCCATACGAGCTGCGTAACGTCGGAGCCCGCGCCGTATTTCAGCTGCATTTCTTTATAGATGCCGTTAGGCGAGTTGACGATGTCGTCGGCGTACTTGATTTTATCGCCTTCCATCGTGTACGTCTGGCCTTCTACGCCGAGACCCCAGATTTTCGCGCCTTCCTCGGAGAAGAAGATTTCGTCGATCGTTCTGACCAGGCGCTCGAAGTCCGGACGGTCCGCCGTCTTTTTCGGGAACAGGATGCCCGATCCGGTGCTGCTCTTCTGCTGGTGATGCGCTCCGGCCGGTCCGGCGAGCGGAGGATACATCTGCAGCTTGAAGCCGGCTTCCGTCGCGGCGCTCTCGACGCCGCCGATTTGGTCGTAATAAGCGTAGGTGGCGAACGATTTGCCGGTGGCCATCTTCTGCGACCATTTGTCGCCGTCGATCGGGTCCGCCATTTCCGGGTCGAGCAGGCCTTCCGCGTGCAGCTTGGAGAAGAACTTCATGTATTCCTTGTACTGGTCGCTGGTCGCGCCCGGGAAGTACGTCTGGTTCGCGTAATCCCAGCTGAGCGTCTTGGAGCCGTCGGCTCCGTTCTTGCCGACGCTGATTCCGTAGGACGGCATCGTCATGCGATAGAGCACGCGAGGGCCGGCTAGAATCGTCAGCGGGTAGGAATCCGGATTTTCTTCCTTGAACTTCTTCAGCACGGCGTAAAGGTCGTCAAACGTTTTCGGCGCTTGCAGCCCGTATTTCGCCAGCAGGTCCTCCCTGAGGATGAGACCGCCGTCGTAGAACGGCTTGTCGTATAGAGAGGGCAGATAATAGCGTTTGCCGTCCTTCAGGTTCAGGCTCGACACTTGATCCTCCAGGCCGAAGGCTTTGACGCGGTTGTTGAAGTTCGGCGTCCAGTCGGAGTAGTCGCTGATCGGAACGATCGCGCCGTTCAGCGCCAGGGAGGCGTTCTCGCCTTTGGTGGACTGATACAGGATGACGTCCGGAGCGTTGTTGCCGGTATTCAGGGCGAGGGAAACCTTCGTCTGATAGTCGGCGATCGGAATGATTTCGAACTTGATGTCGGCGTTAAAGCGTTTTTGCACTTCCTGGACCGTTAGCCAGTCTTCTTTGAACGGCAGCGTCGCGTTGTCGGAGTAGAAGACCGAGAACTTGATCGGATCTTCCGTCTTGTTGTCCGGCGATGCCGACGAGTCCGGGCTCTGGCTCGAGGCGGCCGGCGACGAGGCGGACGGCTGGGCGTTGTCTTTTTTGGAGCTGCACGCGGCCAATGAAGACGCTACCAAAAGAAAGACGAGAATGAGGAGAGCGCTTTTTTTCTTGAACATAACTTTGCATGACCTCCCGGTTTTTGAATGAACTAACAAGTGATGGTGAAGCGCTTGAGCGAATAGTATCATACTTTTATTTCAAAGGTCAACGGTTATTTGTGAAACTTTATTTCACAATATGTAAGGGCTTTCCGATCGAGGTCGAACGTTGTCGAAACCCGTGGACGGATCGAAGCTTTCGAAACGACCCGAATTGCCGGAAATGACCGGTTTTCGTTACTCCTCGTCCTCAATTAAAGTATTTCTGCGAATTACAGGGTTTCCCATTGCGAAACTTTTTATTGCTTATTATTTTGTAAAACGAAACGGGAAGGAGCGCAGCTCGAAAATTTCGCAAACCCGCGAATTTGCGTCCGATGCTCGACGAATTCGGTTAACGTGCCACGCAAAATCCCGTTTCCGGGTCGATGTCGTCAGCGTTGACGTATCATTGATGCCCCGTTTGCACACCCCGGATGAGTCGAGCGCAAAAAACGATGACTGCCTTATTCACACATATGAGCACATGACTATGGTGGGGCTTTCGCAAGTCTAATTGCTCGAAAGAGCCATTGGAGCTTTCATGTCCCCCGACGTAAAAGCCAAGGATCTGACGGGTCCCTTTCTCGTCAATGCCCATGGCAAGGTACACGACTTCGCTGCTTACCGAATTACGTTTAAGCTTCACGTATAGACCGTCCAGATAGATGACGGAGTAGCGTTTCTCTAGAGGTCGTTTCTGCCAAGCTTCAATGTCCTCCATGACCGTTTGCGTTATGTTGCTGATCGTCGTCGGCGAGTATTGCGTGCCAAACATGCTGTCGATGAACTTAGCGACTTCTCGCGTGCTCATGCCGCCTTTGTACATGTGGATGATGGCTTCTTCAAGCCAACCTTCCCTGCGCTGATAAGGCATGAATATGGTGTATGGAACGTGCCTTTACGGTCGCGCGGCACGCGCAGGTTGACAATGAAACCGTACCGAGTTTGATACGTGCGTGAGTAATGGCCATTTCGACTAATACGTGAAGGGGGTTGTTCTACGGCCATGTAGTTTTTGATTTCTTCGCGAAGCAAGAGTTCCAACTTCTCTTGAACTCAATTTAGTAACAGTATTTTCAAGTAGATCATTGAACGCATTTTCGGGTATATTAGTCATCGAGTAGGGCTCCTTCTTGGTGATCGGCAATCCCGAGGATACCCTACTTTTTTATGTTCTGGAACAATCCAGATCATGGTACACAGACTAATTTACATCACCTACGTGACTGCCAGTAACGGTCTGGCAGACCGTTAAGTGAGCAAAACCGGGCGCATGGCTGCTTATAACGGTCTGGTAGACCGTTATTGCGACGAATCCGCCGCTGATCGGCCTGATAACGGTCTGGCGGACCGTTATTACGACGAATCCGCCGCTGATCGGCCTGATAACGGTCTGGTAGACCGTTATTGCGACGAATCCGCCGATGATTGGCCTGATAACGGTCTGGTGGACCGTTATTGCGACGAATCCGCCGCTGATCGTCCTGATAACGGTCTGGTAGACCGTTATTGCAACGAATCCGCCGCTGATCGGCCTGATAACGGTCTAGTGGACCGTTATCGCGACGAATCCGCCGCTGATCGGCCTGATAACGGTCTGGTGGACCGTTATTACGACGAATCCGCCGATGATTGGCCTGTTAACGGTCTGGTGAGCCGTTATCGCGACGAATCCGCCGCTGATCGGCCTGATAACGTTCTGGCGGATCGTTATCGCGACGACTGCGCCGATAGATCGGCCTAATAACGATCTGGCAGGCCGTAACCGGGCGGCTTCGACCGATTATTTTGGTGCCTGAAAGGGGGGAAGCGCGAAGGAATCGCACGCGCATCGGCGCGCAAGCGAGGTCATAGCGAAAGGTTTTTCGATATTTCGTACATTCTTTACTCCATGAGGCCCTAGCGAGTTCAAGTAGATCAACTGGTCAGCAATAAATAGTCGACGATGGATAGTCGCCCATGGATAGTCATCCAGGGAAAAAACGGTTCCCGCCGTCCTTTGTTTAAGGACAGGGGAACCGTTTTTTCAAGCTTAGGAAAACAGCTTCTTGCCGTCGATCCACGTCGATTGCAGCGCAAGCGCATCGTCCAGCAGCAGGAAATCCGCCTGCTTGCCGGCTTCGATCGAGCCGATCGAGCCGTCCAGGCCGAGCTGGCGTGCGGGATTGGCGCTGGCCATCAGGCAGGCTTCCTCCAGGGAAACGCCGATCTCCCGGACGAGGAAACGGACGGCCGAGATCATCGTCAGCGTGCTGCCGGCCAGACTGTCGTTCTCTTTCAGCCGGGCGACGCCGCATTTCATGCGAACGGGCAGTCCGCCGAGGTCGTAATCGCCGTCGGGCATGCCCGCGGCAGCCATCGCGTCGGTGACGAGGATGACGTTGTTCGCGCCTTTGGCCCGGGTAATAAGCTTGATGCCGGCCGGGTGAACGTGGTGGCCGTCGGCGATCACCTCGGCGACGATGCGGTCGTCCGTCAGCACCGCGCCGACGGTGCCCGGATTGCGGTGATGCAGCGGCGTCATCGCGTTAAACGTATGAACGGCGTGGCGCAAGCCGCGATCCGCGGCGGCGATGATCTGATCGTAAGTCGCGTCGGTATGACCGCAGCTGGGGACGATGCCGTTGGCGGCCAGCTTCCCGATATAGTCGAGCGAGCCTTCGATCTCCGGCGCAAGCGTCTGCAGCTTGATGACGCCGGGAAAACGGCCGACCCAATCGTCCAGCCACTCCGGCTGGGGAGGAAGGATGTAAGCCGGATTCTGGGCGCCCTTCCATTTGACGTTGACGAACGGGCCTTCGAGATGCACGCCGACCACCTTGGCGTAAGGCATCGGCTTGGACATGTAATCGGCCGCCAGCGCGATGACGGCGGTCAAATCCTCGCGCGACGCCGTCAACGTCGTCGCGAGCATGCTCGTCGTTCCGTTCGAGGCATGAAACTTCGTAATTTCCCGGACGGCTTCCTCGTCGGCGTCCATGAAGTCGCGATTCGCTCCTCCGTGCACGTGAACGTCGACAAAGCCGGGCACGAGCCAGGCGCCCCCGGCGTCGACCCGTTCGACATGCGCTAACCGGCCGGTCAGCTCCGAGACGCTCCCGACCGTCGCGATTTTGTCCCCTTGAACATGAACGTACCCGTTCTCGATCGTACCGCCGGGAGCGACGACCCGGGCGCCGGCGACCAACAGTTCCTTCGGCGTCCCGTTCATGCCAGTTTACCTGCCGCGGCGGAATCGAGAAGGACGATCAGGTTCGGATGGGTTTGCAGCAGCGAGGCCGGCACGTTCGTCGTAATCGGTCCTTGCAGCGCTTCCCGGACAATGTCCGCTTTATCCGCGCCTTTTACGACCAGCATAATTTTCTTCGCTTTCAGAATCGTGCCGACGCCCATCGTCAGCGCCTGTCTCGGCACATCGTCGATCGAATCGAAGAAGCGGGCGTTCGCTTGACGGGTTTTCTCCGCCAATTCCACGATATGGGTCCCTCTGACCAAGGAGGGAGAAGGCTCGTTAAAGCCGATATGGCCGTTATGCCCGAGACCGAGCAACTGCAGGTCGATCTGCCCGGAGAGCTCGATCGCCTCGTCGTAGCGGCGGCATTCCTCCGCCAGATCCGCGGCGTTGCCGTTCGGAATATGCTGCCGGGATACCGGTAGGTCGATATGCGAGTACAGATGAGCGTTCATGTAGGAATGGTAGCTTTCCGGATGATCGGCCGGCAAGTTGACGTATTCGTCCAGGTTAAAAGCGGTCGCGTTCCGGAAGCTGACCATGCCTCTCCGGTAATCGCGCACGATCCGTTCGTAAATGCCGACCGGAGTTCCTCCGGTAGCCAGTCCGAGCACCGGTCTCGGAATCGTCTGAATTTGACCGGCGATGATATTGGCCGCCGCTTCGTTAAGCTTCTCGTCGCTCTCGAACGTGATAATGTTCATCTCGATTTTCTCTCCTCTTTGCCCAATGAGTAATGGTCTACCGTCTGGTAAGATTGCTTCAGCCTCGGGACGTACAGCTCGAAATGCTCGCTGACCAGTCCCATGAACAGCACGTCGATCACGTGGAGCGTCGCCATGCGCGAAGCCATGTCCCCGCGCCGCATTCCGACTTCCGCCGAGGAAGTGAACAGGTTGATGCCCGCTTGTTCGGCCAGCGAATTCGCGCCGTAGCGGGTGATGGACAACGTCGTCGCCCCCCGTTCGGCCGCGCAGCGAAGCGAATGGATCGTCTCCTGGGTCTCTCCCGAATACGAGATGCCGATCGCGACGTCCTTGTCCGTCAGCGAAGCGGCCGACGTCAATTGCAGGTGGGGATCGGAGAACGCGGCCGCCGCCTTGCCGATCTGAACCAGTTTGTGAAAGAAATCCTGGGCCACGATCCCCGATGTCGCCGATCCGTACAGATCGATTCGCGAGGCGTTATGGAGCGCATCGATCGCGAGGCGAAGCTGCGCCAGATCGAGCACTTGGGTCGTGTCGGCAATCGACTTCAGATGGTTCGACGTAATGGCGGACACGATCTCGGGCAACGGATTGCCCGCCACGATATCCTGGTAACGGGTCGAAGTGGACGTCATTTGGACGAGCTCGGTCGCCAGGCGCTGTTTGAAGTCGGGAAAGCTGTGGGAATGGAACGTTTTGCAAAAGCGCGAGATCGTCGCGGGACTGCTTCCGGAACGCCGCGCCAGCTCCGTAATCGTCATCTGGACGGCTTCATGGGGATGCTGGAGCAGGAATTCGGCCAATGCGCGTTCCTTCAGATGAAAACCGTCCCATCCTTCCCGAATCGCGTGGAGTATGCTCATGGCTTTCCCTCTTTGTTCTAGAAAATAAATTTCTTAATAATACCCCATGTCAAGAAAACCATTTTCACGACTATTCTACTGCATATTCCGTTTTCCCGCAATCGATTCCCGTCCCTTCCGGCACGGCCGAAAGCGAGACAGGAGGGGTAAATTTATTTTTTTCATGGGCAATATTATTCTTTTGCGAGAATTTTCCGCTTTTGCGGATCATTTCGAACTATATTTAGTTAGATAGAAGAAATTGACTCCGGCGGGGGCTGTGCTATAGTGGAAGAAGTATTGAAAATAATGGAAAACAAAGAGGACGTTTCGTGCCGAGGGGAGAGGGCAATCGATGGCAAGCGGCGGGACGGCGGACGGGGAAATCATCCGCGCCGAGGGCATTAAGCGCGTGTTCGGCAGAGGGTCGGGAGCGGTCACGGTGCTGAAGGACGTGGATATCCGGCTAACGGCGGGGAAGCTGGTCGCCCTGAAAGGAAGATCCGGCTCCGGCAAAACGACGCTCATTAACCTGCTGAGCGCGTTGGATCAACCGACGGAAGGCAAGATTACGTTCGACGGACGGGAGCTCACCTCGATGTCGGGCAAGGAAAGAGACGAGGTCAGGCGCAAGGAAATGGGGCTTATTTTCCAATCGTTCGCCTTGATTCCCTTAATGTCGGCTTACGAGAACGTGGAATTCGTGCTAAGAGTCGCGGGTTACCCGGCGCAGGAGCGCAAGCAGGCGGCGACGCAGGCGCTCGAACGGGTCGGACTGAAGCAACGGATGCACCACCGTCCGTTCGAGATGTCCGGCGGCGAGCAGCAAAGAACGGCGATCGCCCGCGCCATTGCCCATAAGCCGAAGCTGATTTTGGCGGATGAGCCTACGGCGGAGCTGGACAGCCGGACGGGCTTGCAAATCATAAAAGCGTTCAGGGATCTGGTGGAGCGCAGCGGGGTGACGATCGCCCTGACGACGCACGACCCGGCAATCATGGAAATCGTAGACCACGTATACGAACTGGAGGATGGACAAATTGTCTCGCGCTCTTAGAAAATCGACTATTCTTGGAATCGTTTTCACGGTCGGCGCCACGCTGGCGGGCTGCTCGCTGCTGCCGAAGGAGGAGGAAGAGCTTAAGCCTCCGCTCGTCAAGCCGCGGCAAGAAAACTATTCGACGGTTACCGCGGAGAAAGGCTCGATCGTTAAGGCGATATCCGGGAGCGGAGTTTTCGAATCCGTCTCCACGAGCATCGCGCAATTTTCCGGGCAAGGCGGGCGGATCGACGAGATCCTCGTCAAGTCCGGCGACCAGGTAAAAAAGGGCGATCTGCTCGTGCAATTGATCGTGGACGGACTGGACATCCAGCTCAAGGAGCAGCAGCTGGAGCTGGAGAAAGCGAAATACGCGTTCCGGCAAGCCCGGGAATCCGACCAGCAGGCTTTCAATATCGCCGGACTTCAGGTTGAAATCGAACAATTGAAGTACGACCGGCTGTCCAAGCAGTTCAATTCCAAGCAGCTCGTTTCCGAGATCGACGGACAGGTCGTGTTCGCCGAATCTTTGACGGAGGGCGACTACGTCGAGGCGTATCAGACGCTCGTCACGATAGCCGATCCTTCCAGCCTGCGCATTTCCCTGCGCGTCGACAACGCCAACGACATTCGCGAGGTGCAGGTCGGCGTTCCGGCGGAAGTGTCTTTGAAGGGGGAGAAAATCGTCGGCACGGTAACCCAGACGCCGTCCTCCGCTCCGGAGACGCTCAACCAGCAACTGGCCGAGAAGTATGCCAGAACGCTGTACATCGAGCTGCCGAATCTGCCGAAAGAAGCCAAAATCGGATCGATCGCGGACGTGAAAATCATTACGCAGCAGCGGGACGACGTGGTCAAAATACCGCGGAGCGGCTTGCGCTCGTACTTGGGACGCAATTTCGTCCGCGTGCTGGAGGACGGAGAGAGGCTGCGGGAGGTCGACGTAGAGCCCGGCCTGGTCGGCTCCACGGAAGTAGAGATCGTCAAAGGGCTAGAAGAAGGCCAAATTATCGTGCTGCAGTAACGGGATTCGCATTCGGGCCGCAAGAGGAGGTAACGCGTTGGCTTTGTTCATCATGATCATCCGTAAAATGGTCAAAAATAAATGGCTCGTATCGAGCTTGTTTTTCGGCATACTCATGACCGTGGCGCTTGTCGGCACGATGCCGATCTACTCCGAAGCGATCCTGAGCCGCATGCTCGTCAAAGACTTGGAGACGTTCCAGACGGAGAGAGGCGTCTATCCCGGCCAACACTGGTCGTTGGTCGGATTTTATAACGAAAGCCTGGAGAGGCGGCAGTCCGTGATCGATACGCTGGACCGGTACATGGAGCAATCCGCCGCTCCGGGATTCGGCATTCCGGTCAAGGAATTGGTGAAGGAGCGGAGAAGCAAGTCGATCCGGCTCGTTCCCGAGCAAGAACCGGATAAGAAAAACGCGCCCACGACGACGATCCGGACTTTCAGCGATTTCGAGAAGCATATCCGGATCGTGGACGGACGGATGCCCGCCAAGCAGCCCGTGGACGGCGTATACGAAGTCATGCTGACGGAACAGGCGCTGATCCGGTTCGGGCTCGTGCTCGACCAAGTGATGCTGCTCAAGGACGACAGCATACAGGGAACGGTCAAAATCAAGCCCGTCGGCATGTTCACGAAGCTGGAATACGACGATCCGTACTTCCGGAATTCGAGCCTGAGCGATTTGGGCGCGGCGTTCGTCGCCGACTACGAGCTGTTCGAGAACGAGTTTATCCGGGGCGGCAGAGTGCCGGTTACCGCAAGCGGCTGGTATTTCGTGCTGGACTACACGAAGATGGAGCTTCGCAACGTGAACGACTTCATCGCCACGGACAAGGCGATCCGGGCCGAAGCTCAATCGAGATCGGCCGCGTTCCAGTCCGAATTCGGCGCCCCGACGATTCCCACGATCGAGAAATATTTCGAGCGCTCGAAGCAGCTCGGCAAGCTGATGTGGTCTTTGAACGTGCCCGTGCTGATCATGCTCGGCTTCTATATGTTCATGGTGTCCAATCTGATCATCGACCGGCAGAAGAACGAGATTGCCGTTCTGCGGAGCCGCGGCGCGGCCAGATGGCAGGTGGTCGCTTCGTTCGCGATCGAAGGGCTGCTGCTGTGCGGCTTCGCCTGGATTCTTGGTCCTTTCATCGGCCTGGGACTGACGAAGGTGTTGGGCGCTTCCAACGGATTTTTGGAATTCGTGCAGCGGGCCCGCATGACGGTTCGTTTGAACGAGCAGGCCTATCTGTACGGCGGAATAGCCGCCGGAGCGTCGTTCCTGATGATGCTCGTGCCCGTGCTGCTCGCCACGCGCGTCTCGATCGTCGGCCACAAGCAGCAAATGGCGAGAATGCAGAAGACGCCGTTCTGGCA
>JAEZZE010000028.1 GCA_023418755.1 Bacillota bacterium | reverse complement strand
GCTCCATCGCCGCCGCACCGTCGGCAGCCTCCAAAATGCGCGTAATTCCGAATTCGCCCCAGTTGACGAGCAGCCGAATCGAATCTCTTACGTCCTGTTCATCGTCTACGATCAGCACCTTCATGCGGATGCCCCCTCCTTTCTCACGGGTATAACTAATGTGACAGAGAAGCCGGCAGGTTCCGCATTGCGGACGAGCAATTGCGACTCCTCTCCATTGTACAGCCGCAGCCGGGAGATGACGTTGATGAGGCCGATGCTTCCGTCCGAATCGCCGTCGGCTTCCCCTTGTTCAATGGATTCGGCCAGCTGTCGCTGGCGTTCGGGCGGGACGCCCAAGCCGTTATCTACGATGACGATTCGCAGCGCTTCGTCGTCGCTCTGACAGGCAAGCGTAATCTCAAGCGGGCCGCCGTTATTCTCAAAGCCGTGCTTAAAGCAGTTTTCCACCAACGGCTGCAAAATCATTTTCGGCATTTTGAACGCGAGATTGGCCTCGTCTGTCCGCACTTGGAAGCTAAGCCGATCTTTGAAACGCTGCTTCTGCAGCTCCAAATAGGCTCCGACGTGCGAAATTTCTTTATACAGCGGGACCACGGATTCTTCCGTGTTCATGTTATAGCGCATCATCGCTCCGAGTGAGGAGGTCAGCTCGTAAATTTTGGGCACCTGATGGTGCAGCGCCACGGAGCCGATCGACTGCAGCGTATTGTATATAAAATGCGGATTGATCTGCGCTTGCAGCGCCTTAAGCTGATTGTTCTTGTTGGCCAGCTCCAGCCGAAGCTCGCGCATGATCAGATTGTCGATGGTGTCGACCATGTTTTTGATCGTATGGCCGAGCACGCCGACCTCGTCGCTGCGATCCGGGACGATGTCGAGCTTCAGCTTGCCCAGCTTGATTTTCTTGATCGATTCGGTCAGCCGCTTGATCGGCGCGGTCAGCTTGACGGAGACGAACAGCGTAGCGGCGATGGCGACAAACAGAAACGACACCAGCAAAATCATATTGATCTGCAGCACGCGCGAGGCGTTGGAGTACAGGTAGTCGTTCGGAATTTGCTTGGCAATCGTCCACACCCGGCCGAGCAGCTCGAATTTCTCATAGATCACGATCCCGTGAAACCCGTCCTCCTCCCAGTCAAAATAGCCCGATTGAAACAGGTTGTAGCGTGCGTGCAGCAGCCAGCTATGGGGCGGTTTCTGCCCGATCCACTCGGTCTCGGAGGAGTAGACCGTCGTTCCGGTATCGTCCAGCAAATAGAGATGCTCGTTGCCTTTGTCATACAGCATATCGCTCAGGTTGCGCAGCATATCCAGCTTGAAGTCGATAGACAATACCCCGATGCGCTCCTTCAACGGAGCTCGGTACACCGGACGATGAATCGTCAGCACCGTGTTGACCGGGCTGTAGGGAAATTCCTCCATGCCGTAATTGTGGGAGACATGCGGCGGCTCGAAATAAGGATCGTCCTTGTTGAGAGGCTGAACGAAATGCCCTTCGAGGCCCGCCTGGCCGACATCGCGCTTCAGAAAACCGTTAATGAGCAAGTAAGACTGATCGGCCAGATCGGAATACAAGTACACTTGCTGAACTTCCTTGGCGGATTGCTCGATGGCGTGCAGGCCGGAGTAGAGGTTTCGTTCCACCATGAAATCGCTTCTGCCGCGATTCAGGATGTTGTACAAACTGCTCGCCTCATGGACGTTCGTATAGACGGACAGGGAGAGATTGTTCATCTGTTGCAGCTGGCTCATCAGACTGGTCGCGCCCTGATGGACGATATTGGAATTTTCGCGGACGGCGTCCTCTTTCAGGGAATGCTTCGTGTAGAAGAAGGAAAGGAAGATGGAGGCCGCGATCGGAAGGATGATGGAAATCAACAGAAAAACGCTCAGCTTGTACCGGATGCTGCTGCGGATTCTCATAGCGCTTCTCCTGTCTGCGGAATTTGGCTTTCAGTCTAACATCGCCGCTTTTAAAGTTCAATACACCTCACAATCTTACACATTTTTGATCAATATCAGTTGTATTTTCGGATTTGCGGCTCTCCTATACTTGAGTTGTACGAAGCGCACCGGACCTTCCGGGTTCGCCGCGAAGTTCAAAATGAAAAGGGAGAGAATAGACGTGAAAAAGTCAGCATCCTTTGTTTTGGCAACGATCACGGCATTTGCCGTCCTGTTATCGGCTTGTTCGGGCTCCGGCTCCAACAAGGACTCGTCCGGCACCGGAGCCGCTTCGTCGAGCCCCGCATCCAGCTCCGAGAGCAAATCGGACGGGCAGGGTGAAATTACGCTCTACACGATTCAGTCGACCAAGCCGGGCTTCCAGGAGTGGCTGAAGGAAGCGGAGGAGAAAAGCGGCGTCAAGATCAACTGGGTAGCCGCTCCGACCGATTCCGATACGCGCCAGCAGAAGGTTTCGACCATTCTGTCGTCGGGCGACAGCTCGGTCGATATTTTGGAAGTGAACGACGAGATGGCGACTTCCTTCAAAAATGCCAACTGGCTGGAGCCGCTGCAAGACACCGTATTGACCGAGGATATCTACAGTCAGCTTCCGAAAGGCTACATGGAAGACATGCTGACCTCGTCCAAGGGCGATGTGATCGGCGTGCCGAGCTACTCCGGCTACCTGGGCCTGTGGGTCGATCAGAAGAAGCTCGATGAAGCGGGCATGACCTCGATCGAGACCGAAGAGGACTTCGTCAAGTTTATGAAAGCCGCTACGAAAGACGGACAATACGGCTACGGCGGATCTTGGGAAAAGACGTACGTGTTCAACGAGATCGCGACCTTCGTGAACCTGTTCGGCGGAGACTACTTCGACTGGACCAACGAGGGCAGCCGCAAAGCCGTTCAGTTCATGTACGATATGGCGAACACGTGGAAAGTCACGCCGGTCGATCAGATCGCCGACAAGTACGAGCAGATGAACCAGAAGTTCATCGACGGCAAATACGGGATGGTATTGATGTGGGGGACCGGAACGGACTATCAGCAAGCGGGCCGTTACGGCAAAGATCAGATCCATATGATCAACATGCCGCAATTCGCCAAGCGCAGCATTTTCACCGATTCGTGGAGCTTTGTCCTGAACTCGTCCTCCAAAAACAAGGAAGCGGCGGTCAAGTTCCTGAAGTATGCGGCGAGCGTGGACGGCGAGTTGAGCGGTTGGAAACACTTCGGCAAATACCCGGCAAGAGCCGATGCCGCCGCCAACGAAGAGGTATCCGGCGACATTAAGGAAGTGTACACGCAGATTCAACAAACAAGCGAAGTTCGCGGCCGTCCGATGCTTCCGCAGACGATGGAGTTCATCTCCGAGATGGGCACGCTCTTCCAGAACTACATTCAAGACAAAATTACGCTGGACGAATTTTGCGCGAAGGCTCAGGAGGCCGTCGAGAGATACAAATAAGGCAGGCTCGGCAGGCGCGGTTCCGCAAGCAAATCGGCCGGAGGATGATCGATGCGGCGATTGGATCATCCTCGGCTTGCCGGCGGACCGACGCTCGCATCGATACTCCAAAGGAAAGGCGCTTTGCCATGTACTTGAGCAAAAAATATTTGACCCTGGCTTGGGTCCTTGTCCTCCCGGCGCTGCTGATCCGATTGTTCACTACCGTGTATCCGATTCTCGAGACGTTTCGGGTCAGCTTTTACGATATTAAGCTGCTTCGGGGGCTGCACGAATTCGTCGGCTTCCGCAACTACGTCGATATGTTTCACGATTCCAAGATGCTGACTTCGATTGAGTTTACGGTCATTTTCGTGGTCGGGTCGATGATCGGGCATCTTGTATTGGGCATTGCATTAGCGCTTATTTTGAACATGAAGATCAAAGCCCAGAAGCTGCTGCGCACGATCGTGCTGCTGCCTTGGGCGATGCCGATGGTCGTCATCGCCATGGCTTCGAAATGGGCGTTCAACAACGATTATGGCTTGATCAACGATTTCGTACGCTGGTTTAACCCGTCGTTCAGCATGGACTGGCTCATTCATACGAATACGGCCCGCTATGCCGTCATTGCCGTCGATCTATGGAAAGACTTGCCTTTCTTCGCCATTCTCATTCTCGCCGGCTTGCAATTTATCCCTTCGGACATGTACGAAGCGGCCAAAATCGACGGTGCGGGGCCGATCCGGTCCTTCTTCCGCATCACGCTGCCGCTGCTTTCGAAAAATATATGGGTGCTTAGCATCTTCTTCACGATGTGGAGAATTACTTCCTTCGACGTCGTTTACGCGATGACCAGCGGGGGGCCGGGAGAGAGTACCGCGCTCATTGCTTATCGGATTACGACGGAGGCTTTCACGAACTTGAATACGGGCTATGCCGCTTCGATCGCCGTCGTTCTCTTTATCGTAATGGCCCTGCTCAGCGGTCTCAGCATGAAGGCCGCCAAACGCGTCGATTATTAAGGAGCGAACGAATATGGTATCCAAGTTTACACGCCCGTTGATCGTTCACGGATTCAAGTGGTTGCTGGCAGTCGTTGTGGCGTTTCTCATCTTGTTTCCGTTATGGTGGATTTTCATTTCCTCCATTACGCCGGCGGGCGAACTGTTCTCCAAGCCGATCAAATATTGGCCGCTTCATCCGACGCTGGACAGCTACAAGTATTTGATCGACAACGTAGGCCTGATGAAGAAAATCGGCAGCACGGCGATCATTGTCGGGGCTTCGATTCTCGTCGGGATGATGATTTCCGTCATGGCGGCCTTCAGCTTCGCTCGCTTTAAGAGCAGGTGGTTAACGCTTGCGGCGGCATTTCTGCTGGCGTCCATGCTCATTCCCGACATCGTCACCGCGCGTCCGCTGTATGACTTTCTACGTTATGTGAATTTGTACGATACGTATACCGGTCTGATTGTTTTGTACATTAGCGGCATTTTACCGTTTACGATTCTGATCCTGCAAAACTATCTCAAGGATATTCCGGTTTCCATCGAAGAAGCGGCTTCGATCGACGGCTGCGGCTTTTTCCAGTCGCTGTATTATGTGACGCTGCCGCTGCTCCGCCCGGCGCTGGCGACCGTATGTATCGTGAACTTCATTACGTGTCTGAACAACTTCTTTACGC
>JAEZZE010000432.1 GCA_023418755.1 Bacillota bacterium | reverse complement strand
GGTGTCGGCGGAGCGGGTGTTCACGCTGCTCGACGAGCCGGGCATCGAGGTGTCCGACGGCCGAATCGAGCGTTACAAAGGGAACGTCGAGTTCAAGGACGTGACGTTCGCCTATAAACCGGGAGAGGACGTGCTGAAGAACATTTCGTTCTCGGCGCGGCAAGGGGAGACGGTCGCCCTCGTTGGGCACACGGGCTCGGGCAAGAGCTCGATCCTGAACCTGTTGTTCCGCTTCTACGACGTGGAGCGGGGAACGATCACGATCGACGAAGTGGACGTCCGGGAGCTATCGAAGCAGGAGCTTCGGCAGCATATGGGCATCGTGCTGCAGGACCCGTTCCTGTTCACCGGAACGATCGCTACAAACGTCAGCCTGGACGATCCGTCGATTTCCCGGGAGAAGGTCGAGCAGGCGCTTCGCGACGTCGGCGCTTACGAGATGTTCATGCAGCTGCCCGGAGGTCTCGACGAGCCGGTCATCGAGAAGGGCAGCACGCTGTCCGCGGGGCAGCGGCAGCTCATCTCCTTCGCCCGGGCGCTGGCGTTCGACCCGGCGATTCTCATCCTGGACGAAGCGACGGCCAGCATCGACACCGAGACGGAGGCGATTATCCAGGCGGCGCTCGAAGTGCTGAAGCGCGGCCGCACGACGTTCGTCATCGCGCACCGGCTGTCGACGATCCGCGCGGCCGACCAGATTCTCGTGCTGGACCGCGGCAAGATCGTCGAGCGCGGCAACCACGACGAGCTGATGCAGCAGGGCGGCAAATATTTCGCGATGTACCAGCTGCAGCAAGGCGCGGCCGAGGGCGTGGCGTAATCTTAGAGAAGGAAGAAGGACCCGTTCGGCGGCAGCCGGCGGGTTTCTTTCGTTTCGATGGAGATCGTGACGGAGGTGGCTGCAAGCACCGCTTCGGCGGCGGCTTCGGAATTTTGAGGTCCGTCTATCCCGGCAAATCCGGATGAGACACATAAGCTTATGACTGTTATGATGAAGAAGGATGGATGGCTATGCGGACCTGAACGGCTCTGAATCTTTTATTGGGGACGAAACGATAACTTGAAAAGGCCGAAAACGGGGGAGGAAAAGCGAGTGAAAATCGAACATCTCACAGTGCAGGGCTGTAACGAATGGAACGAGGACGCGCTCATCCTGAACGAGAGGGAGAACATCTACGGCGTGCTGGACGGAGCGACCTCGCTCGTCAGCTTCGAGGGAATCGAGACGGGAGGTTATCTGGCCTCGCGGATCGCCAAGGAAGCGTTCGAGTCGTATCGCGAGTCGGACGGAGCGGCTTCTCTAAGAGAGCTGGTGCTGAGGGCCAATGAACGAATAAGAGCGGGAATGCTCGAAAAGGGCGTCGACGTAGATGACAAAAACGCCGTATGGGCGGCGGGAATCGCCGTCGTCCGCATCGGCGAGCACCAGATCGAGTACGCGCAGACGGGCGATTGCATGCTGATCGCGGTGTATAGGGACGGAACGGTACGCACGGTGACGCACGATCAGGTCGACCACTTCGACGAAAATTCGCGACGGCTATGGGAGCGGTACACGCAGGAGGGACTGCCGCCGGAAGAGGTGCGCCGACGCGTGTACGAAGTCATCAAGATGAACCGGTTGAAGACGAACACGCCGGAAGGCTATGCCATTCTGAACGGAGATCCGGCCTTGGAGCGCTACGTCGAGCACGGATCCATCAACCGTATCCGGCTTGCCTCCATTCTGCTGGCGACCGACGGTTTGTTCCTTCCCCGCAAGGCGGGAGAGCCGGCCCCTCAGATGGCCGACATGGCGGCGCTGATCGACGAGAAAGGCTTGGCCGGCTACGTCGATTGGCTCATCGCGAACGAATATGACGAGTCGCAGCAAGGCAAATATACGCGGCTGAAGGTCGCCGACGACAAGACGGCGGTCAAGATCGATTTGGTCGGCGGATGATCCGTTCGGCCGCAAGAGAGCTGTTCGGCAAAGCGCGGAGCGCAGGGGGTTTCCCCGGGCGCTCTCTTCTTTTTGCCATTGGTCTGAAAGGTCTAATTTTGTATAATGAAGTCACAAGACGAGGGGCGAAAGCCTGGAAAAGAGGACGATAACCGGAGATGACGGACAACACGATCATTCGATTCGAGGGCGTGACGCAAAAATACGATCGCGATACGGTGCTTAACCGAGTCAGCTTCGAGATCGAGAGAGGCAAGTTCTACACGCTGCTCGGGCCTTCGGGCTGCGGCAAGACGACGATCCTGCGGCTGATCGCGGGGTTCATCCGGCCGACGGAAGGAAGCATCTACTTCAACGGCAAGGTGCTTAACGACGTTCCGGCGGACAAGCGTCAGGTGAACACGGTATTCCAGGATTACGCGTTGTTCCCGCATCTGAACGTGTTCGAGAACGTCGCCTTCGGCCTCCGAATCAAGAAGCTGAAGAACGCGGCCATCGCCGAGAAGGTGAAGGAAGCGCTGCGCTTCGTGAATCTGGAAGGCTACGAGGACCGCGAAATCACGGAGATGTCCGGCGGGCAGAGGCAGCGGGTGGCGATCGCGCGGGCGATCGTGAACGAGCCGGAGATTTTGCTGCTGGACGAGCCGCTGTCGGCGCTCGACCTGAAGCTGCGCACGGAGATGCAGTACGAGCTGCGGGAGCTGCAGCGGCGGCTGGGCATTACGTTCGTGTTCGTCACGCACGACCAGGAAGAAGCGCTGGCGATGTCGGACGAGATCTTCGTCCTGAACGAAGGGGAGATTCAGCAGAGCGGAACCCCGACGGACATCTACGACGAGCCGATCAACCGGTTCGTGGCCGACTTCATCGGCGAATCGAATATCGTCCCCGGACGCATGATTCAAGACTTCCTCGCGGAATTCGCCGGGAAGCGGTTCGAATGCGTGGACCAGGGCTTCTCTCCGAACGAGCCGGTGGAAATTATGATCCGCCCGGAGGATCTGGAGATTACGGGGCCGGAGCAGGGCAATCTGGAGATCAAGGTCGACAGCCAGCTGTTCCGCGGCGTCCACTACGAGATCAGCGGCTACGACAAGGCGGGCAACGAATGGCTCGTCCATTCGACGAAGAAGGCCGAGGTCGGCAGCAGCATCGGGCTGCGCTTCGATCCGGAGGCGATCCACGTCATGCGCTTCGGCGAGACGGAGGAGGAGTTCGACAAGAGGCTCGAATCGTATTCCGAACATGCGCAGGCGGGCTCCGCGGGTGACGGCCGATGACGAGGGCGCGGAATCTCTACCTTATTCCGTATGCGGCATGGATGCTGCTGTTCGTCGCGACTCCGATCGTGCTGATCGTCTACAATTCGTTTTTCGACGTCGAGGGGCATTTTACATGGGACAACTTCCGGAAGTTTCTGACTCCCGTGTATCTTCGCATGACGTTCAACTCGTTCTGGTACGCGCTGCTGATTACGGCGTTCTCGCTGCTGGTCGCGTATCCGACGGCCTACTGGCTGACGCGCGCGAAGCATAAGCAGCTATGGCTGCTGCTGATCATCGTGCCGAGCTGGATCAACCTGCTGCTCAAAACGTACGCCTTCATCGGCCTGTTCGGAACGTACGGCTTCGTCAATGCGGTGTTCGAAGCGGTCGGAATCGGCACGCGGCAAATTTTGTTCACCGACTTCAGCTTCGTGTTCGTGTCGGTCTATATTTTCATCCCGTTCATGATTCTGCCGATCTATAACGCGCTGGAGGAAATCAATCCGTCGCTTCTGTACGCGGCCAGAGACCTGGGGGCTTCGCCGTGGATGGCGTTCCGCCGCGTCGTGTTCCCGCTCACCCTCGAAGGGGTGAAGGTCGGCTGCCAGGCGGTATTCATTCCGGCGCTGTCGCTGTTCATGATCACCCGGCTTATCGCGGGCAACCGCGTCGTGACGCTGGGCACGGCGATCGAGCAGCATTTTCTCGTGACGCAGGATTGGGGCATGGGCTCGGCGATCGCCGTGCTGCTGATTATCGTAATGGCCGTGATCATGCTGATGACCGGCAACAGGGGAGCGAGGAATCCGATCCGATGAAAATGAAAAACGGAAAGCTCGCCAACGTCTATCTGTTCGCCGTATTCGTCGTCTTGTACGCGCCGATTCTCTATCTGATGGTTTACTCGTTCAACAGCGCGGGGACGATGCACGGTTTCGAGAGCTTCACGCTGGAATGGTACGAGGAAGTGTTCCAGGATACCCGGCTGCTCATTATCGTGCTGAACACGGTCGTGATCGCCCTTCTGTCGTCCGCGATTTCCACCATTATCGGCGTGATCGGCGCGCTCGCGATTCAGCGGGTAAGAAAGCTTAGGCGGCGCAATTCGCTGCTGGCGATGAACAACGTGCTGATCGTCAGCCCGGACGTCATCATCGGCGCTTCGTTCCTGATCTTCTTCACGATGCTCGGCATTCAGCTCGGCTTTACGTCCGTGCTGTTGTCGCATATCGCGTTCAGCGTGCCGATCGTGGTGCTCATGGTGCTGCCGAAGCTGCAGGAGATGAGCCCGACGCTGATCGACGCCGCCAAGGATCTCGGAGCGAGCGGTTGGGGCGTGCTGACGAAGGTCGTTCTGCCTTTCCTCCGTCCGGGAATCTTCGCGGGCTTCTTCATGGCCCTGACGTATTCGCTGGACGACTTCGCGGTGACGTTCTTCGTGACGGGCAACGGCTATACGACGCTGTCGGTGGAGATCTACTCGCGCGCGCGGCAGGGCATCTCGCCTTCGATCAACGCGCTGTCGACGCTCATCTTCCTGTTCACCGTGACGCTGGTGCTGGGCTATTACTTCTTGAACCGGCGCGCCAGCCGCAAGCCGAACTGGGGGGTCGTGCAGCCATGAAGCAGCTGGTCAGATTGTTCCTGGCCGTGTTCGTCGCGGCTTTCGGCTTGATGTACTGGACGTCCTACCTGAATTCGTCGCAGGGCTATTCGGGCGGGAACACGATTACGATTTTCAACTGGGGAGATTACATCGATCCGGATTTGATTGCCGAATTCGAGGAAGAGACGGGGCTTAAGGTCATCTATCAGACGTTCGACTCCAACGAGGCGATGATGACGAAGATCGAACAGGGCGGCACGACGTTCGACATTGCGATTCCTTCGGAATACGCCATCAGCAAGATGAAGGAGGAAGGACTGCTGCTGCCGATCGACCACTCCAAGGTTCCCAATCTGGAGAACGTCGACGGGCGTTTTCTGGATCTGAGCTTCGATCCGGGGAACGAGTACTCGATCCCGTATTTCTGGGGGACGGTCGGCATCGTCTACAACCCGACGCTGCTGAGAGAGGGGCAGACGTTCGAGAGCTGGAACGATCTGTGGGACGAGGAGCTGCGCAATCAGATTCTGCTCGTGGACGGGGCCCGGGAAGTGATCGGCTTCGGGCTCAACAGCCTGGGCTATTCGCTGAACGACACGAACGAGGACCATCTCCAGGAAGCCAAGAGCAAGCTCGGGACGCTGACGCCGAACATCAGGGCGATCGTCGGCGACGAGATCAAGATGCTGCTGGCCGGAGAAGAGGCGGCGGTCGGCGTCGTCTGGTCGGGAGACGCGGCGGAGATCATGTGGGAGAACGAGAATCTGGACTATGTCGTCCCGGAAGAGGGCTCGAACCTGTGG
>JAEZZE010000369.1 GCA_023418755.1 Bacillota bacterium | reverse complement strand
TTGGCGGATTTTCGAGGGGGGTTAGCGGGTTTGATCGAGTATCTCGGGCCTAAATGGCGGATTTTCGAGGGGGTTTGCGGGTTTGATCGAGTATCCCGGGCCAAAGTGGCGGATTTTCACGATCAATAACGCCATCGAGGTCCGCTACTCGACGAAGAATGCCAATGCCACGCCGAAGGTTCGCACCGGAGGCCGACAGGTACCTGCCGGCTCTCTCCTGCTTCCTTCGACGGGCAATCGGGACGCTTGCGGCAAGATCAGTATCCCGTAACCGGAGCCATCGGCATGCGGCACGATCAGCATCCCGTAACCGGAGATATCGGCGTGAAGGACTTCTATCCTTCGAGAGGCCCGTGAGCGGAAGCGTCGCGGACGTGAACTGAACCCTTAACCGAGATCGGCCTTGCGAATATCTCCCGGAGACTGCCTTATACCATCCTGAAATTACCCTGTCGGGCTTAACCCTCTCGAATTTCAGGATCGCATAGCATCGGAGGGAGATAGACGCGACTTCCACCATTCCATCGATTATCGTTCAGTACGGCTCTGTTCCCTGCGAGACGGCTCTATGACCTGCCCGCGCGATCGCCAAAGCGGCTCCTCTACTCCGGCGAACGATGATACTGCACGGGGACGACGACGCGCCTCGGCTCGAAGCCTCCCCTTAACTGCTCGGCCAGCAGCTCTACGGCAATGCGGCCGATTTCCTCCTCCTTCTGGCTGACGAAGGGGACTCCCTTAAGGTCGGGATCGTCGAAAGCCGCCAGCTTCGGCCGGGCGCCTTCCTCGCCCCATACCGACCGGATCGCCTTCTCGGCATACCGGGCAAGCTCGGCGTTGGCGGCGAACACCGCCGTCGCATCCTTCCGTTCGCTAAGAAATCCCGTAATCTCCTCCAACGCCCGCCCTTCCGCAATCGTCTGCAAGGACAGCAGACACCACAGCGTCTTGTCGATCGGGAGCCCGCGCTCCATGTAAGCCGACTCGTATCCCTTAGCCCGCTCCTCCGTCACCGTGTTCGCGATCTCCGTCGAGAGATAGACGATGCGGCTCCGGCCCTCGTCCAACAGCGCGGAGATCGCTTCCCGGGAGCCTCCGGCATTGTCCGAGCTTACGCTGTACGTGCGGATTTCCTTTAGAAACCGGTCGACGAGCACCATCGGCACACGTTCCAAAGACAATCTTAGAATGGAGTCGTTATAGTTTTCCTGTTCGACCGGAAACACGATAAAGCCGTTCACGCCCCGCTCGCGAAACCGTTCGATCGCCTTGGATTCCTCCTCCTGCGATTCTCTCGTAATGCGGATCAGCAGCTCGTACCGCGCGGCCGAGGCGTGTTTCTCCAACGAGTCGAGCAGCCTCTGGTCGACCTTTGTTTTCATCGTCGGCAGCACGAGCGCGATCGTCGCTCCCTGCCCGGCCGGATTAACGGCAGCCGCATCGCTTCCTTCCTCCGGAGACCGGACGAACGTGCCTTTGCCCCGGTAACGCACCAACAGTCCCTCTTCCACCAAACCGTTCAAAGCGTTTTTCGACGTAATCTGGCTGACGCCGTACCGGAGGGCCAGCTCCTTTTCCGAGGGCACGATATCCCCCGGTCTAAGCTCGCCCGACCGAACGCGCTGCCGAATGTCGTCCTGAATTCGTTTATACAAAGGATGGCTCATACTGCTCCTCGTTCCGCTAACTGTAATTGGAATTTTTATCCGTAAAAATATCCGATATTTAGTATATCTTATTTTATACTCTTTGCGATACAATCCACTCAAGAAAGCGCTTTCCATTATATGAATCCTAGGAGGTAGAGATGAATGTGGATGAAAGCTTTACGCCTGCCCTTGGCCGCGCCGATTGCGCTGGCTTGCTTCGCGCTGCTGCTGCCCCCGCCCCAAGCTTATGCTTCGACCATAGGTTTGGCTTGGGCGAACCAGACCGTCGCCGTATTTTCCCCTTCTTCGGGAGGCGTATGGTATCCCCGGTTGGCCAAGCTCAGTCCCAACGAGTGGCTTCTCTCCTTCGACACGAACGCGGGAGGAGGCAATACCCGCATCGCGGTCTCTCGCACGACGGACGGCGGGCAGACATGGAGCGCGCCGGTCACCGCCGTCAGCAGCGCAAGCGGCAACGTCGGCAACGGCCAGATGCTCGTTCTGCCCGGCGGCGAAATCTGGCTGGCCTACCGTCTTGTCATTCAGAGCGGCTCCACCTACGACACCTCGCTTAACGTCCGGAGAAGCACCGACGGCGGACGCACGTGGAGCGATCTGCCGGGAGGACTGATCGTCTCGGCGACCGCGGGTTCGTTCAAGGGCGTATGGGAGCCTCATCTGGAGAACATCAACGGTACGATCGCCGTATTGTACGCGGACGACAGCCCCGCGGCCGTCGGCTCCACCGGGCTTCAGAATCTGTACATGAAAACATGGAACGGCAACGGATGGGGGTCGCGCATTACGGTCAGCGACGGCGTCGCCGCCGGGTCCCGAGACGGCATGCCGGTCATTACCCGGATGAAAGACGGCCGCTATATGACGGTGTTCGAAGCGTCCGACGTTCCCGGACATCCGTTCGTCATCAAATTCAAAATTTCCAACGACGGCTTGAACTGGTCCGGCGCGCGCCAGACGCTGTACGTCCCTAACGGAACGGGCAAGAAGGCGGGAGCCCCGTTCGTCGCCAAGCTGGCCGACGGCCGGCTGATCGCGGCCTTCCAGACGGACGAAAGCAGCGCGAACACCGGAGACCCCTACACGTCGATGCATACGATGATAAGCGCGAACAACGGGGCGACCTGGGAGCATAAAACCAACGTTTTCCCCGTCTCCAACACGACCTCCTCGAACTGGAACGCGCTGATGACGATCGATTCCACGCGGGTGGCGGCCGTCACGAGCGCGGATTACCCGGCCAGCAGCGTGTACTTGAAGTTCGGGTATACGATGACTCCGGCGCAGACGAATCTGGTCAACAACCCGAGCTTCGAGACGGCCAATATTACCGGTTGGACGACCTACGGCGACGACTTTCCCCAGCGCATTCACCTTCACGGGGCGAACGACGGCGTCGGTCTGCCCGCCGCTCACGGCTCCTACTTCATCGGACTTGCGGGCACGAGCGGACCGGCCAGCGCCTATATCGGCCAAACGATCACCGGGCTCGACGATGGCCTGTACACGATGAGCGCCCGGATGCGCAGCAGCGGCGGACAAAACAGCTGCGTCATGGAAGCGAAGGATTACGGCGGCTCGATGAGACAAACGGCTTGTCCGGTCACGACGGCCTGGACCCAGGTGACGATCGGAAATATTCAGGTGAGCAACGGGAAAGCGACGATCGGCTTCTACGTATCCAACAGCTCCTCGTCCCAGTGGGCGGACGTCGATCAGGTGGAGTTTTATCGCAATCAAATGGGCATTGCCTCGGGTAAAACGTACCGGCTGATGAATCCGAACAGCGAAAAAGCGCTGGAGGTGGATGCGTGGGGCACCGCCGACGGGTCCAATGTGACGATCTGGGACGATCACGGAGGGGCGAACCAGCAGTGGACGCTGATCGATTCCGGAGGCGGCTACTACAGGTTGATCAACGTGAACAGCGGCAAGGCGCTGGAGGTGGACGCTTGGGGCACCTCGGACGGCTCGAACGTGACGATCTGGAGCTACCACGGAGGCGACAACCAGCTTTGGCTGCCGGTCGATACGGGCGGCGGGAGCTACAAGCTGATCAATAAACACAGCGGCAAAGCGCTCGACGTCGCCGGAAGCGGCACGGCCAACGGCACCAACGTGCAAATCTGGAGCGACCTGAACAATGCCGCGCAAAAATGGAAGCTGGTTCAGTTGAACTAGCCCCGCGACGGCAGCAGGCCGCAAGCGGCAGAGGTCTCCCCTCTGTCCGCTCGCGGCCTGCATTTATCCCCCGATCATGCGGAAATCGATCGGCCCCGGTGGCGGAAACTTGATCTTCGCCTCGGCGAGGAGCGCCTCCGACAGCTCCGTTCCCCGCTCCTGCGCTAGCTTCACCGCATGGTACTTGTACCAGAGATCGATAATCAGCGTCTCCCCCTCGCGGATAACCGCGAACTCGGTCTCGAACAGCCGCCGCATATACTCTTCCTTGCCCAGCTCGAGCGCCGCCGCCCCGACCACGATCCGAATCCGGTCGCCTTCGGCCAACCCGGCAGGCAGCGACTCGTACAGCCGCCACGCCCGTTCGAACTCTCCGCGCCGCACGAGCAGTTGCAAGTACTCCTCGGCCAAGGCGCGGTCCGGAAAGCTGTTCGCAACGAGAAAGGCTTGCTCGTAGCAGGCCGCCGCCCGCTCCTCGTCCCCTTGGCGCAAGGCCAGTCGGGCCAAGCTCCGGTAAGCCCATGCCGAAGGCCGAAGACGAAGCGACGTCTCCCACGCTTCCTCCGCTTCCTTCTCCCTCCCGCTCTCCAGAAGCATCACTCCGTAGTGCAAATAAGCGTTCCAGCTTCTATTGCGGCTATCCCCGCCACTCAAGCTCGTCTCCAGCAGCTCGCGCCACTCGTCCTGCACCATCCACGACGCCGGCACTTCCCAGGCCGCCGTCTCCGGCAGTCTGCCCTCCCGCAGCAGAGCCAGCCATGCGTGCTGCGGCTCTCCAAGCGTGCTATCCGGGAAAGAGAGTCCCCTCGGTACGGAGCGTCCCTCCCGCTCGGCCCGGCGAAGCCGCTCCAGCGCGCCCCAGCCCGATGCGGCGTGCAGCGGTTCCCCCGCCCCCATTTCCGCTTGCTCCCGCAAGCGCTCGTGAACCGCAAGCACCTGCTCTTCGCCAATCAACGCGTCCACCGCTCTCTCCACGGTCGCCCTCGCCTCGTGCCAGTCCGCGGCCTGAGCCGCCTCCGGGTCTATCCGATCCATGCCGATCAGCTGCGTGAAGTCCCATTCCGAGTTGCCCGGCATTTTTAGCCCGTGCAATTGCGTCGGAGCGAAGCCGCCCTGCACTTCCACATAGCCGCCCTCTCCCGGCTTCGCCAGAAAATCGCGCCAGCGCTTGCCGCCCGCGTGACGGCCCCAGCAGAACATTTTACGGTAGCGCAGCCGCGCCGTGGAACGCTCGTAGAAAAGCCGCCCGTCCTCATAAGCGACCGCTTCCCACGGAGAACGGCTTTCCTCCGGCGTCAGGAAGAAATATTCGCTGGAAAACGGAAATTCCATCGGATAGGAAGCGTCTCCGCCCGGCAACGACGGCAGGTTCGGCAGCTCGCCGACGCCGTGGGCGCTCAGTTCCGGAGAAATGTAGATCGCCTTGCCCGTCGCCGCGAACACCCGGCAGCGCTCCGTCTCCTCCACGGCGATGTTCGTCCACCAATACATCGGTACGGAACGCTCGTTGTCGTTGACGATGCGGACGTAGATTTGCAGCTCCTTCGCGCCCGGGGGCAGATGGCAGTCGATCTGCCAGAACACGTTGCGGCAGCGCTCGTATTCATACATCCTCACGAACTCATGGCCGTCGCGGTCCCGCAGCCTGGCCGCATGGACGGGAGAGCAAGTCCCGAACGTATGGCCGACCTGGCCGATGTTCCATTCGGCGCCTCCCGAGAACCAGGCGTTCAGAATCGCCAGGTTGGCCGGCTGGAACACCGGATTGCGGTACAGAATATCCCGGCCCGTCCGGAGGTCCTTCAGCGCGTACAGTCGACCGCCGTAGTCCGGCAGAAAGACGGCCTGAAGCAGCTCGTTTTCCAGCACGATCGTTTTCAACGCCAGCGGAGCGCGCTTTCGCGTATAACGATCCTGCATCCGGTAGGGCAAGTAGCGCTCGCCGGTATCGTCGCCGAAGCCGATCTTCAGTTCGGGCGTAAAGCTGCCGTCCTCCGTCACCTCCCGGTGCGGATTGCGGCTCGCGAACATCGGCAGCGGGTTCTCTCCCTCCAATCTCGCTCCCTCAAGCTCGATAATAGACGTATAAACCTTCATCCTGACGCCCCCTCCCTTAGCGGTAGTTCAAAAAGTCCGATTTTGATCACGAAGCGATTCCAGGTTGAACCAAATTAGCGAGTGGCTCATTGCATTCCAAAAGAGATGGCGTGCTAACCCTTAACCGAGCCGATCGTAATGCCGGCAATGATACGTTTGGATACGAACAGATAAACGATAAAGCTGGGCAGGAACACGACCATGCACGCCGCGAAGATACCGCCGTAATTCCCCGTGTTGGAATAGCCGTAGACGATCGACTGTAGCGCCAGCGCTAACGTCCGCGTGCCTTCGTCGTTGGCGAAGATGAGCGCGTAGAAATATTCGTTCCAGACGCCCAGGAAGTTGAAGATCGTCAGCGTAATAATGCCCGGCTGCGCGATCGGAAGAATGACCCGCGCGAACGCCTTGATCGGGCCGCAGCCGTCTATCGCCGCCGATTCCTCGAACTCCTTCGGAATGGACGAGAAAAATCCGGTCAGGAAAAACACGCCGAACGGCACGTTCGTGCAAATGTAGATGAGCACCAGCGTCACGATCGAACCGGTCAGCTTCATGCCGACGAACAGCGAGAACAGCGGTATCGAGATGAGAATGCCCGGAATCGACATCGCGGACACGAACATGAGATGGATAAGTCCGGAGCCTCTGAACCTGACCCGTCCCAAAATATAGGCGGCGGGAGCGGCGACCAGCACGATGCCGGCGCATGAGGCGACGGTATAGATGATGCTATTCAAGAAATAGCGGCCCATCTCCTGCTGCTCGAATAAGTCCGTGTAGTTGGACAGCTGAATGCCGCTGCCGAGCAGCGTGTTGGTGAAAATGTCCCTGGTCGTGCTAAGCGACGCCAGAATCACCCAGCCGAACAGCACTACGGAAAACGCCAGCCAAGCCGCCAGCGGAACGTAGGCCGGCAGCAGCTTCAGCCCTTTTTTGCGCAATGGAATCGCCTCCTCGCTTAATATTCCAGCCGGTCCTTGGGGAACAGTCGGCCGATCAGGACGGCGGCGGCGATCGTCGCGACCGTAATGAGGATGCCGACGCCCGCGCCCGCTCCGACGTTGAACGATTCCTCCAAATAGACGCTGCCGCCCTTGCCGAACACTTTCTGGTACATGTAATAACCCGGGGTCACCGTATGCGGATCGTCCAACCCGAACGTCGCCGACCAGACGAAGAAGTTGAACGCCGTAATCGTCCACAGCACGAGCGTCGTCCGGAACACGTCGCGCAGCAGCGGCATCGTAATCCGGATGAATTTCGTCCAGACGCTTGCCCCGTCCAGCGTCGCCGCCTCGTAATAATCGGTCGGAATCCTCCCGATGCCCGCGTTCAGAATG
>JAEZZE010000358.1 GCA_023418755.1 Bacillota bacterium | reverse complement strand
CGGCAGGCATGAATGCGAGAGGAGCTAGATGAATGGGAGACGAAATACGGGCTTTGGCGTTGGGGAATTATTCGGATGCGATCTATCATCCGTTCGCGGGCGTGGACGAGGAGCTTCGGCAAATCTTTCGGGAACGAATAGACGTCAGATGCACGGGAGATTACGGGATGCTGAAGGAAGAGTATTTGGCCCCTTGCCGGCTGTTCATTTCGTATACGGAATTTTTGGAGGAGAAGCTGTCGGCCGAGCGGACCGGGGCTTTGCTGTCGTTCGTGGCGAGAGGGGGAGGTTTGCTGGCCATTCATAACGGCATTTCCCTGCAGAGAAACCAAGAGCTCGCGGCGCTGCTCGGCGGCAAGTTCATGAGTCATCCCGAATGGACGGCCCTTCCGATTCGGATCCGCGAGCCGAATCACCGGATCATGGACCGCGTCAAGCCGTTTACGGTGGAGGACGAGCCCTACCGTTTCGAATTCAATCCCCATATCCGCACGACGATTCTGGCCGAGTACGAGCATGACGGAGCGTATTGGCCCGCGGCCTGGACCCACGATTTCGGGCTCGGGAGAGTCGTCTATCTCATGCCGGGGCATAGACTGTCCGCGTTCAAGGCGGAAGATTACCGCAAGCTGATTTTGAACGCCGGGCTGTGGGCCGCGAAAGCGACGTAACCGCGCAATCCGACGGCCGGAATCCCTCCGGGGACCCAACGGCTCGCGAAAGTCATGCATGACGCGGCACGTGTCGGCCGTCACTAAAAGACGATTTCTTTATCGGATACAATGGGGAGAGAAACCTGCGTATGCGAGGAGAGATTCGAATGAAGAGCTACCGGACGTTAAGTTCTAACGGCAATCTTAAGGCTTGGGCGATCGGAGCCGCGTTGCTGGCATTGATCGGAATTTGGTCGGCGTTCGTCGCGTGGAGGGCGGATCGGACGCCTACTCCGGCGACGGAAGCTCCCTTCTTGGGCGCGGAGACCCTAACCGCTGCGGAAGGGGAGCAAGGCGAGGTTCAACTGGCCAGGCGAATCATCGTCTACCAAACGACCGGAGCTTCCGCGGCGGGTACCGCGGAAGGATAAGAGGGGAACGAAGGGGCTGTCCCATAAGCGGAGTTGCTTAAGAGGATCGATATGTAAAGAAGGGGTACATCCCCTTGCGCCTTTATGATCGATTATCCTTATAAAGCAGCTCGGTTAGCTTATGGGGCAGCCTCTTTGCTGTGTCTATTTTCCAATCCTTGTGTATAATCAAGATGAGCGGCCAAATGAGAAGTTGTTTACAGTTCGCGCGTTTCTTCTGTGGTAAGGTTTGGAACATAAGCCTATGAGGAGATGAGGAATGTGACGATTAAAGAAGAATTGAAGGGAAAAAACATCATCATCCCCGATAATCCGGTATCTAACTTTCTGTTCAACAACACCAGGTCGGGGCTGCTGTGGTTGATCGTGCGCCTGTACCTGGGCTACGCTTGGCTGGATGCCGGCTGGCATAAGGTGACGAGCGACGCCTGGGTCGGAAGCAACGCCGGAGCGGGACTGACCGGATTCGTGAACGGAGCGATCGGCAAGGCGGAGGCGGGCAAAGACGTGACCGGCTGGTACGCCTCGTTCCTGGAAAACGCCGTTCTGCCCAACGCCAAGGTGTTCTCGTACATGGTCGCGTTCGGAGAACTGCTGGTAGGTCTCGGACTTATCCTCGGCCTGCTGACCGGGATTGCGGCGTTCTTCGGAGCTTTCATGAACGCGAGCTTCCTGTTCGCGGGAACGCTGAGCTCCAATCCGCTTCTGTTCATCCTTGCGACATGGATCGTGCTCGGCTGGAAGGTAGCGGGCTGGTACGGACTGGACAGATGGGCGCTGCCGCTTCTGGGTACGCCGTGGGGCCGCAAGAAAGGCTCGGATTAATCCTTGCAGCCCGTCGATGACGATAAGGAAGAGGCCGCTTTATCGCGGTCTCTTTTTTAATGATTAGAAGCCGGATTAAACGCGAAGCAACCCGTCAATGCTGACAGAGGAAGGAGGCGAGCGCGTGGAAATCTGGTTTATGGGAACAAGCGCGGGAATGCCGATCGCGGAGAGGAACGTCTCTTCCGTCGCGCTGAACCTGACCCGGGCCAAAGGGACGTTCTGGATGTTCGATTGCGGGGAAGGAACGCAGCATCGGCTGCTTCAATCCCCGCTGAAGCTCAGCCGTCTGACGAAGCTGTTCATTACTCATCTGCACGGGGACCACTTGTTCGGCGTGCCCGGCCTGTTGAGCAGCCGGTCCTCGCTCGGGGGCTCCGAGCCGCTCGACGTGTACGGGCCTCCGGGCTTGCGCGAATTTATCGAGGCCGCGATGAGCCTGTCGGGCACCCATCTCGATTACCCGCTGAACGTGCGCGAGATCGAGGAGGAAGGCGTCGTGCTGGACGGCGAAGGGTTTACCGTCGAATGCGCCTTGCTGGATCACCGGATTCCCTGCTTCGGTTACCGCGTCGCGGAGAAACCGCGCTCCGGCGCCCTTCGCGTCGACGTTCTCGCGGCGGCGGGAGTTCCGCCGGGACCGGCGTACGGCAGGCTGAAGGCCGGGGAAGACATCGAACGGGAGGACGGCACGATCATTCGCGCCGCGGACGTGCTGCACGACCCGATTCCGGGCCGCGTCGTCGCCGTGATGGGAGATACCCGGCCGTGCCAAGCGGCGATCCGCCTGGCTAGAGGGGCCGACGCGCTCGTCTACGAGGCGACTTTCGGCGCCGATCTGGCGGAGAAGGCCGATAGGTACGGCCACTCCACGTCGGTGCAAGCCGCTGAGATCGCCAAGGCCGCGGGCGTTTCCCGGCTGCTGATGACCCATTTCAGCTCGCGATACGGACGGGAAGACCTCGCCGGGCTGGAGGAGCAGGCCCGAAGCGTCTTTCCGCGGTCGGACGCGGCGATCGAGCTGGTGCCGTACGAGGTGCCCGCGCCGCCAAGAAGAGATCGCTGAAACTTCGGCGCCGGACGGGTCAAGGCGGCGCCTAGAACGCCGGAGAGCCGGCATGCTTGCGCCGGAATTGGCCCGGGGGAAGATTTTTCTCCCGCAAGAAGACGCGCGAGAAGTAGTGAACCGAGGAGAAGCCCGTCCGCTCGGCGATTTCCTTGATCGGGAGGTCGCTTTCGGCCAGCAGCTCCGCCGCCCTCCGAACGCGCTCGCCGCGAACGTAGTTCGTGAAATTTTCCCGGATGCCCCCGGAGAAGAGGCGGGAGAGATGGCGTTCGGAGACGTTCAGATTGACGGCGATTTCCCGTAAGCTCAGATCGCGGGACAAGTTGTCCCGAATATACAGCTTGGCCTGGCGAAGCAGAACGTCCGCGCTCCCGGCGGCCCGGGCCGGAGCGGGGGCTTCGCTGCCGAAGAGACCGGGAAAGCTCAGCAGCAATGCGCCCGCGACCGCCCTCAGGGCGTCCGGAGACAAGCGGCCCCGGCCGCCCTCGCGCAGCATCAGGCTCTTCCATAACATCGAGGCGGGCATGATCCCGGCGTCGTCATAGACGCACGTTTCTCCGTTTCCGGCAAGGGCATGGAACGCTTCGATCGCATCGTCCCGCGAGCCGCGCTCATCCGGCTCGAACGCGACGTACAGCAAATACTTTCCGTCCCGCGAACGGATCTGATGATCGATGCCGGGCCTGGAGCAGAAGTGGGTTCCCGGCCGCAAGGGATAATCGTTCCCCCTCTCGGAATACTCTCCTTCTCCATCCAAGACGAAGCAGATCTCGAAAAAGGAATGCCGGTGCACCGAGTTGCCGAAATGCCGGGGATTGACGCCCCAATAATGAATTTTGAATTCCGCCCCGTTTCCCGCCGTCACCTTCGTCGCCTGTTCGTTCAGCAGCGCCTGCGTTTCATTTCCCAGCTCCATTTTCCCGCCTCCGCTTGAATCAGATGTCCTTATTGTGCAAAAACCGGTCGTCTGCGGTCAAAGACCGATCCCATCCGATAGCTATACAATAAAGCCGAATACCAAACCAATCAAGCTCATCTTTGCCAAGGGAGGAATCGGCATGATTCGTACGGAGGATGCGGAATTTTACAAAGAAAACGGGTATTTGCTGGTCAAGGGCGTCTTTAACGCGGAAGAGGTCGCGCGGATGCGCACGGCGGTGGACGGCATCATTCAAAGGGCGGCCGCGGCGAACCGGGACGAGAACGCGGCTTGGCAGGGGGATTACCTGCCTCCGGAGCAGTTGAAGAAGCTCGTGCTGAAAGGATTTCACGACGTTCATTACCACGACGCGGCGTTCATGCGCGCGGCGATCCATCCGAATATGGCCGCGACTCTGTCGAAGCTGATCGGTCCGAACGTTCAACTGCACCATTCCAAAATGCTCGTGAAGCCGCCGGAGAACGGCGCGGCCTTCCCGATGCATCAGGACCAGCCTTATTTTCCTCACGAGAAGCATACGATGCTGGCCGCCAGCATTCATCTGGACGACGCGGACGAAGAGAACGGCTGCCTGAGGGTCGTTCCGGGATCGCACAAGCAAGGGCCGCTTCCGCATGTCGGCAAATATTACCTCGATCACAAGGCTTATCCGCTCGCGGACGGTACGCTGTGCGAGGCGGAGGCCGGCGACGTGCTGTTCTTCAACTACTTGACGATTCACGGCTCTTCGGCCAACCGCAGCGAACGGACGAGAAGGAACGTGCTGTTCCAATACCGCGATCCGGCCGATTTCCCGACCGAGAACGTTCACTTCGATTGGGGAATGGGGCTGATGGTCAGCGGCGAAAATCCGAACTTCGACAAGGTGAAGCCCGATTACCGGATCGTCGGCTAACCGTCCGAAGAGACAAGAAAAACGCAAACGAAACTTGGTTTATCGGAAATACATCGGGACGCGGAACTCTTATGATGAAGCCATGGATCTAAACATCCGAATAGAGCTGGGGAGTGGTGTCCGATGTTGAACGTTAGCCAATTGGCCGAATTCGAGCGCAACGGTTTTCTGAAAGGCGGCGTGGTGCTGAACGACGACGAGGTGGAGGCGCTGCGCGAAGAGCTGGACCTGGTCATGGCGGGGAAATCGGTGAAAAAGCCCGTGCTGGCCCACAATATGCTGGCCGACGGAGAAGAGGGAGCGACCCCCTACGACGGAATGAAAATGATCGTGAACGAAAAAGTCATTCAGATCGTCAACATCTGGATGGCCAGCGACGCTTTCTTCCAGCATGCCGCGAACAAGACGATCGTCGAGGAGATCGCCCAGTTGTGCAAGACCGATACGGTGCGCATCTGGCACGACCAGATCCAGTATAAGCCGCCGGTGACGGGCGGACCGACCGCTTGGCATCAGGATCATCCGCTATGGCCGATCATCCAGCCGGCCGATCTCGTCAGCGCCTGGGTCGCTCTGGACGACGCCGTCGTCGAGAACGGCTGCATGTGGATGGTGCCGGGCAGCCACAAGTGGGGCGATCAGCAGAAATATTTGGCGAGCGACAAGGAATTCATGCCCTACCATCGCCGCCCGGAGCTGCTGCCGGAAGGCGCGGAGGCGAAGGCCGTGCCGTTCGAGATCAAGAAAGGACAGGTCGGCTATCATCACAGCCTGACCTGGCACGGCAGCCCGAACAACCGCTCGGACAGGAAGCGCCGGGCGATCGCCGTCCACTACATGCCGGGCCACACGCGGTACGTGCCGTCCAGCGACCATGTCATGCTGTCCTACGTCGGCGTGAACAAAGGCGATATTTTGCAAGGGCAGCACTTCCCGGTCGTGTATTCGACCGTCGGCGCGAGCTGACCGAAGGCCTGGAGCCCCTCCTCCCGTTCGGGACGGGGGGCTTTTGCCATTGCGGGAACGGAGTTCATTCCTTACGATAGAGGAAAATAGAGAGAAAGGAGAGCGAACGGGATGACGGATAGGGACGGAGACGGAGAGGACTGCCGGGAGAGGGGAGAGGGCATGCCGCGCGGCTGGCCGTTCGTTCACAGCGTTGGGGACGTATGGGCGGCGGCGGGAGCGATTCTCGGAGAAAGGAGCTTGAGCGACTACGAGCTCGTCTATTTTCCGGAGGGCTCGTCGACGGTCTACGAAACGGACGGCAAATCCTACAAGCTGGACAAGCCGATCTTCGTGTTCACCCGGCCGGGCGAGCGGCACCGCTATCGCTTCGATCCGGACAGGAACGTGAGGCATTTGTTCGTCCATTTCGATTACGGGGAGCTGCGGCACGGCGACGCCAGGTTCGATTCGCTGCTCGCCGGCTCATCTTGTCTTCCGGTGAGCGGCAACAGCCTGCTGCCCGCGCTATTGGGGCAGATGGTCAGAATCGCCGATTTCCAGCTGGCCTATTGGAAGCGGAGGCTGTCCGTGCTCCTGTCGTCGGCGTTGGAGGAGCTGTGCGCTTCCGCGGACAACGCTTTGGAGGAGCTGGCCCGGCCGCTTCCGCTTCCGATATCGCAGGCGTTAACGTATATGGAAGAGCATCTCGAAGAGCCGATTACGATCGAATCGATCGCCAGGCAGTCGGGGTGGTCCCACGAGCATTTCACCCGCATGTTCGTCGCTTCCGTCGGCCTGTCGCCGAAGCGAGCCTTGCTGGAGCGGAGATTGCGGCGAGCGGAGCTGCTGATGCTGAGCGGACGGTGGACCGTCAAGCAGATCGCCTACCGGGTCGGTTTCCGGGACGAGCATCATTTCTCCAAAATGTACAAGCGTCTTCGAGGGATAACGGCTTCCGCCTACATCGAGCGCTGCGAGAATTCCCTGGCCCGGCATGCCCTGCCGGCTCCCGATACGGTCGCGTCGGTATCCGCCAATCGGCATGTGCTCGTGAACGAACAGATCAAATAAATACCCTGAAATCGGGGTTCCGTCCATTGAGAGTTCGCTCGGCGTGATGCACAATAATAGCAACTACGATCACGGGGGCTTGGAGAGATGGGGATTCCTTATACGCCGAAGTCGCGCGAGCACGGCAACCGGTATTTGGTCAGCGTGGACGATTACGTTCATTATCAACGCAACGGCTATTTGATCGTAAGGGGCTTACTGTCAAAAGAGGACATCGCGGAGCTGTACGATTTGGCGGAACGCACGCGGCTCGGCCCGGCGAAGGCGGGAGGAGCCGTTCGGGACGACGATCCGCTGAAGCGGGAGTTCGCCGAGCAGACCCGGGTTCATATGGTTTCGAGACGGGATGCCGCCGCCGAGAGAGGGTTGCTTCACCCGCGCATCCTCGACGTGACCGAAGCTTTGATCGGGCCGGACGTGTACGCGCTGCAGTCGATGATGTTCCTGAATCCTCCCGGACGGGGAGGGCAGGGCTGGCATCAGGATTCGTATTACATCAAGACGCACCCGGACACGATGCTGGGCGCTTGGATCGCCCTGGAGGCCGCCGACGAGGAGAACGGCTGCCTATGGGTCGTTCCCGGCTCGAACCACGAACCGATCTATCCTCCGGAAGGGGAGTTCTCGGGCAGCGTTCACGCCGTCGGCGCGTTCAAGGATCTGCACGGCGTGGAGAACGTCAGCCATCTCGACGACGAGGCGAATACGCTGTCGCGCGTCGTCGCGAAGTACCCGCCTCCGGTTCCGGTTCCCCTGCAACCCGGCGACGTTCTGTTTTTTCACTCGCATCTGCTGCATCGCTCGTATCCGAACCGGACGGCCGACCGATTTCGGCGCTCTTACGTATGCCACTATTGCAATGCCCGTTCCTGGGTTCCCTGGGATCATGACGGCTACGAGGGCGAATCGGGCAACTACAGGCAGATTCTGGCGCGCGGACGCACGCATCTGCCCTACGCGGAGCCGGCTTTCGGCACGGAGGTGTTCCTGTCCGTGGCCGACGACGAAGGCGACAGCGTCCGCATGATGGGGATGGAGGACGGCATGATGATGCCGGTCGTGCAGAAGAAGGAATAGGACGGGCTGTCCCCGACGCTTGAACGTGCCGGATTTCCGGTTAAAAATAGAGCTGCCCCCGCTAAATTGCATGCGGGAGCAGCTCTATTCGGCTTTTGACGCGTAGGCCGGATGGACACTATAGGTTGCCTCGGTCAGGCGTCTTTGCCTTGCATGCGGAATTCGGTCGGAGTCAATCCCGTAAGCTTCTTGAACTGATGGCTGAAATAGTGAATGCTCGTAAAGCCCAGCCGTTCGGCCAGCGAATCGATTTTCTCGCCGTGAAGAAGCGCCCGCTTCGCTTGCTTGATCCGTTCGCCGATGACGTACTGCTTGGGAAGAAGGCCGATCTCCTCCTTGAACAGCTTGGAGAAATGAATCGGATGGTAACCGCACATCGCCGCCAGCTCGGCCACCGTCCAATTTCTTCCCGGCTCCTCCTGCATCGCCGCAATGGCGGGCTCGATCTTGTTGCCGGCGTCGGAGGACGCCGCCCGGACGTTCAACAGCTGCCTGAAGACGTGCGTCAAAGCCTGGGTCATGAGTCCTCTCAGCGCGGCTCCGTAACCCGGCTGCTCCAGCTCGTATTCCTTGACGATCTTCGTCATGATCGGCTCCAGCCCGGATACGGTCAATAGGGTCGGAAGCGGCGATGGGCCGTAAGGCGGAATGTCCGGAGCCGGGCGGACCGGCCGAAGGTCGGGCTCTTCGCGGC
>JAEZZE010000355.1 GCA_023418755.1 Bacillota bacterium | reverse complement strand
TCTTTGTTGTCGGTGCTGCACACGATCAGGCTGTATCCGGCCGAGTGCGCCAAATCCTCCACGGAACGCGCGATCTCGGAGAAGAACGGGTTGGAGACGTCGGGAATGAGCAGCCCGAGCGTGTACGTTTTTTTGCCCATCAGGGCCGAGGCGATCACGCTGGGCTGATACTGCAGCCGCTCCATCACCTTGAAAATTTCATCCCGTTTTTTCTTGCTGACATTTCCTTTGCCGTTAATCGCGTTGGAGACGGTCGCGATGGACACGCCGGCCTCCTTGGCGACGTCATAGATCGTAGTCGCTTTCATAGTCAACCTCGTTCTTGGAAATTTCGATCAGGGTTGACGAAAACGCCCCCTTTCCGGTCATTATCCGACGATTTTCGGCTTATTGCAAGCCGTGTCTGCTTGCTCGGATGCAAATCCGGTTGGCTCATACGCAGATAAGCGAGCAGCCAGCGCCTCTCCGACGCGTACCGTTACTCGATTTCGTCGAACATCGGCCTCCGTTTCGCCCGTTGACGGACTTCGGCCGGCACGCCTTCTTATTTGACCGAGCCGCGAGGCTGCGCCAGCCAGGCGTGATCCGGATCGTTGTAGAACTTCCACGTACGAGTAGGGCCGGCCATGACGTTAAGATAGTAGACATCGTAACCGGGAGGGGCGGATACGGGGTGGTAGCCTTTGGGCACCAGTACCGCTTCCCCGTTCTTCACCGCCAGCGTCTCGTCGAGCGACCGGTCGTCCGTGTACACCCGCTGGATCGCAAAGCCTTGCTCAGGCTGGACTCTATAATAGTAGGTTTCCTCCAGCAGCGATTCCTCCGGCAGCGCGTCCCGATCGTGCTTGTGCGGAGGATAGCTGGACCAGTGCCCCTGCGGCGTGAACACTTCCACGACGAGCAAGCTGTCCGCCGGCTGCCCCTCGGGCAAAATATTATGAATGAACCGCTGCGTCGCGCCCTCGCCTCTCACCTCAACGCCGATCTCATCGGGCGTAATGAGCCGGGCGGCGTGGTTGCCCCGACCCGGAGCCAGGCAGACCGCCAGCTCCAGATCGGTGACCGCCTCTACCTCGTAACGGTCGTCGTTCGGGACATAGACGGCATGGGGAGGGATTTGCTCGAACACGCTCATGCGCTGACCGACATCTCGCCAGTTCTGCGCGGAAGTCGCCACATGCGCTATGCCTTCCACCAGCACCAGACAGACTTCGCTGTCCCCGGTAGGCCGGGCCAGCTTCTCTCCCGCCTGCAGCCGATACGTCTCGAACCCGACATAGTCCCAGCCGGCCGATTCCGGCGTAATGGACAGCGCCGGCCGGTCTCCCGCGCTCGGAGCAACAGGGCTAACGATCAGATGACTCATCGCGTCGTCTCCACCTTTCTATTTTTAGTACCGCCCAGCGGGCTTATTTCCTCCTGCTTCGCCCGACTGCATCCGATTGTACCGCCCAGCGGGCTTATTTCCTCCAACTTGGGCCGACTACACCCGTTGGTACCGCCCAGCGGGCTTATTTCCTCCCGCTTCGCCCGACTACACCCGTTAGTACCGCCCAGCGGGCTTATTTCCTCCAACTTAGGCCGACTGCACCCGTTAGTACCGCCCGGCGGGCTTATTTCCTCCAACTTGGGCCTATTGAACCCGTTAGTACCGCCAGGCGGGCTTATTTCCTCCAACTTGGGCCTATTGAACCCGATAGTACCGCCCGGCGGGCTTATTTCCTCCAACTTGGGCCGACTACACCCGTTAGTACCGCCCAGCGAGCTTATTACCTCCTGTTTCGCCCGACTGCATCCGTTAGTACCGCCCAGCGGGCTTATTTCCTCCTGCTTCGCCCGACTGCATCCGTTAGTACCGCCCGGCGGGCTTATTTCCTCCTGCTTCGCCCGACTGTACCCGTTAGTACCGCCTGGCGGGCTTATTTCCCAAGTGGCGCGCATCATCTCGTCGATTTTTTGCGGACCGACAAATTCCTATTCGATCTCCGACAGCTTCACGGGCCGATTTCGCTGCAAGGACAGCTTCGCGGCCAGCGCGATCTTTTCCGCAGCGGCTCCGTCTCGGCCGTCAACCGGCAACGGCTCGCCCCGTACGAGGCAATCGACGAAACGTTCGATCTCGTCGCGATACGCAGCCTCGTAGCGTTCCAAAAAGAAGTACAACGGCTTGTCGCTCCAAATGCCTTCGGCGGTGCTAAGCACGGCCGTACTCGGGTGATCGTTCGCCGTCGCCGCGGAGCCTTTGGAGCCGAACACCTCGGCGCGCTGATCGTAGCCGTAAGACGCCTTGCGGCTGCAATCGATGACCCCGAAGGCGCCTCCGGCAAAACGCAGCGTCACGATCGCCGTATCCACGTCGCCGTGTTTGCCGAATACCGGATCGATCAGCACGCCGCCTTGGGCGTACACTTCCTCTACCTCAAGGCCGGACAAGTAGCGGGCCATATCGAAATCGTGGATCATCATGTCCATGAACATGCCGCCCGAGCTTCCGATGTACTCCTCCGACGGAGGCGCGGGATCGCGGGAGGTGATCTTGACGAGCTGCACGTCCCCGATCGCCCCCGCGTTCACATGCTCGCGAATGCGTCGGTAGTTATGATCGAATCTGCGGTTAAAGCCGACCTGCAGCTTCACTCCGGCAAGCCTGACCGCTTCGAGCGCTTCCTCCGTATGGCGAATGTCCATGCTGATCGGCTTCTCGCAGAAAATATGCTTGCCCTGACCCGCGGCCTGCTTGATCAGCGGAACGTGCGTATCCGTCGAGGAGCAGATGAATACGGCGTCGATGCTCGGGTCGCCGATAATGTCGTCGCTGCTGCGCGTAACGACGGGAATGCCTCTTTGCCTCGCCCATTCGTTTAATTCGTCGCCGGCGAACAGGTCGCCGATCGCCGCGATTTCCGCCTGCGGATGTCTCAGGAGATTGTCGGCATGGATTTTGCCGATTCTTCCCGCTCCGATGATGCCGATTCTGATTTTCTTCATGTTCGTCTGCCATCCTTCTTATCCGCGTCGCGGCTCGTCTGCCCTACCAACGGGCGGTCACCATTTTTTTGCGGGTGTAAAATTCGACTCCGTCCGTGCCGTTCGCGTGAAGATCGCCGTAGAACGATTTCTTCCAGCCGGAGAACGGGAAAAACGCCATCGGCGCCGGAACGCCTAGATTGATGCCGAGCATGCCCGCGTCGATCGTATCGCGGAACTGCCGCACGCTGCTGCCGCTGTCCGTGAACAGGCAGGCTCCGTTAGCGAATTCCGAACGGTTGGCGATCTCGATCGCTTCCTCCAGCGTATCCGCGCGCATCACCGATAGCACCGGAGCGAAGATTTCGTCCTTCCAAATTTTCATCTCGCAGCCGACTTGATCGAAAATCGTCGGTCCGACGAAGTAGCCGTCGCCTTGCGCCGCGGCATCGTTCCGGCCGTCCCGCACGAGCACGCCGCCCTCCGATTCGCCGGAAGCGATGTAGCCGAGCGTGCGATCTTTGTGCGAGGCCCGAATGACGGGACCGAGGAACGTGCCTTCCTGCAGTCCGTTGCCGATCTGCAGCTTGTCGGCGGCCGCAGTCAACCGTTGCACCAATTCGTCGCCGATGCCGCCGACGGCGATGACGACGGCGCAGGCCATGCACCGCTCTCCCGCGGAGCCGAACGCGGCGCTGACGATTTCCTTAACCGCCAGATCCAGGTTGGCGTCGGGCAGGACGATCGAATGGTTTTTGGCGCCGGCCAGCGCCTGCACGCGTTTGCCGTGGGCCGAGCCGGTCTTGTAGACGTATTCGGCGACCGGCTGAGAGCCGACGAACGAAATCGCCTGAATGCCCGGATGCGCCAGCAGTCCGTTAACGACGTCGCGGCCGCCGTGGACGACGTTCAGCACGCCCGCCGGCAGGCCGGCTTCGTGGAACAGCTCCGCCAGCCGGTTGGCCAGCAGCGGCGTACGCTCCGACGGCTTCAGCACGAACGCGTTTCCGCAGGCGATCGCCAGCGGGAACATCCAGCAAGGAACCATCATCGGAAAATTAAACGGCGTAATCCCGCCGACGACGCCGATCGGATACCGGTACATGCCGGACTCCAGATTCGACGCGATATCGGGAAGCTGCTTGCCCATCATCAGCGACGGAGCGCCGGCGGCGAATTCGACGCACTCGATGCCGCGCTGCACTTCCCCGTACGCTTCGGCATAGCTTTTGCCGTTCTCCTGCGTAATGAGCCGAGCCAGCTCCTCCCAGTGCGCGACGAGCAGCTGCTGATACTTGAACATAATCCGCGCCCGGCGCGGCACCGGCGTCCGGCTCCACGTCGCGAACGCCTGTTTCGCGGCGCTTACCGCCGCGTCGACATCCGCCTCTCCGGAAAGCGGAACGCGGGCAAGTACCTCTTCCGTTGCCGGATTGAATACTTCTTCAACATCCGTAGCGCCCGATTCCACCCATTGTCCAGCGATCCAATTTTTAAGCGTTGCGGTCATCGTGTTCCCTCTTTTCCGTTAGTTGCGAACGCTCGCTTGTCTTAGCCCGCCGTAATCTCGCCGCGGCTGCAGCGTTCGATATAGTCCGTCACCTGCGCGGCGGTCGGCATCGCGTCCGAGCAGCTATGGCTCGAAATGACGATGCTGGCCGCGGCGCTGCCGAATTCCATGCTTTTGCCGATCGTCCAGCCCGTCAGGAGTCCGTGAATGAATCCGGCGGCGTAAGAATCGCCCGCGCCGAACGTCTTGATCACCTTGGCCGGGAACGACCGCGCCCGATGCTCTTCCCCGTCCGCACTGTACGCGATCGAGCCTTCCTTGCCGTGCTTGATAATGACGATGCCGGCGGCGTAGCCGAACCACTTGGAGGCGGTAATCCGGTCGTCGTGCCCCGGGTTGGCCTCGAACTTCTCCATGCAATCGAATTCTTCGCGCGTGCCTACGATAATGTCGCTCTTCTCCGCGACCAGATTGTAATACGACGCCGTCTCTTCCTCCGATTGCCACGTGTACGGACGGTAATCGAGATCGAAAACAATCTTCGTGCCGTGCCTGCGAGCGTAATCGACCGCCAGCAGCACCGCTTCGCGCGAAGGGCTGGCGGCCAGCGCCGTACCCGAGACGAGCAGCGCCTTGCTGTCCGCGATCAGCGATTCGTCGACCTCGAGCGGACTGAGCTTCAAATCCGCGACGTTATCCCGGTACATCAGAATGCTGCACTCCGTCGGGCTCTTGATCTCGGTAAAGGCAAGCCCGGTCACCGCGCCCGTCGCGTCGGTCACGACGTTTCGCGTCTCGATGCCTTCCTTGTCCAAGTAGCCGCGAATGAAACGTCCCATCTGGTCGTCGGCGATTTTGCCGATGAACGCCGTCTTGCGCCCCAAGCGGCTAACGCCGATCGCGATGTTCGCGGGAGAGCCGCCCACGTATTTCGTGAACGTCATCGTCTGCTCCATCGGACGGTTGATCTCGTTGGCGTTCAAATCGATGCACAGCCGGCCGATCGCCGTCAAATCGAATGTTCGGCCTTCGGCAAAAACAACGTTCGCCATCTTATTCGCCCCCCTTCGCCGGAAGCAAAGAATTCAAGTAGGCGATCGCCCGGGCCGCATACTCGCGCGCCGGATGCTCCGCCGGGTCCTGCTCGCCTTCAAGGAGCGCCCACCCGTCGTATCCTCGGGCGACCAGTTCGCCGATAATCGGACGAAAATCGATGTTCCCGTCTCCGGGAACGGTGAACACTCCGCGCCTGATGCAGGTGACGAAGTCGATCTTTTCTGCCCTGGCCTGCTCCAGCCTCGACACGCGCACGTCCTTCAGATGAATATAGGCGATCCGGTCGTAATGCTTGCGCAGCAGCGCCAGCGGGTCCGCCCCGCCGTACAGCGCATGGCCGGTATCGTACAGCAGGAACACCGCCTCCGGGTCCGTCTCCGCCATGAGCCGGTCGATCTCCTCCGGGCGCTCGACTGCCGTGCCTCCATGATGGTGGTACGTCAGCTTAAGCCCGTATTCCAGGGCGATTCTTCCGGCGGCGTTCAGCCCTTCGGCAAGCGATCCCCAGCCGGCGTCGTCGAGACGGATGACTTCGCGCTCGTGCGGCGTGCGCCTAGGATCGAAATGCAACGAGCCTCCGACCTCGCACGTGCTGATCACCCGGCTGCCCATCTCTTTCAGAAACTTCGCGTGTTCGCGGAAAGCGGCCAGCTCGCTCTCCCGATAAGCCGGATCGGAAAGCAATACCGATTTCCATTGCGAGACGAGCTGAATGTTCCGCCGAGCCAGCTCTATTTTCAACAGCTCGATATCGGTCGGAAACTTGCGGCCCATCTCCGTCCCCGTCAGGCCGAGCGCTTGAATATCGTCCAAAATTTGTTCGTACGTCGTCGTGTCGCCGTGCTCTTTTACGTCTTCTCCAACCCAGTTGATCGGATGAATGCCCAAGCGAAAAGGAAATGAAGCCATCCGCCAATCCCTCCTAGTAAGCTCTCGCCCGCGATTTTTGCTTGTTCATTTCCTCGTGCGCCTGCACGACCTTCGGACTTGCGGACACCTCCGGAACGCCGACGTTCCACCAGGATTCGTAGCCGTCCGTGTTCGTGCCCGGCAGGACGGAAATTTCGATCAGCGTTGTTTTCGTCTCTTGCTTCGCCTGCCGCAGCGCCTCGTGAAGCTCCTCGGCGGAGCCGGCTTTGTAAGCGGCGGCGCCCAAACTGCGGGCGTGGCCCGCGAAGTCGATCGGCATCGGCGCGCCGGTGTAGCGGCCGGTCGACGGCTCGCGGTAGCGGAATTCGTTACCGAAGCCGTCGCTGCCGTGGCCCCGCTGCAAATTGTGAATGCACTGGAAGCCGTGGTTATCGAACAGCAGCACTGTCAGCTTGCGGCCTTCCTGCAAGCTCGTAACCAGCTCGGAGTGCAGCATCAGGTAGCTGCCGTCGCCGACGAGCGCGTACACCTCCCGGTCGGGCTCGGCCAGGGCGACGCCGAACGCGCCGCTCACTTCGTACCCCATGCAGGAAAATCCATATTCCATATGGTAGCCGCGCGAACTGCCCGGGCGCCACAAGCGCTGCAAATCTCCCGGCAAGCTGCCCGCCGCGCAGACAATGACGGCGTCATCGCCGATCGTCTCGTTGACGACGCCCAGCGCCCTCGTCTGGGCGAGACCGTCTTCCCGTTCGATCGCGTACAGCCGGTCGACTTCGCCGTTCCATTCGTCCCTGATCCGCGCCAGCTCTCCGTCGGCGTATTGGGCCGCGTAGCCTGCTTCCTCCAGCGCTTCGCCGAGCAGACGAAGCGTCATCTTCGCGTCTCCGACCAGCGCCGTTCCATCCAGCTTGACGGCGTCCATACGATTGACGTTGACGTTCAGGAAGCTCGCCTCGGGATTTGCGAAGGCCGACTTGGACGCGGTCGTGAAGTCGGAGTAGCGGGTTCCGATGCCGATGATCAAGTCCGCTTCCTTAGCCAGCTTGTTGGCGGCAAGACCGCCCGTTACGCCGATCCCGCCGATGGACAGCGGATGGCTCCACGGCAGCGAGCCTTTGCCCGCCTGCGTCTCCGCGACCGGAATGCCGAACTTCTCGGCGAACGCGGCCAGCTCCGCCGTCGCGCCGGAGTACTGCGCGCCTCCTCCGGCGACGATCAGGGGCCGGCGCTTCGAACGAACGAGCGCGGCGGCTTTGTCCAGCGCGCCCGCGGCAGGCTGCTGCCGCTCCAGCTCGTACACGCGCTTCTCGAAGAAGGAGAGCGGGTAATCGTACGCTTCCGTCTGCACGTCCTGGGGAAGCGCGAGCGTCACCGTGCCGGTCTCCGCCGGATCGGTCAATACCCGCATGGCGTTCAGCGCCGCGGTCATCAGCTGCTCGGGACGGACGATCCGGTCCCAATATTTGCTGACCGGCTTAAAGCAGTCCGTCGCCGAGACCGTGTAATCGTGGCTCGCCTCCAATTGCTGCAGCACCGGATCCGGCTGCCGGGAAGCGAAATTGTCCCCCGGCAGCAGCAGCAGGGGAATGCGGTTAACCGTCGCCGTCCCCGCCGCGGTCACCATGTTCAAGGCGCCCGGTCCGATTGAAGACGTGCAGGCGTAAATTTTTCTGCGCAGCGACTGCCTGGCATACGCCGCGGCCGCGTGCGCCATTCCCTGCTCGTTCTTGCCCTGCACGTACGTCAGACTGCCCGGGCTTCGTTCCAGCGCCTCGCCGATGCCCGTCACGTTGCCGTGACCGAATATGCCCATTATGCCGGTAACGAACTTCGTCTCTGCTCCGTCCACGGAGACGTACTGCTGATCCAGAAATTTGACGAGCGCCTGCGCCATCGTCAAGCGGATCGTACTCATGGCATTCTCTCCCCATTCGTCGAGTTAAGCGCTTATAATGATTACGCTTCAATAAATTTATTCAATACTGTATAATATTAAGTAAAGCGCTTAATGCAATGATACATAGAAGTGCGAATCAAATCAATCCTGAATTTTGCCGGGAGGAATCGAAAAATGAACCAAGATGAGCTTTTCCCGCACTGGGACACGGTGCGGCGCGTCGCCCCGATCCTGTATATGGACCGTCTGGAGCCCTTTAAGCCCGTTCGCGTCGGCGTTACCGTATTCGAAGCGACCGCACCTTCCCCGTCGTTCGACCGTATTGTCCACGTCGACCCGGAGCGCATCCGCTTCGTCGTCGAGTACGCCATTTACTGGGATTACGACATCCAGCATCTGTACGAGCTTGAGCATGTGTGGATTTACGTCGGCCGCGACGGGCGGATCGAAGGATGCGAAGGCAGCTTTCACGGCCGATATTTGGTCGGCCTGCTGAGGGACCGCAGCAACGTGACGGATGACGGACGCGTAATCCTGTACTCCCAACCCGGCAAGCATGCCATGTCCCCTCTGGAGGAGGTATTCCGGCTGCTGCCGAACGTGGAATCGTGCTGCATGGAGGAGGCGGGCAAGGACGGCCTGCTCGAACCCGATATGTTCCGAGGAGAATTCAAAAGAGGCAAGCTCGACGACGAGCTGTCCGAACGCCATCTGCGCGCGTTCGCCTTCCGCCCGAGCTTCGAATACGTGCCGCACGAATGGACTCCCGGCATTTTTGTCCCCTGGAGCGAGCTGCGCCGGGAAATCCCCGAGCGCATGAAAGCTCTTCTGGCGTCTCTGGAGACTCGTCTTTAGTCCCAGTAAGAAAAACAAGGAACGCGGCAGCGCCGGTTCCTTGTTTTTCTTTGATCTATCGACCTGCCAAACCCAATTGCTCGGAGAGAATCTGCTCCGCTTCTTTGATGCCGATCCGGTCGAGTTGATTCACGTACTCCTCCCACTTGTCGAACGATTCGTTGCCCAGCACGAACTTAGCGCGCATTTCCTTTACGAAGGTACCGAGATCCTTCATGATCTGCGTATACCGCTCCGACACCGCCGGGTCCATCATCGGCTCGCTGTAACGGTTCGTTGGCAGATAGTCGCGCACCTTCTCGATATAACCCGACATCGGCGTGCCCTCCATGGTCGGACGAACGTGCTTTTCCTGATAGTATCCCAACTCGCCTCCGCCCGGGAACATCGTCCACTTGCCCATCTCGTTCTCGAATCCGTTCGACGACTCGAGAATTTCTTTGCGATACGCCATCGTGCCGTCCGCCTGCTTATCCTTCTTTGCCCATGTTAATGGCCTTTAATCCGAGCGCTTCTCCAAAATAACCGGAACATGAGGCTCCAGCCGCAGCCGAACCGACTCCGTGCCCGCCGGATACTCTGCGGTCAGCTCGCGGCCCTCTCCGGACATCCGGTAAGCGGCGAACGAGGCACTCCGCCAGTCCTCGGGAAGCGTCCACTCGCGGTCCGACCCGCCCTGGCTGTACGAGTA
>JAEZZE010000349.1 GCA_023418755.1 Bacillota bacterium | reverse complement strand
GTATCTTCCCGGTCGATGTTGGCCTGCCTTTTCCGACGGCGATTTTTTTACTTCCGCCTTTTCCGGCGCGCGCGGAACGCCTTTTGCGTTTCAATCCGAGACACCTCCAGGGATTCGTTTGCACACGTTACGGCATCGGATAGCCAAGGCTCGGACGGCGTCCCCGATACGGGCGGGCGCCAGCTTGTTCCGATTACCGTTCTGAGCAGGGCTCCCTGCATTCCGTTCAGAATTCGCGCATGTTCTTGCAAGGTCGCAGGAGAAACCCCGACGTGATCCGTTACCTCCGACACGTTCTCCAATATTTTCGCAAGCGCCATCTGGCTTCTGGATATGGCTCCCATGAGCTGAAGTTTAATCTCCCATTCCCTCTGCAGCCGACTCATTAACTCCGTTCTCCTGTATCGAATCCGCCGAACATTGAAGCCATGTTATCGTCTTCGTTACTGTCAGGATGCAGAATAGCTTTCATATTGCGGCTCAGACTGTTGCATAGCTTCGACAGTCCGTCGATTATCTCGATGTTCTGTTCGTTGAACTGCAGGCTGGTCGACAATCGCTCGTTATGAGCGTCGTACGCATCTTGCGTGACGTGATTGACTAACCAATTTTTTACTTTTTCGGCCTCGGCCGCTTTCGCCTCCAGGATCATAACTACATTCCACTGCATCTTCGCGATGGCTTCCAAAGTGATATGGTAAGCTTCCTCCCGACTCATTCCGTCTGCCCTCCCTTCCCCAAAATGATCTTCTTATTCCTCGTCCGCAGAATCCCCCATGGCCTTGATGACATTAGTCATGCTATCCGCGAAAGCCTCTTGCAGATCCGCTAAGCTGTTCAGGTGAGCAATGACGTTTTTCGCGATATTTGTCGAACTGTCCAGCAGACCGTTCAGACCGTTTAGTTGGGGATTCTCATCCGGCAATGACTGAATGAGATGAGCCATCCGAACGGTCACTTGCCGTTTCGCGTCCAATATTCTGGCCATCTGCTGATGGGAACGCGAGAGGTGCACGACGATTTCGGTCAACAATTCCTGCATGTCATTTCCTTCCTCCATCTTCGGCGGAATGCAATTCAACCGTTCAGGATCAGCATATGCCCGCCTCTTAGCGGTTGTCACAGGTGCATTCGCCCACATTGCGGCAAGCATCCGCGACAAAAAAGCTGCTTCGACCGCATCCTCTGAAGATAGAGGAGCTATGAAGCAGCAGCCCATTTTTATCGCTCACAACACCTGGCGAAGCAAGGGGGAAGCAATGATCGGAAGCCAACGGATTTTAGTGTCCAGCATTTCTTGGCTAATCGTCTTTTTCGGCTTCAGATGGAGGTTCCACGACTCGAGGGCTTTCTCCCCGATGATTTCTCGCACTCTGCTTCCTTCGACATGAAAAGATCTTCCGTCGGCAAGAACGGCAACTCCCGACTCCCAGCCCGATTCCTCATCCCTTCCAAGCCAGCGCGATTCCGCCTCCTCCGCGGAAATCGGTTCTCCTAACGGCCAACGGCGCAAATCGATCTGCGATATCCGAACTGCCGGAACGGACAGCTCGCCGCTTACTAATCTCCTCATGCCCTGTTCGATCCAATAACGATTCTCCCCGATCCCCTGAACGACCACCCTCTCGGGATAGAGAACCGCCGAATGCGGTAGAACCCCGGGATTCATCGCTTCGTGCTCCCGGACTTGGTGAATCCATTCATTTGGATTGTGCCATTTTTCCATATAATAGAGCTGGTTCCTGTCGTTTACCTCGTGATAACGGTCGCCCAACGCCTTCATGCTCACGCTCCCGAAATGATGAATAAACGTATCCTGGGCCATGACAAGGCTTCTCCCCAGCAACCGCACCCGAACATTGTAATCGTCGTCCTCGAAGTTTCCGATATCGAAACCTTCGTCGAAATATCCGATTTCTTCGAAGAGCTCCCTTCGAAATAGCAAACAAAAACCGGCCAAGCGGTCGATCCGTTTCCATCGCGCCGGATCGGACCGGTTATACTCGCTAGCGAATCGCGGCATATCGGCAATGTTCGTATAGGGGACTTCGATCTGCTGCTCTCCGCTGATATAGTTGGTCATGGGACCGACCATTCCGATTTTGTCGTCGCTGTTCAAACAGGCAAGCAGATTTTCGAGCCAGCTTTTCGTAACTAGCGTATCATTGTTAAGAAGCATGATCGTGCGGCCTTTGGCCATCATCATGCCGACGTTGACCGCACCCGCGAACCCCCGATTGCTCTCCAATAGCCTAAATCTGACCAGCCCTTCCAGACTCCGCAAATAATCCGCCGTTCCGTCCGTTGAGGCGTTGTCCACGACGATGATTTCGTACGGTACGTTCGTATTCTGCACAATGCTGTCCATACACGGTTTGATCATGTTTAATTGATTGTAAGTAGGAATGACGATGCTCGTTCCCTCGAAATAGGTTCGAAAATTTTGAATTCCGAACTCTACCCCTTCGCGATATCCTGCTTCGAAACCCTCCCGATAGGAGTTACCCCGAATAGCGGTCCTCCGAAAGGCGGCGGATCGCGAACGGCGAAGCTTGCTCCTGGAGGAACCTGGACCGGAACGATAAGGATTGCGGCGTTTGCTGCGCACAGCGTTCACTCTCCACCCGGACATTCCACTTGCCTCCTTAGGATTGAGAGCCTATCAGGTGATAGCCCCTTTTAATCTCCTTCCGGCTTCCTCCAACGACTCGAACGTTCCGGCGTCCGTCCACCATCCTTCAAGCTCCCTATAGGTAAGACGACCGTTCCGGGCATAGGCATTATTCACGTCCGTAATTTCCAGTTCGCCTCTCTGGGAAGGCTTAACCGTGTCAATCAGATCAAACACTTCGCTATCGTAGAAATAGACGCCGGTTACGCAAAAGTCGGAAGACGGCCGATTCGGCTTTTCCTCGATCAGCACGATTCTCCCGCTTGTCGCATCCAGTTTGGGAACACCGTAACGACGAGGATCATCGACTTTTTTGAGCAGCACCATCGCTCCTTCGGGCAGCTTCGCGAATTGCTCGAGGTACGGTCGCAAACTCTCCTCGAACATATTGTCGCCGAGCAGTACGATGAACTTTTCCTTCGGAAAGATTGCGGTCCGAGCCAATAACAGAGCTTGCGCGATCCCTCCCGCTTCCTCTTGAACACGGTAAGTAAGAGATACGCCCCAGTCCCGGCCGCTTCCAAGTATGTTCGCGAAACTGCCCAAAGCCTCCCGGCTCGTAATCATGACGATATCCCGGATCCCCGAATCGCGTAATTTCGTAATTCCATGGCAGATCATCGGATAGTTGCCGACAGGAAGTAAATGCTTATTCGTCCAATAGGTGAGCGGTTTAAGACGCGTTCCGGATCCGCCTGCCAACATAACAGCCTTCAATGCGATTCCTCCTTGATTATTTCATCCTGTATGAAAGCCTCCGTGAGAACCGCTTGCGATAGATCCAGCCTTCCGCTTCGGCAAACCGGTTACCTTACCCTCCCCCGTTGACGCCCTCCGTCGTCGTACCCGCCCCTGGGATCCGTTTTTCCCAACCACCATTGAATGGCCTCCAGGTGATCTCCTACAATAATCGGCTCCAGGGAGTTTTTGCGTTCGCGCTTGGTGCGAATAGGGTTCAATTGCCCAACATTGACGGGGAATATCCGCTCTACCTTAAGCCCTTCGTGGATCGCTATCGTTTGGGCTAAGGGAGGTACGGCCAATGCTTGAATGCCCATAACGGACAACGCTTTTCGGCTAAGGGCATGCGGAACCGCCGTCATGGAGGAACCTTTCAGGTCGGGCCGTCCCATCAACGTATTTAAGGCATGCTTAGCTAGAACGACACCATGCACGTGCGATTTGTTGACCGGGCCGGAGTAGTCGTTAAGAGCGACATCCGTCCCTTGGGCGACAGCTTTGACGAATAATCTTAGCTTGGATGCAGGAATGACCATATCGGCATCTATGAACAATAAAATATCGCCCCTTGCTTCCCTGGCCCCGATCGACCTTCCAACGTCATGACCGAGCGGGCGTTCATAAAACAGCACTTTCGCGCGGCTTTTCTTTGCAATGCTCAAGGAACCGTCGGTAGACCCGTTTACGACCGCAATCACTTCAACGAGCGGATGAACCCGGAATGCTTCCCGAATTACCCTTCCTAGCGTCCTTCGCTCATTCATGACGGGAACGATAACGGATACGGCTGGAGCCGACCAAGATTCGGGAGGTTGCGCGGTGTCGCTCGCATGAGCGGAAGTTGCGCTTCTAGCCGAGATTTTTCGTCCGCTTCTTGCAAGTTTCGGCTTGCCGGAACCGGAACCGCTCCTTCCGTATTTGATCGCCAATCTACTCACCCCTTCAGGCTCGGGCAACCGTGTACATGACATTGTATGTAGGACGAATCGATTCGCAACGGCTATTCGTACAGATTTAAAGCCGAAAGAGCGGTACCCGGAATATAGAGCACCGCCCTGAACGATATTATTTGAATTGCCGCAAGGGATTCCCTAAAGCTATCCACTGAATATTTCCTTCCGGCTCAGGTCCAAGACGCGTTCGGAAGATAATGATTTCCGCTTCGTGCGTTGACTTGCTGCCAAGCACGCAACAGCAGGAGGAGTGATCCGGCATCGCCACCAAAGTGTAAGAGTCGTTCGCGAAGGGTGCGGAGAAAGCTACCTTCAGTCGAATCGATTCCTCTCCGGCATGAAAGGCATAATGGAGATTTCCGAATAATAACCCCACTCCCGACGATTCGGCAATAACCGGCGCGAACGACAGATGTTCTTCTCCGACGCTTCCCTCCGCCATATGCTCGCCCGTCACGCTGCCCTCTTCCAGATTCGAGCCGCTCACGCTTCCCTCCGCCAGATGCTCGCCCGTCACGCTGCCCGGCTCGAGTTCCAGAGGCTCTTCCTCAACAATCGGACTGGCAGCCGAGATTCGCGCTTGCTGCAATTGGTTGAGCCATTCGCGCATTTCCGGTGCGAGCTTCGACTCGCCGATACTTCCATCCGCAAGCTGAGCGTCCGTAACGGATTGCGGCTTGATGTGGTTCGTTGTAATCGTCTGCTCTCCGAGATGATAGCCCAGAATCGATCGCGGGATAATGTGCGAGGAGCTAACGCTCCTTGCCGCGATTTTTTCCGCATTGACCGCTCCCGCCGCCAACTGATCCGGACCGACGCTGCCGTCCTGCAGCTTCCCGCTTACGATGGAGCCCTCCGCGAGCTGTTCCGAAC
>JAEZZE010000298.1 GCA_023418755.1 Bacillota bacterium | reverse complement strand
GCGATTTCCCGCTCGTCGAGCCGATATTTGTCGGACAACTGCGGACCGCATGAATTCGAGCCTACCCCGCTCATTCGGTAATCGAGATGAACGATCGTCTCGGCGCTTTTTCCAAGCAGATGGGCATGGGTCGCCCGCGTCAGCTCTTCCGCCGAATAATGAGACGCTCCGAACGAAAACGGACGGCCGCTCTCGAAGCGAAGCCCCATCCCCTGCTCGTTGGAGACGATCGCCCATTCCGTATCGGTTCTGGCTCCGTTCTCCTGCGGGCGGATGTAGGATTCGAACATATCGTCCACCGTCAGCAGATAATGTCCCTTCTTCACGCTGCGGCGCTTGTCGACGTAGCTCTCGTGCGGGCCGTAGCCGACGTATTCGACCTCTTCGTTTCCCCGGGGCATCGTGAGCTGCAGGCCGAACCGCGGCAAAAACGGAAGCCCCTCGCGAACGTTCGCCCGTACCTCCAGCGCGATCCGTCCGGCGCCGTCGACCGACCATTTCGCTTCTCCGTTCAGTACGGGTCGTCGAGTATGGCCTCCAAGCGAGAAACGAACCTCGATGTCGACGCTCTTCTCGTTCGATTGCCGCCAATCGCTAGCGTACACCTTCGTCTCCGCGCGATCGTAGCCTTCTTCGAGCCACTGTTTTTTAACGTACATGTCGTTATCGGTCGGCGCTCTCCAGATGGAGAAGCGCGTCGGTGCCGCCAGCATCTCCACGCCGTGCTTCTTCAAGCTGCGGAACGCGCCTTCGGCCAGATCGAACGCGTACCGGAAATCTCGGCCCTCCAGCACGAGCTCCGTGCCGAAGACGCGGGCGCGAAGGTTCGGCACGGCCGTCGAGCCGAAGGACGCTTGCGGCGCCGACGCTCCCCTCTCGAACTGGGCGAAGGCCAGCTCGTATCCCGCTTCCGCCCACGGCGTCTCTTCCTTCGTTCGAACCGAGAACGTCAGCAGACGGGCGGCCGGAACGGCGGGACCGAGATCCGGCTTGACGAGCTGCGCCCGATGCGGGCCGGCCTCCAGCTCCCAGATCGTTCCCTGGCGCACGATTCGTCCGTCTTCTTCCAGCTTCCACTGAACATACACGCGGGACAAATCCGAAAAATCGTACAGGTTGCGGATCTCGTACAGCCCTTCTTCCGTCTCCGACTTGACGATTTTGACGGGGGCGATCACCTGCTTAAGCTCCAGCAGCCCGGTATGCGGCTTCCGGTCCGGCGTCACCAGCCCGTCGATGCAGAAATTGCCGTCGTTCGGCAGGTCCCCGAAATCTCCTCCGTAAGCGAAATAAGGCACCCCTTCGGACGTCTCGGCGGCGATGCCGTGATCGGTCCACTCCCACACGCAGGCGCCCATTAGTTTCGGATAACGGTAGATGACCTCCCAATAATCGTGCAGATCGCCGGGACCGTTACCCATCGCATGGCTGTATTCGCACAGGAACATCGGCCTGCGGTTCGCCGGATCTTGCGCGTAGGCTTCGATCTCGGCCGGCGAAGCGTACATCCGGCTTTCCATGTCCAGGCTTTCCGTATTCGGGCTTCCTTTATAATGCGGCGCCGCTCCTTCGTAATGGACGGGACGCGAACCGTCGCGGCTCCTCGTCCACTCCTGCATCGCGATGTGGTTCGGACCGTAGCCCGACTCGTTGCCCATCGACCAGACGATGACGCAGGCATGGTTCTTGTCCCGCTCGACCATGCGGACCGCCCGATCCAGGAAGGCGCCCCGCCACGCGGGATCGTTGGTTAGACGATGGCTTTCGCCCTCGCGCTCCGGAGCTCCGTGTCCGAGGCCGTGGCATTCCAAATCCGCTTCGTCGATGACGTAGAAGCCGAATTCGTCGCACAGATCGAGAAACCTCGGATCGTTCGGATAGTGAGAGGTTCGGATCGTATTGACGTTATGCCGCTTCATCAGCTTCAGGTCGCGGACCATATGGTTCAGAGGAATCGTCTGGCCCAGCGAAGGGTGGGAATCGTGGCGGTTGACTCCTTTCAGCTTGACGGGCTGCCCGTTAATGCGGAATACGCCTTCGATAATGTCTACCTTGCGGAATCCTGCCGGAAAATAAAACGTCTCTTCGCCGGCAAGCAGGTACAAACGATACAGATACGGACGTTCGGCGTTCCAAAGCTCCGGGTTGCTTACGGTCAGCTTGATATTGCCCTTGCCGGTAACGGGCGCTTCGCCGGATGCGACTTCCGTTCCTTCCGCGTCCGTCAGGACGGCGGTCAGCCGAAGATCACCGACCGCCTCCACGTCTACGGAAAGCTCGGCTGAACCGAAGTCTTCGGACAGCTCATGCTTCAGGAACACGTCCCGAACGTGCGACTTGTCTCTCGCCAGCAAATATACGTCCCGGAAAATGCCGGAGTAGCGCCAAGCGTCCTGGTCCTCGATGTACGAGCCGTCGCACCACTTCAGCACCATCACGGCGATCCGGTTCGTTCCGGCCCTTAACCCGGTCAACCGGAATTCCGCCGGAACGCGGCTACCCTGGCTGTAGCCGACGAAGCTCCCGTTCACCCAAACGTAGAAGCAGGAATTGACGCCCTCGAACACGACGTATTTCTCCTTGTCCGCCCAGGCTTCCGAAA
>JAEZZE010000272.1 GCA_023418755.1 Bacillota bacterium | reverse complement strand
CCCATCAACTGGAAGTGTACGGCCATCTTCGACGCAACCATAAACATTTTATGGACCGGCAGCGGCCACAGCACTTGCTCGATATTGTCGTAACCAAGTCGAAAGATGCCCTCTTCGGATTTCTTGGCAAAGTTGTCCGTCGCCGTCTTGGCGAGGATCTTGCTCGGACCGATCCCGACTCTGCTCCACACGCCCGTTGAAAGCTTAACCTGATGCTGGATTTGCTTAGCCAACGTCTCTGCGGATCCATACTGGCCAAGAACGCCGGTAACGTCCAGAAATTGCTCGTCGATGCTGTACGGCTCCACCAGATCCGTATACGACTCGAAAATATCCGTAATCTGTAAGGAGATCTCAATATACCGCTGCATCCGAGGCCGGATGATGACCAAGTCCGGACACTTGGCAAGAGCCGTGAAATTACGTTCTGCCGTCGTTACCCCTCGGGCCTTGGCAATCGGGCAAGCTGCCAGGACAATGCCCGATGGACGGCTAGGGTCGCCGACAGCTACCGGCCTATATTTGTATTCGGGATGGGCGGCTTTCTCGATCGATGCGTAGAAGGACTGGCCGTCAATCAGGAAGATCGTGCGCTCAGGAGGCATGAACGATCACCGGCTGCTCCGCCAGTATACGTTCAAAGACGAAGGCGATAACCACAACACGACCCACGTACCTATCCATGGACATATCGTTCGCCCCCTACAGGAACATTTGTTCCTATAATATACATCGGACGTTTGTTCTATACAAGTGGAAAGAAAAAGCACTTTTGCCGCTTCGAAGCATGTCTGTATAAATAAACAGATAGCTTGGAAATCTACTCAAAAAGGGAAGAAGGCGAGCTCATGAAGTTTATTTTGAAATGGATCGTAAACGGAGCCATTGTAGCGACGTTGCTCATGTATTATGCCGACGCGACCTTTATTTCCGCAGCGGTAACGGCAACAGCCTTAACGGTGATCGCCTACTTTATTGGCGATCAATTGATATTACGATCAACTAACAATGTCGTCGCCACAGCTTCCGACGCTGTTTTAGCTTTTGTTTTCTTATGGATGGCATCCTATTTCTGGAATTGGAGTTTGTCTACTGGAGAAATCTTGATGATTACAGCTATATTGGGCATCGCAGAATGGTTTCTCCATCGACACGTGTTCCAAACCGAAATTAATGTGCCGGCAACATAATCATAAAGGGTATTGAGTAATTTACACCTCCCCACTCAATATTCAATTTGTTCCTTGGGAACACAAAGAAGAGCAGCGAGGATTAACCCTCCTGCTCTTTTGCTTTCCGCCATATACGGTTCATCTCCACGCTGATCGTTCGGTCGTTTCCCCAGGGAGGAGAACGAGGGGCTGGCGCTTAAATTGACGAGTATAGACGTACGGCTGGCGGCAGCTTCGTATAGTCGCGCGTTGGGATGAGCCGTTTCATCTTTCGCCCGCCAGCTTAAATTGGCCGGAAGTGGTGTTGCCGATTTCGTAATTCTTAATCGTTACATACACGTTGTTATCGTCCCACTTCGGAAGATTAGCCGCCTCGTCGGGGCCGTATAATTCCTTAACTGCCGCAATAATCGCCTGGCATTTGGCGCGTAATTCGCGGTCGGTCAGATTGAAAGTTCCGAAACCCACATATTGTCCTGTTATTGTCGGCTGAATACCCACGTCAATATTGACCATTAGCTTTTCTTGGTCTACAAGAATAAGGTGCAGCTTTTCAACAGTAAAGTCGTCCGTAACGACTCCGCCTTCGATGAGATGTTGCATTTCCATCAAAGATAGGGAGGTGTTAAGATTATTCGCCAGGTCCTTAATCGCGGAAATCTCCGAAATTCGTTTGTCGTACTTCGAAATCTTAGCGCTTAGCCCCTCGATTTTCTTCGCCTGTTCCGCGATTAGCGCCCCTTGCGCGTCATTCGTTTCCGCAAGGTCGCTGCTTTTTACGTACAAATAGGCAGCGGCTCCGCAAGAGGCGGCCGCCAAGAGAAGCGCGACGATAACCAGTATTCGAATGGCGAGCGTTTTTGGCTCCGGTTTATTAGCAGGCTGCGCAACCGCCACCCCAAACTCTTCATTCACCGACAAGACCTCCAACTCGTATTTAGGTACAAAGACCGCTTTTTCTATTTGAACCCTACAGTTCTTATATATCCTCTTTCAGGATAGGTAAGGTAATCGTAAATTGGGTTCCGACCTGCGGAGCGCTGCGTACGGATACCGAACCGCCTAATTCGTGAATGACTTGGTAAGAGAACGTTAGCCCTAAGCCGGTACCCTTTATTTTTGTCGAATAATAGATCGACCCCAAGCGATTGACCTGTTCCTTGCTCATCCCGATCCCGTTATCTTTAATCGTTAGTAAAGCCTTTCTAGCAACGACTTCGAGTCGAAGGTTTACCTCGCCGTTAGGAACATTGGCGCAAGCTTCGACTGCGTTTTTTATAAAATTAACGAGTATTTGTTTGATTTTATCCTGATTCGCGAGAATTGGAACAGTCCCTGCACCTGCATCCAGCCAATTGAGTATTGTACATATTCGCGTAAGGCTTCATCACATCTAGGATGGTTTGTAATTGGAGATTTAAATCAACCGCTTCCCGCTTATCCGTCTTTGGCTTTGATATAGAAAGGTATTCGGAAAGTATGCTTTCTGTGCGCTGGATCTCCTCGGTACATATGTCAATATAGCCTTCTACTTTTTTTCTTTCTATCGGGTTTTCGCGGATCAATTTTAAAAACCCTTTCACAGCCGTTAACGGATTTCGCACTTCATGAACTAGCGAAGCTGCAACCTGACTGACCGCTTCCATTTTTTCATATTGGGCATAGATGATGTACAATTCTTTATTCGAAACCGACCTTTGAAATAGAGGAATTAATACCCAAATTCCAATCGCATATTGAACAGGGATCGCAAGAATATGAAACCCAGGATGCGATGTAATGTCCTCAGGGTTACGAATATAGATCGTAGCTAACGGAATGATGGAGATGATAAAGCCCGCCGTTAGAATAATCAACGATTTTCGGTGGCTTTTTTGGTACATTTTATACAAAAGAATTAACAAAGGAAACGCGATCGACATGGTAATCATCGATGGCCATGTTCCCTCTCCGCCTAGATAAAAACGGTAAAGTATGAATTCAAGCAGAAGAATGAAACCCGTCCGTAGACCGCCGAATAGGAGTCCGAAAAACATGATAACAAATCTACCATCATAAAAGAAACCAGGAATGACGCCTACCCCGAAGGTCATAGAAAGAAATAGACAAATTACGCTGGTGAGGATGATAAACTTTCGATCGTAATTTTGCGTTTTATCCCGATAATAGATGTTAAACATGACAAATGGCATAAGGGCAAAAAAGTGCTGCAGCAATATTTCTTTCACAACATTCAAAATGGTGCACCCTTCATGGTCATAAATCTAGCTCACATCATTATAGCGCCTATTTGAAAATACTACCATGTGATAAATCATCCTTCTTGGCCACTCGTGCGATTAGAGGGATTGGCGGTTGTTGTATTTTTTAAAACAGTCGATTTAGTTGAAATTGAAGATATTCGACTGAATCATTACATACTCGGTCCCTTCCGCAGTCCTCCACCGATCGAACCCCAATGTCCTCGCGGAATCTGTACATACGCTTGTGGCTCCCCATACCATTCCAAAACCGCAATTCGCCGGAGCAGGGATCCATTTATCAACCGATAGACTTTATTGAAAAGAATCTGCTTTCGTAATCGGAATCCATACCTCCACAACAAAGATGCCATTGTCCCTACTGAACATCTCGAATTCCGGACCAACGGCTTGCGTGTAGCCGGACGTTGGGAACCACTCCAGGAAAATACGCTCGCGCAAGCGACGAACGACTCTTGTGGTCAGATGACCGGGATGCTTGGCGGTAAAGAACACCGCCCAGGTAAGCGACGGAACAGGCAGCGCGTAGTATCCGGCAGGCACGCTATCGCTTGGCGATTCGTAACAGATCATGTAGGAAAATAGGCTCGGCGAATAATTGAACAGCGCTGCGTTAAGCGGGGTATTATAGTCCAGTCCGATATCGCGGTGGAATTGACCCACGACGCCGCTGTCGATATTATCTTCCCAGAACTTAGTGATCTGGGCGTGCATCCGCTCCGGATCCGCGACGATATCCGCTTTAATCCCGCATACCTCGAAAGCCGGCTTCTCCATGATCCGGTACCTGATCTCGCTCTCGCCATCTACGAACATGTGGAAGGAGAGCTTAGGATAAGCTTTGAGAGACGCGCTTGGGCTTCGTGCCATCGTGGGCATGACGCCGTGCATACTTTTGAATGCCCGCGAGAAAGCCTCCGGCGACTGATATCCATACTTGGCAGCTACGTCGATGACTTTCCCCTCGCCCTCTCGCAACTCGAAAGCTGCCAGCGTAAGCCTCCTGCGGCGAATATATTCGGAGAGCGAGATATCCGTGATATAGGAAAACATACGTTGAAAATGGTATACCGAGCAGCACGCTCTTCTTGCGACCTGCTGCAAGTCAATTTCCTCTGTGATATGGGCTTCGACATAATCAATCGCACTATTGATTCGATCTATCGATTTCATAGGTTTCCCCCATCCCATCCGCTCGGCAGAGTTCCCTTAGATGATCTTCGCCATCGAAAGCGATTTCACCTTTTGTACAATCCTATATTTTTGAGGATGCGTGAGCAACCGACGTACGTCCCCACCCCATCCATTCGGTTTCCTTCTGCGTAGGCATGATATCTAATGTGCGTATCCTGCAAGGCAATCCCTCCTTTTTTTTGGTATACATAGATTATCAACACGATTGTAAGCGATTACAGTTGTGTGGAACAACCTACGACAGAAGGAGGAAAGCAAGTTTGGCGGTATAAGAAAATCCTTGTGCCGCAAGCCTTGGCGAATGCCGAAAGGCTATATCCTATTTAGGGAGGGAAGTCACACGATGAACAAGCGCTTTAAGCAGATTCTGATGTTAGGGTTTGCGGTTGCATTGTTTTTGCCGCAGTTTGGGATCGCCCAGAAGGCGAGTGCGGCTGGAGACTCCGGCAGTACGAATGGAAATTATGTATTAAAAGTTGAAACCGCAGGCGGGAAACAGTGGGACGGTCTGCAAATAGACACAGGGGCAAGCGGCTTAAACCTCGTTGACGACACAACCTACACCTTCTCCTATGACTTATACACACCTGACCAAGATGTGGCAGGCATTATTCTGCAAACTAACGGAAACTACAACTGGATTAAAAACACAGGAGCTTTAAGCGCGGCAAGCCCCGCTTGGACTTCCTACACGGCGACCTATACTTATTTAGCGGCAAGCGGGGAACAGATTCAGTTTGTTAAAGCCGGCGATAGCGGAGCTACGGATGCCAAGAATATCACTTACTACATCGACAACTTTGTTGTTAAAGACGCGAGTGGCGCGATTGTTTACGAAGCCGACTTTGACGACCAATCGGTTGGCGGCTTTACGCAAAGCGGAACTGCGACATTATCCGCGGTAGTGCCGGATTATTTCTTGAAGATTCAAACCGCAGGCGGGAAACAGTGGGACGGTCTGCAAATAGACACAGGGGCAAGCGGCTTAAACCTCGTTGCCGACACAACCTACACCTTCTCCTATGACTTATACACTCCCGACCAAGATGTGGCAGGGATCATTCTACAAACTAACGGAAACTACAACTGGATTAATAACACAGGAGCTTTAAGCGCGGCAAGCCCCGCTTGGACTTCCTACACGGCGACCTATACTTATTTAGCGGAAAGCGGCGGACAGATTCAGTTCGTTAAAGCCGGCGATAGCGGAGCTACGGATACCAAGAACATCACTTACTACATGAACAACTTTGTTGTTAAAGACGCGAGTGGCGCGATTATTTACGAAGCCGACTTTGACGACCAAACGGTTGGCGGCTTTACGCAAAGCGGGACGGCTACATTAACTAATGTTCTAGGAATCGGGGCTCCAACACCCCCGACAGACCCGCCTCCGGTTTCGGATGAAGTTGTTGTAGCCTACGATCTTCAAGAAGATGCCGGGCTTGTTGACATCATGACGAATGACGGAACCGATTATCTAACAAAGGCCGGCGGTCCTACGCTCATCCCCCTATCCAAAGCCGACGGCAAAGTAGCCCTTGAAATTTCTAAACGCGCAAACAGTTGGGACGGCATTGACGTTAAAGCCAGCGCGTTAGGTTTATCGAAAGACGCTGAGTACAGCGTTGAACTAACCGGGCAGATTCCCGACGGCGTTACGATTCCAAGCGACTCAAAAATTACTTTAGGCCTTGCGAGCGACCCGTATACCGGATTCCAAACGGTTGACGCAACCGGAGACTTCACATTAAGCTACGATGGCGTGTGGGATTCAGGCGCGGGGCTTAGAATAGAAGCAAGCCAGGGTATAGCTGGTTTTGTCATTGACAGCCTCATCATCAAGGTTAAAGGCGGAATTAAAATGCCGACTAAGCCGTTACCGACTGTTCCGGGCGTACATGTATTTTCAACGACAAAGGGTGATGGTTGGTCAGGAGCAAATATTATATTAGGTTTAGACCAGACACAATGGCCATTCTCCTCTAGTACGGAGGACGATGTTGTAGCTTTCACGCCTATTAAAGACACGAAATATCACCTTACGTTCAATGCCACATCAACAGGCGCAAGCGGTTATCGCGTGCGTTGGATTACAGGGAACGAGAACGGCGGTTATACGGGCGCGGATGCCGCTGTCGTAAGCGACGCGGCTCATTCGTACGCCGCCGGAACCATAGCGACGACAGTTCCGGGTTCATTCACAAGCGGCGTAAATAAGGGCGAAACCCTAGACTATGCCGTTGACTTCGTAATGAGCGGCAGCGAGCTTGCCGATGGGCTTATCGGTAACCTTGCTATTCGCGGAACATCGGGCAGTAACGATTTTACAATCAACAGCCTCAAAATTACCGACGACAACGGCGATAATTTGGTTGAATGGTCAAACACAGCTCCTCCGTTTATTCCTGATGATTATGTATGGCCAGAATCTAAGTGGGATTTAACTCTTCCCTCTCTTAAAGACGCTTACGGCAAATATTTCTTAATCGGTAACATTCTTGGTTGGGGAGGTAACGCCGACGCGATGCCTTGGGGTCAAGAAAACGACCAAGCAGACAACGCATTGAAAGACGCAAGCATCATCTCTCAAACCGAAGCGATGTTTAAGGCTCAATATAACGTAGTTACGGCTGAAAACGTAATGAAGCCTGAGAACATTTCTAAAGCAAAAGACGCTTACGACTACAAAGTAGCCGATAAGTTAATCGCCTGGTCAAAGGCTAACAACATAGCCGTTCACGGGCATACGCTGGTCTGGCATCAACAATCCCCGGCGTGGTTAAATAAGGGCGAGGCCGCCAACCGCGCAAGCGCGCGAGCGAACCTTGAAAGCTACATCGCTAACGTAGCGGGGCATTATAAAGGTCAAGTCATTTCATGGGACGTTGTAAACGAAGCGTTTAGCGACGCTACCCAGAACTTTGACGGCAACGATTGGACAACAGGCTTGCGTAAAGATTCGCCTTGGTATATCGCTTATGCCAACGGGGCCGACGCAAACAAAGGCGAAAGCGGCGTGGATTATATCTACGATGCGTTTGTAGCCGCTCGCTTGATTGACCCCGACGCCGCGCTTTATTACAACGACTACAACGAAACCTATAAGTACGAGCAAATCGCGCAAATGGCTGAGAGCCTTAACGCGAAGTGGGCGACCGATTCCAGAAACACCGATAAAGCCCGTAAGCTTGTAGAAGGCATGGGGATGCAATCGCACTTCTGGGTCGGTCAAGACCCCGATGTTGACGTAACGGAAGTTGAAACCGCAATCGAACGCTTCATTCAAGCGGGCCTAAGAATCAGCGTTTCCGAGCTTGACATTCCTTTCGCGGGAAATAACAATTATCATCTTGACGAAGCAAAACAAGCGCAACAAGCAGAGTTGTATGGCACATTGTTTGGAATTTACAAAAAATATGCCGACAATATCGACCGCGTTACGTTCTGGGGCAAAAACGACATTCAAAGCTGGCGCGGTTCGGGTATGCCTTTGCTGTTCGACAACAGCTATAGGCCTAAGGAGGCATTCTGGACGGTTATAGGTTTAGGCGATCACGAGAATTCCGCGATTTCACCGGAAACAGTAACGTTCTACACGAATTCACAAGCTGACGCTAAGGTGAACGTCACGTTGAAGGGCAACATGCTCAGAGCAATCAAGAAAGGCGATGTTACGCTCGTTGAAGACAGAGACTACAGCTTAGCTGCCGCTTCGGCGAACGGTACGCAAGTTGTTGCAATCAAGAAGGGCTACTTGGCGACATTGTCGAACAACGATGTCCTAACCTTCGTATTCAGTGGCGGCAACACCGCTGATCTGAAAATCAAGGTGACGCGCTATACTTCGTCGGATTCGACACCTGCGAGTGGCTCCGGCTCTGGGTCGGAATCCGGCGCTACGACGGAATCCGGTTCTGGAGCGGGTTCTGGCTCTACGGAGCATTCCGGATCTACAGAGCAGACACCGACTCCGGAGAAGCCATTGTTGAATAGTAAACTTGTTGACGCAGAGCAAGTAAAAGCTGCCGTGCAACAAGCGCTTCAAGCGAACAAACCAGTCAACTTCTCCGACGTACCTGCTACGCACTGGTCCGCTAAGGCAGTACGGCTTGCTTCGCAGCTTGGTATTGTCAAAGCCGAGCCTAACGGTGAGTTCAAAGGTTCGGATCCTGTAACGCGAGCTGAATTCGCCGAGATGATCGTCCGTGCGTTAGGTATGGTTACGACAGGAACGGACGGTTCCTTCTCTGACACGGACGGTCACTGGGCGGATGCCTATATCAGGGCATTGCATCGTGCGGGTATCGTGAACGGTACAAGCAAAGGCGCGTTCAATCCCGATCAAGAGATCACTCGCGCCGAGATGGCTGCAATCTTAGCTCGTATCCTGAATATGAGCGCAGCTAACGGAACGAAGTTCTCCGATATCGGCGGTAACTGGGCTGCCGACTCTATCAATCAGCTAAGCCAAGCAGGTATCGTGAACGGTGTCGGCGACGGCAAGTTCGCACCGAACGCCACCGCTACCCGCGATCAGTCGGCAGCAATTATTATGCGGATGCTGAACGTCGTGCTTGACCTGGGGCTTAACCTGTAAGCTATTCGGTCAAGGATGATAGCCAGTAGCAACTGAAAATCTTCAAACCCCCTCCCTTTGCTCCGAGTGAGCAAGGAGAGGGGGTTTGTTTGCTTTGCAAACCTGCGCGCGGCCAACCAGGTGCGAAGGTTTACGCCGTATGTAACCTTTGTCTCGTAGACGGTCGCAGCGGACGCTTTCGGCGTCAGAGAGGCTTGTCCGATGTTAATAGCTCCGAACCCAATGGCTGCGCATAAGCCGAAGACGATCAATTGACGCATAATTGGTTTTCGTGTAGACGTGTGAATCCCTCCAAGATGTAAAGACTTGACGGAATTCACGATAACATAAGTACGATCGCCTAAACTCTCCCATAAAGAAAGAATTTGTCGTCAGGACAAGCATAACCATTGTTTATTAGAAAAGAGTGAAATGTTTTTTAAGTCTTGAAAATACTGGGGTACCGCATTCGGCGGGATTGTCATCCGTCATTGCATCGATCTTTGTCTCTACACGAACGCCCCGCTCCCGGATCCCCGCAAATACTTGTGCTTCGTTCGTAGACATCGCCTCCTCACCTCAATAGAAAAGGCCCCGCCTAAGCGGAGCCCTCATATGTTTCGTCTGTTAGCAATTCGAATTGCAACGCTGTTATCTTGCCCGCGGCAACAAACTTTCTTATGTCCGCCTTATCATACCGACCGGCGTCGTAATGCCTTTTTAATGTTGCGTACCAATCCATGTACTGTCCCTCCTTTTTTTTCAACGAGTTCGAGCAGCAGCGCTGCCTTCTCGACTTCCGCCTGGTCGAGCCTGATTTGCGTACCAACAAGTTCAAGCGCTAGCATGGCAGATTCGTCTTCCAGCTCTCCGACTTGCTCCGACAACGGCGGTCGGTATTCGGTAGGCGACTCGGGTTCCGACGGATCGGGATACGAAAAAAGCAGCGAAGGAGTCTCGCCGCTTACGTCAACCCGGTATCCGTTACATTCCGCGAAGTCCTGCGCAAATTCGCCGTAATCAAGCTGTAAGCAGCCGACTGTTGATGAGACGCGTTCCGCCAGGGCGACGTAAGCGGCGAAGTCTTGCTCGATTGTCGTTTCCACCACATTACCGGAACGTTCTCCGGTGTCCTGGATGGTGTTTCCAGTTGAAATTTCATAGTAAATTCGTCTTCCGATTTGTGCCATTTCTATCCCCCCCAAGCTTTATATCTATGAAAATATTGTGCTCCTGAAAAACGACAAGTAAACCCTGTATCATTTATAGTAAGACGAGTAGACATTAGGGTTGCACCGGTCGGCCAGTAGTAGTGTCCGTTTATTGCGTTGTCACCTGTTGCATCGTATACAGTCCGTGAAAATTGTGATCCCACCTGCATTTCAACGATTACTGCAGTGGGTCTAAACGCTAATCCTGTCACAGTAAAATTGCCACTTGAATCGGCAAGGCCACTCCCTTCCGCGTATTGCTTTCCCTGAACCAACGATCCGGCTAGCCCGAATATGCTCTTTCCTGACAAGATGTTGGCCGCAGAAAAGTTAGCATCATTATAGTAAACCCAATCGTCATTGCCGTCGTAGTAACCGGCTGGAGGTTTATAATATAGCCTTACTCCCGCTTGTGGTTGAATGGCCGTTGCGAGATTATCACCGTTCCGTATGGGTACTGTCCCAGCCGTTCCTGCAATCGTCGTACCGGCTAGCACCTTATCCGCCGGAACAACGACAGCCGCGACTAGACCGCCACCTCCGTGCTTGCCTGCCGGGATCGTCTGCGCAACCGGTCCCGGTGTGAACGACACATTGCCTCGGTCCGGCATTGTCCCGACAAGCTTACCCGCCGCCCCATAAGCCGTCTTAGGCGCAAGTATCTCGGCTGCTGTCGCTGTCGCATCACTCGTATCCGGACCGACCGGGATCGCCTCGATGTTATCAGCCATCTCCGAAAAGCTATCATCCGCGTCCGTCGGAACTCCCTTGTCAGTGATCGCGGACGCGATTAATGCTTTACCGTCACTGACATTTGTAAAAAGCTCCGTGATCGCTCCTGCTGCCGTCTTTGCCGTCGTTGGGACAGCAACTAGATCTCCCAATGCCGAATCAATCTTATCCATGTTCTCATTAATGACGGATATGTCCGCAGTTTCGCTTTCGAGCGGTTTCCTCAAACCGATGTGCGGTGTCATTTCAGGCATCTGCTTCAACTCCTTGTCACCATCTAGATTGAGTTAAGTCCTGTCATCTATAGGTGGCAATCGTACGACATCTGCCCCATCTCCAAAATAAAAAGTCCTCAGCGGGGCTCATTAAATTAGATATTTACGATGTCGCTCGCACTTCCGTTCTTTTGTGGTGTCCTCCTTCGGGATCTGTAAATACACCTTGTGGCTCCCCAATAGAATCCGACCATTTCTTATCGGATTCTCGTGTCGCGATTCTTCTTGAGGCTCGGGGGTATCTGACTTCGTGATTGAACTTGCTGACAATCAGGATTCGCGGATGACGATCTTAGCAGTTGTATCAGATGCCGTGCTCGGTTTGCTCCGCAAACCTGCGCGCGGAACGCCCCCAACTGTCCTCCTTCGGACTGGGACGACTCCCCGATTCTTTCCACACAAAAACCCGACCTCGTGCGGTCGGGTTTTTGTGTGGAGGCGAAGGGAGTCAAACCCCTGTCCGAAGACAACGCCACGTGGCATTCTACTGGTATGGCGAAAAATTTTGGTTGCAGACGACCTACTTCAGCCAATGCTTGCAGCCGCGGCTTCTTCCTTACCATGCAGAGTTAGTTTCATACCTAGTGCGATCGCTAATTTAAATACCGTATCTAACCGAGGCACGACTCCCCCATTTTCTATGCGAGCGATGGATTCCTGATGGATGCCCACTTTATCCGCTAATTCTTTTTGTGTCCATCCTAACTCGACACGCCTCTGATAAATGGCATTCACTAATTGTGCTACAGCTTCAAGTTCATTAATCCGTAATGTATCAATAGACTGCAATTCTTTTTTTTTCTCGCTCCAACTTTTCATCATCGATCACTCCTTTGTCTTCTTGAGAACCAACTTTGCATTCTCTTTTCAGCAATTGCAATCTCTCTTGATGGTGTCTTTTGTGTTTTTTTGACAAAGTGGTGCAACAGTACAAAGTGATTTCCGTTCCACCCAATGAACAGAATCCGATTATTTCCTGGACGGAGTTCCCAAATATCGCCCAAAATTCGTTTGGTGAACTTCTCACCAGCCCGCGTCCCACTCTCTTCTAATCGATTCAAACAGTAAACGATCTGTTCCAATTGGACTCTCGCACTTTTATTAGAGATTGCTGCTTCGTCTAACTCATCAATAAATCTCTCGACTGGCTTATTACCTCTCTCATCTTCATAAAACAATATATGATACAAGGTAACCTCCAACTAATAAAAGTATACTCGTTCAGCGACCTAATTATAACATATACATCATAAAAAACAGCAGACAAAAACATAAATCAAAGAATGCCCATTTGTCTCGGCGACACAAAACCCCCAAGAATAAAATGGCCCGCCCAGTTTCGCATTGTTAAGAGGCGCGGGCGGGATCTGTTAAGTAAATTATATGCCTTTACTCTACTTTCGCCAACCTCAACTGGCTCCCCAGACGAAACCGACTATTTCATGGCGGTTTCTTGTGTCGCGATTTTTCTTTGAGGCTTGGTGGTATCTGACTTCATTGATTGAACTTGCTGACGATGACTGAAACGCAGACGACAACCTTAGCGGTAGAATCAGATGCCGGGCTCGGTTTGCTCCGCAAACCTGCGCGCGGAACGCCCCCGACTGTCCTCCTTCGGACTAGGACGACTCCCCCTTTACTCCACAAAAAAACTCTGACCTCGTGCGGTCAGAGTTTTTATGGTGGAGGCGAGGGGAGTCGAACCCCTGTCCGAAGACAACGCCACGAATGCTTCTACGGGTGTAGTGACAGATTTGATGTCACCCTAGAGACTCCCTGTCACCGGATTCTCTTCGGGTCAGCCTGATTGTCTTCTTCTGCTAGCCCCAGGCGGAGACTAGGCAGCGTATCCCACTAAAGTTGAGCCCTTAGCCCGCCACATGGGCGATGGAGAGTAAGAGCCTGGTGACCGTTATTAGGCGGCCAGAGCCAGAGTTGGTTGTTTAGCTTTGCCGTTTAAATTGGCTTCCGCGTTAGTGAAGCAGACGCAGCCCTACTACCCGCTACACACGCTCGTCCTGTCCCCGTCGAATCCATAAACGCCCCCGGAATGTGTCCCCGAACGCCCAAGCGTCGGGACTACAGAAGGTCACCCGCGACAGGATGATTAAAAACTAACGGTGTTGCAAAATCTATTATAACACGTACGGCTTGCCTTTACCCAAAATGTTGATGCCAGCGCTGGTACAATGTGCTCAAGGAGCCAATGTCCGACCGGCGCTTGAGAAATCGCAAGAAAATGCGTTCGATTTACACTTTCTGCTTCTCCCGAAGGATCCGCTGAATGTCGCGCTGAGCGTCCCGTTTGGCATCGGACTCCCGCTTATCGTACAGCTTCTTCCCTTTGCCGAAGCCGATCAGGCATTTGGCATACCCGTTGCGAACGTACACTTTAAGCGGAACCAAGGTATAGCCTTCGCGCTTCGTCAGACCGAGAAGCTTGTGAATCTGCTCCTTATGGAGCAAGAGCTTGCGGGCCCTCGTCGGATCCGAAGGATTGTGACGGTTGCCTTGCTCGAACGGACTGATGTGCATGTTATGGAGGAAAATCTCGCCGTTGCGGATCGTCGCGAACGAATCGTTCAGATTCGCGCGGCCGGTACGCAAGGATTTGATCTCCGTGCCCATCAGCACCATCCCGGCTTCGTAGGTGTCCTCGATGAAGTAGTCGTGGGATGCTTTCTTATTTTGCGCCAACGGCTTGTCGTGCTGACTTTTCTTGCCCACTTCTCCTCACCTGCTCTCCCTAGAATTCCAAAATGCCGGAATCTTATTATACCACGCGGCGCACGGCACCTTCAACAACGTTCTCCCGGCTGCCGCCATCCTAAAATGGCCATAAATAGGGGGCTGTCCCATAAGTAGGAGCGTACAAGAATATCGATGAGAAAAAGCGGACATCTATCTCCCGGTAGCAGCGGAAGGAGATAGATGCCCCATGAACGTCCGTCCATGTTTCGAACGAATATAAAAAAAGCGGCTATTCCTGCTTCTCCCACGCTTTATCCCTCATATTCGTGTAAATGTAGACTGCTGCCGATACGGAGCATAGCAAGAACATGACCACGGAGAGCGCCGCGGCGTACTCGTAATTCAGATTGTTGAATTGGGTGAAGAGGGTGATCCCGATCATCTGAGGCGAAGTGGAATCCATCAGATAAGGGGTCGTAAAGGAGCCGACGTTGCCCATGAAGATAAACGTTGCGGCTATCATGACGTCTTTCTTCGTTAGCGGAATAATCATCTTGGTGAAGAGGACCCGACGCGAAGCCCCTACATCCCTTGCGGAGTCGATCACGGAATCCGGGATGTTCGATAATGCCGCTAAGATAAGCATGGTCGCGAACGGAATGTTAAACCAAAGATTCATCAGAATGATGCCTTTCTCGTTGAACATCAGACCCGGTTTGAAATCATACCCGAACGTGAGCGCAATGCGATTAAGCAGCCCCGAATCGCGGATGACGGTGATCATGGCGTTAACGGCCACCAGTCCGGGAATAAATCTCGGGATCAGATAGAGAGCGCCGATCGTCCTGCTGATCGCGGAATTTGAGAATCTCATGAATAAGGCAAGCCCGTAGGCTACAGCCAGCGAAAGAACGACAGTGATGATGACGATATACAACGTGTAGGTTAAGTTATTGAGGGCAATTCGGTTCGTAAAGAGGTAAATATAATGATCGAATCCGTAACCGTTTCCGCCTTCGATTTGAAAGCTTTTGACAATCACGTTTAGAATCGGATAAGCGACCACGCCCAGGGTAATCAGAAGCGCAGGTGCTATGAACGTATAAGCCAGTATCCGTTGCTGCAGGTTATTTCTGCTTACCATTCTCGCCAGGCCTCCCTATATTGTTGAAGGGGCTGTCTCATAAGTAAAAGAGTCGTACCGAAACGGTTATCGTTGAATGGATGTTCATGGGGCATCTACCTCCTTCCGATGCTACCGGCAGATAGATGCCCACTTTTTCTCATCTACAATCTTGTACGCCCCTACCTATGGGACAGCCGCTTCACGGCGGCTTCCGGTTTCCTTACGGCATTATTTCAAGGTTCCGATTTGTTCGTCCCATTGGCTGTTCAATTCCGCGGATAGCGAGCCAATGCTGCCGATCCGGAAGTTGTCGATTTTGAGAGACGATATCGTCTTGGTCAATTCGGGATCCAGGTCGGCGAAATCGATAACCGGGATCGCGGCCATATTATCCAGCGCGATATTTTGCGCCTCCGGGCTTAACATGTAATCGATGAATGCATACGCTCCCTCGGAATTGCTCCCCATGGATGGAATTCCGAGCACTACCGTAGATCCTGTAAAGGCCGGGTCCAGCTGCGATATTTGGATGGATGCCGGAATGGCTCCTTGTCTCACCTGAGAAATGATCATATCCGCCCACGCGGGAATCATATCGACTTCCTTGTTGGCAAGCAGATCGATCGTACCTTGATTTTTGTTCGCGTACACGACTTTACCGCCGGATTTATACATATAAGGATGAAGCTCTTTCAACAAGTCGAATCCTTGGTTCCATTGCTCCTTCCACTTGGCATCCGTGGAAGTCATCGATTCCGGAGGCATGAAGTTGTAGACGGAAGTGAATACGAAGGAACCTCCCGCTCCTCCGGACCCCGGCGGGTTATAAGCGAATCGCCCCGGGTGGTCTTTAATCCATTGGTAGAGCTCTTGCGTCGTTGTCGGCGGCGTAGCAACCGTCTCCGAATTATAAGCTAGAACAACCGTTGTGCCGCGATAGGGAACGACCAAATCGTCTCTGAATGTCGCCGGAAACTTTAGATTTCCGATGTTGGAAATTTTATTCTTGTCGAGCGGAACGAAGATGTCTTCGCCGCCCTCCTGTACGTACTTCAACACTTCGTCGCCGTTAAACTCGATCAAGTCAAAGTCCGTTTTCTTCTGGCCGGCTTTCTTGGCTGCTATAATCCGGTCCGACAAACTTTGGGCGCCCGTACCGGAAGTAATAAATTCAAGCTTAACCTGATAGCCTTCCTCATTGATCTTGTTGAAGTTTTCGACTTGCTTTTCGAACATCGCTCTGACGTTATCGGAGCCGCTTGCCCAGAACGTTATTTTCTTGCCGTTCCCGCCGCTTGAATTGCCGCATGCGGCTAACGTAGACGCAATGAATACCAATACCGCAACGATCAAACCCATTTTCTTGAAATTCATGGACCTTAGCCTCCTAAGAATATGAGCTAAAATGAAATTTTACGGGTGATACGCCTATCATCTATGTCAATAGCTTGACGCTAATTGTTGGTCAGTACACGTGATACTTGTCAAAGCTTAGGGAAACCCGGTCATTCTGGCTGAACGTATCGGAAATAAGCCGCGGCTGAAAGATCTTGATCATTTGATCGCCTACTTGTACGACGATTTCCGCATAGTGGCCCAATACCATGATCGTTCGAATATAACCGTTCCATTTTCCGTCTCCGTCCGCTTTGGACAACGTGATCGCTTCCGGGCGCACGGCAAGAACTTGGCCGTCCGGTTCTTTAATAAAGTTCATATCGCCAATGAAGGAAGCCACGTATTGGGAAGCCGGTTTGTCGTAGATTTCGGTAGGCGTGCCGATCTGTTCGAATACGCCTTTGTTCATGACCACGATCCGGTGAGATATGGCCATCGCCTCTTCTTGGTCATGGGTCACGAAGACGACGGTAATATTCAGGTCCTCTTGTATTTTCTTGAGCTCCGCCCTCATCTGCGATCGAATTTTGGCGTCCAGCGCGGAGAACGGCTCGTCCAGCAGCAGCACGGATGGCTGCAGCAGCAATGCTCGCGCGATGGCAACCCGCTGTTGTTGACCGCCCGAGAGCTGCGCGGGATATTTCTTCTCCACGCCGCTCATCTTGACCAATTCCAGCATTTCCTGCGTTCGCTTCTGGATCTCCTTCTTGGGTACTTTGCGAATGTGCAAGCCGAAGGCCAAATTATCGTAGATCGTCATGTGCGACCATAAATTATAGCTTTGGAAAACCATAGCCGTAGGACGTTTCTCCGGCGGCAGCTGGGAGACGGAACGTTCGTCGATCAGAATATCTCCTTGATCCACATCCGAGAAACCGCCGATCGCGCGCAATATCGTCGTCTTTCCGCAGCCGGAAGGCCCCAGCATGGTCAGAAACTCGCCTTCGTACACGGCCAGATTCACGTCTTTCACGCCGTCGCCGTTTTTAAACTGCTTGCTCATATTTTTGATCTCAAGCTTAACTGCCCGCTGACTCATTGCAGCATCCTCCCCCGGAACTTATTTCATCTTGAATCCATTGGCAATGGTATCTGGAGACAAATAGCGACGCATGAGGAACAAGACGATCACGGTCGGAATCATTAAGATGATGGAAAATACCGGTCCGGCAGTCGTAGCATATTGCATAATAATCCCGTACATCTCGACGGGCATCGTCTTGAACTGCGGAAAACCGACGAGCAGCGTTCCTTGAGCCTCTTCCAAAGACCCGAGAAACGTAAACAGAGAAGCGACGATAATTCCGGGCAGCGCCAGCGGGAACGTAACTTTGATGAAGGTGCGGATCGGACCCGCGCCCGCGTCCCTGGCGGATTCCTCTTGTTGCCTGTGAATGCTGCGGAAGGCGTTGGCGGGAATCCAAGTCATGAACATGATCGAATTCAGAATATGGATGATCACTACGCCCAAGAAGGTTCCGATGAGATGCAGCTTGTAAAAGATAATGCCGATCGCGATATAAAGCCCCATCTTAGGGAAAGCATCGCTTAATAGAAACGATAAGAAGAACACTTTGCGTCCCGGAAAAGAAAACCGCGCAAGCGCATAAGCAGCGGGAATGCAGATGCACATCGAGATGATCGTAGTCACGATGGCTATCGTAAAGGACAATGCAATCGAGCTGACCAAACTATTCTGGCCCAGGACATAATCCCACCACTTGAAGCCCCATTGTTGAGGGAACAAGGCCGGCGCCTCGTACTTATTGGCAAACGCCAGCATAAACAGATTGAGCAAAGGCAAATAAAAGAACAACAGGAACGCGGACAGGACGATGAATTCGATAAACTTCTTGCGCCCGACCGCGAAATAAAACCCTTTGGGCGACAGCCATTTCATGAAGATCCACCCGCTTCCGTAACCCATCCCGATTCGTTATACACGGGGGCGTGCCAAGGCCAGCCATATTTAGCGGCAAAGTTATAGGTTAAAAAGTACTGTTGGATAACGGCATTGGAGAGATGCGAACAGATGATGTAATCTTTGTCCTCAAGGTAACTGCGACTGTCGACGGATACCGGAAAATTCATGAAGTCCCGCCATGTGCCTTGGTAGGCTTTCGGCCAGCTTCGTTGTTTAATCGGATGGTTACTCGCCCGTCCCCCCGCCGAAACCCGTTGATAGGCATCCTGCATATCTTCAAGCACCGTGCCCCCGGGCAATCGAACATGCTCCCCATCTGCCGGTATTGAACCGTGTTTACCCCATTGCACGCGGATTACGGCCCTGCCGTTCGTTTCATTGGCCATTTCGACCGCGCGGGCGGTGGTGATGATACTGCCGTGATAAAAGGCCCACACTCCCGTCAACCGTTCGTTGCTCCGGTCGTAAGCCACCCATATCTGCTCATGATCGCACGGTTCATAGTCGTCGGGAAAATCATAATCGTCTTCCCAGAACAAATGGTAGGCAATGACGGGCTTCTTGGGGTGATGAACGGCGACGACATCCTTAAGCGGGAAGAACTCCGTCTCCGTAAGATGCAGCAGAGGCGCGTAACGCAGTACGGCTGCCCTCATCTCGTCCGTGATCGGCTCAGGCGGCAGTGCGGCGATCGCCTTCTGATAATAACTTCCGGCGAGGTTCAGATTCCTTTCAACATGATAGCTTTCTCCGATCCGCTCGAGCAGCTTCCCGTCTTCCCCCGTGAGAGCCAATTGGAATAAATCGATTTCGCGTATCAGCGGAAGCATCAGCTTGTCCAGATGATGTTCCCCCGGCTCGGACGGAAGAAGGGCCCTTATCCTATCCCCGTAACGACCAATGGCCTTCTCCACCAACATCTCCCTATCCCCCATTTCGCTACGTAGTCGGATTGCCATGCGCGCCTTCCGGTCGTCCTCTATCCATCGTTAGTAAGGGTCGTCGATTGCCGAACGATCAGCTTGCACTCGTACTCCTTCAGCCGGGGCAGCTCTCCTTCTCTGCGTACGAGACCGTCGAGCATCGCTACGGCGTCCGTCCCCATCTGTTGAGTATCCACCCGAACGGTCGTGAGCGACGGCGAGCAAACCGCGGCATAATCGGTGCCGTCGAAGCCCATTACCGCCACTTGCCCGGGAACGGCCACGGACCGCTCGGACAGCACCCGCATCGCTCCCAGCGCCAGCATGTCGTTGGTCGCGAACACGGCGGTGCAGTCTTGACGCCGGAAATCTTCCCAATGTTCGGCCATCAGACGCCGTCCTTGTTCGAAATTGGACTCCGGAGAATGAACGACGGTTAATCCTTCCAGACCGCCCCGCTCCTCGAACCAGGCGAGGAAGCCTTCCAGACGCAGATTGTGGCTTCGGTGTTCCTGAGGACCCGCGAGAACCCCTATTCTGCGATGTCCCAAGCCGCTCAGATGGGCTGCCGCCTGCCTTCCGCCGGATTCGTCGTCGCTGACCAGATGGATGACGTCCGGATCGTCCGTCGAACCGTTGACCATCACGTAGGGAACGTCGAATTTCTTGACGTAATCGATGACGTTTTTGCGCAGCCGGCTGATCAGAATGAGGCCGTCGACCCGCTTCTCCAGCATGAAATCGGTGGAACGCAACGACATCTCTTGATCGGTCTCCAGGAATACGGAGTAGCCTAGCGACTCCGCGGCCGGCAAGATGGCGTCGATCAGCTTGCCGTACAACGGGTGGGATACGATAGGCTGCCGTTCGCGAAACACGATGACGCCGATACTGTTCGTGCGTCGGGAGACCATGGCCCTCGCCACGGCATTGGGTTTGTATTGCATCCGTTCGATTACCGCGAGCACGCGTTCGCGCGTCTGCGGACTGGCGTACCCTTTGCCCGAAATGATTCGGGACACGGTCGATCTCGACACGCCGGCGAGCTTGGCAATTCCCTCGATGTTAAGCCCCATCCTCGCCCTCCCGGTTCCAATTCCGCTTCAACCGCGCCAGTACGTCCACATTCCGCGTCGTAATGGAGTGGACGCCCATTCCGGCGAACGTTCTCATCTGCGGTTCTTCATTTAATGTCCATACATAGACATCCAAACCGGCATCTCTTGCTGCCTCCAACAGAGACGGCCGTACAATCTGATAGGGCAGATTGAGTCCAAAACATCCGGCGCCGAGCGCTTGCTCTCGCATCTTGCCGACCGCATCCGGATAGGGAGTGTCGATCAAGGCGCGGACGTTGACATTCAGCAGCTTGCGCAATCGCGGATTGCATTCCGAAACCGCGATTGCCCGCGGAAACTCGCAACCCGTCAGGAATACCCGGTCGTGGAAACCCAGCTTGTCGATCAAGTCGGACAAAGGCTCGATGCTGTCATCCGCCTTGACGTCCAAATTCATCCTTCTGCCGGCGTTCGCGACGGATTTCAGAACCGGTTCGAGCAGCTGCAGCGGTCTGTCCAAACGGGCGTTCAGCTCCGCCAGCGTCGTGCCGGAAATGCGGCCTTCCGTCCCGTCCGCGAACGTCACGCAGTCGTCATGGCTCAGCACGAGCGTACCGTCGCGGGTGGCGCGGATATCGTCCTCCACGATGTCCGCGCCGTGCGCGATCCCCATGCTGGCGGATTCCGCCGAATTATCGGGAGTCCCCATGCATCCGGTATGGGCGGTAATGAAAGGGAAATCGTTCATCGGGCACGGCTCCTTAGTCCAAATAAATGGCATTCGTAAAAGCGATCATCATTCGCGCGCCCCGGAATTCGCCCCACAGCTCGGCTCGGATCCAGCGCAAACCGCCGTCCGAAACGGTGAACGAACAAGCGTCGACGGAACCGTTCGGTCCTTCCAGCATTCGCTCCGCTACCGTGCCCGTGCTGCCCGTCAAGACCAGCTTGCAATTCCGGGCGGCAAGCTCCCATTTTCCCGCTCTTACCGTGGAATCGACCGCGACGCGTATCCGGAGTTGCCCGCTCCGGGCAGCCGGAATCGCGTCTCCGATTCCGTACACGAAGCCTTCGCTCTCCGCTTCCAATGTAACGAGCGGTCCGATCGTGATGGCCGCCCGGCCATGCTTGAGCGACCGGACAGCCTCCTGCGCTACGGGAGCCAACTCGTCTTCCAGGCCGAGATACGTGACGGATATCGGTTCGTCCGTCGCGCTCTGCTCATGCCAGTCCCGTCCGGAAGTCGCCGCGATCCGCACGCCCTCGTTCAGCCGATCCGTCCAGAAAGCGAACGCCCGCCGGTTGTCGGCTTTGATCGGGGCGAACGTGCCGGACCACACCTCGACATAATCGAGGTCTTGCCAATTATCGACTTCAAACTCCCAGTAGCACCCGGTGCAGATCGGGCTGCCCAGCCGGAACGGATGGGCCATTCCGGCCGCCCCGCCATGCCTCCGCACTTCGGCCGCGCCCGCGCCGACGCCGCGAATGTCCGCTTGCCGCCAATCCACGAACCGTCGCAGCCCGACGGTAACCATATGTCCATAAAACGTTGTCCACTCCATTCCGGGGATGACGGTAATTCCCGTCTCCCGTTCCGCCGATTCCCGTTCGGCGAGACCGGACATCGTATTATGATCGGTAAGCGCTATGCAATCGAATCCTAATTCGGACGCGCCCTTGGCCAATTCAAGCAATGACTGCCTGCCGTCGCTATGAAACGTATGCGTGTGAAGCTCGCAGGCGATCCACTTCATTGGGAATCCTCCTCTGCTTCGGCGGCCCACGCTTTCAAACGATAGGCGCATCGTTCCGTTACGATGGAATGGAGGCTCAAGGTGACGGTCCATGTCCCTTCGGGAATCGTCCCTCTGGTTAATCCGGGAGACGCTTCCCGTTCGGAAAGATAAAGCTCCTGCACCGGATCCTGACGATGGCACGCTCCTCTATGTCCGCGGCTATCGTCTATCGACACCGTGATCAAATTGCGGAGGGGATAATACTGTTCCGCTCGCTCCAGCATCGGCTTCTGCCGTTCCGGCTCTACATAACGTTCGATGCTCCGGTTGATCCACTCTGTCGTCAGCTTTCTATCCTCCAGTATTTTGGGCGAGTATTCGAATCTAACCCAAAGACCGGCGCACGGACGATCCAGCTTGAACTCGTAACGGAGATGAGAACGGGCATCGGCGGGCGTCACTTCATTTTCGATGTCAAGCAGCATGGGCTAAGCGCCTCCTTCACAAGCCTGTGAGAGCGATCCCACATGCTAAATATTTCGTAAGTGAGAGCGATCCCACAAAATAAATGTATCGCGTGAATGTTCGCAATATGTCTTTGCAAGATTAAAGTTTTATTAAATCGCGACAAATAAACATATGCGCATGCACGAATGTCCAAATCCGATTCGCCACTTTACCTCCAGCACATCCTTCCTACGATTTCCGCAAACAAACATCCGCTAAAATAGACCTAAATCTATTACTCTATTGGGAGGCTATGGAATGAACAGATTCAAGAAAAGACTGATCGCCGGACTTACGGCGCTCTTCCTTCTGATTCCGGTCGGGGTGTCCAGCGTTCAGGCAGCGCCGGTCAAGCTGCAGATCGTCCACTTTAACGACGTGCATTCGCGCGTGGAGGAGAGCGACACCAGTATCGGCTATGCCAAAATGGCCGCCTTGATCCAACAATTAAAAGAAGCCAATCCGAACACGCTCGTCCTTGACGCCGGAGATACGTTCCACGGACAGACGGTCGCCAACCTGGTCAAAGGAGAAAGCATCGTCCAGATTCTCGATATTCTCGGAATCGATGCGATGACGACCGGCAACCACGATTACAACTACGGATACGCAAGGCTGACCGAACTCGCGCAGCAAGCGAGCTTTCCCGTTCTCGCCGCCAACGTCTACCAAGCGGACGGAACGAGACTGCTCGAGCCTTATACGATTAAGACGGTAGGAGATTTCAAGGTAGCGATCTTCGGCCTGGCAACGCCCGAGACGCTGTTCAAGACCCATCCCAACAACGTCAAAGGCTTAACGTTCGCCGATCCGGTCGAAGAAGCGAAGAAAATGGTCGAGGAACTCCGCGGCAAGGCGGACGTTATTATCGCGTTGACCCACTTGGGATTGGACGAATCGAGCAAGGAGACGAGCCGGCTGGTCGCCGAGCAGGTTGCCGGCATCGACCTGATCGTGGACGGACACAGCCACACGGTGCTGGAGAAAGGCCTGAAGGCGGGAGACACTCTGATCGTGCAAACCGGGGAATACGGCAACAATCTCGGCGTCGCGGAGCTGACGATCGACGATTCCAAGAAGGTCATCGACCGCCAAGCGCGGCTGATCGCCAGACCGGCCGCTAACGATGTAGAAGCGGAAGCGGGGATTACGGAGATCATTAAGAAGGTGAAAGACGACCAACTCCCCGTCTTGTCCGAAGTTGTCGGCTCGTCGAAGGTCGATCTTCAAGGCGAGAGGGAATTCGTGCGGACTTCCGAGACGAATCTCGGCAATCTGATCGCCGACGCGATGCTGGCGGAGAGCGGCGCGGACGTCGCGCTTACGAACGGCGGAGGCATCCGGGCGTCGATTCCGGCCGGCGACGTCACGGTCGGCCAAGTCATCACCGTCCTTCCGTTCGGCAACTATATTCAGACCAAACGGGTGAAAGGCTCCGATCTGCTTGCGGCGCTGGAGCTCGGCGTAGGAGCGTATCCGGAATCGCTCGGCGGATTCCCTCACGTTGCCGGCATGAAGTTCACCTTCGACGAGAGCAAGCCCCAGGGGCAGCGCGTTCAATCCGTTGCCGTAGGCGGCAAGCCTCTGGATCATAACGCGACTTATCTGCTGGCCACTAACGACTTCATGGCCGCAGGCGGCGACAACTATACGATGTTCAAAGACTATCCGATCGAAAACGACTTTGCTTCGCTGGAAGAAGCCGTCATTAAGCACATCCGGTCGTTAGGGCAACTGAATCCGCAGAAGGAAGGGCGCATCACTGCTGCGAGCACGTCTCCCGCGCCTCAGCCTCAACCGGCTCCCGAGAAGAAGCCCGAGGCGAAGCCGACTCCGGTACCGCAACCGCAGCCTGGCGAGTCGAAGGATATCTACGTCGTCGTATCTAGAGACAATCTTACGAAAATCGCCAAGCGTTACGGCACGACTTGGCAGACGTTGAGCAAGCTGAACAAGCTCGCCAACCCGAACCTGATCTTCCCGGGCCAGCGCATCGTTCTTCCTTGAGTCCTCGTTACAAGCCTCAATGATTTCGTGCCTTTGGATATAGAAACGCGTTTTATTAGGAAGCGGTTCGGAGACGGATAGCGGATTACCCGAATTGGGGCTGTCCCCTAAGCATAGTTGCTTAAGAGGATCGATAGACAAAGAAAGGGTATGTACCTCCTGTAGACTGCCTCATACGCTCCTGAAATCACCGATTAACGGGTTTACCATTTCAGAAGCGTATAGCAGCGGAAGGAGGTACATACCCCTTGCACCTTTATCGTCGATTATCTTACAGAGCAACTTGGTTCGTTTAGGGGACAGCCCCTTTTCTCGTTCATAGCCCTATTTTCCTTGCGATTCCACGATGCACTTATCCACCAGGGCCATCCGAATGTACAAGCCGTTGACGGCTTGGCGAAAATATGCGGCGCGAGGATCGTCGTCGACTTCCTCGGTAATCTCCCCGGCGCGCGGCAGCGGATGCAGCACGATCGCTTGCTTGCTCATCCGCGACATCAGCTCGGCGTCGACGATGTACTGGCCGGAAGCCTTCTCGTACTCCTCGGCCGACGGAAACCGCTCCTTCTGGATCCGCGTCTGATAGAGGACGTCGATCGATCCGGCGACCGAATTCAGATCGTTCGTCTCGGCGTAGCGAATGCCCTTCTCGTCCATATATTTCTTCACGTTGTCCGGAATCCGCACGTTATCCGGCGAGATGTAATACACCATAACGTCCTGGTAGTTCGCCAGCATGTAGCTCAGCGAGTGTACCGTCCGCCCATATGCGAGGTCCCCGACCATCGCGATCTTGAGGCCGTCGATCTTGCCGAACTCCTTGCGGATCGTGTACGCGTCGAGCAGCGCTTGCGTCGGGTGCTCTCCGGCGCCGTCTCCGGCGTTGATGACCGGAATCGAAGCGACCTTCGCCGCCCGCTTGGCCGCGCCGATTTCCGTATGCCGCATGACGATGACGTCGCTGTAGCCGCTGACGATGCGAATCGTATCCTCCAGCGTCTCTCCCTTGATCGCGGACGAGAATTGGGCGGCGTTCTCCGTTCCGATGACGCCCCCGCCAAGCCGATGCATCGCCGATTCGAACGACAGCCGCGTCCTCGTGCTTGCCTCGAAAAACAAGGTCGTCATAATCCGTCCCTCGTGACGCCGATCCCCGCCGCGGGCAACGACCTTCTCCATGTCCAACGCCGTATCGAACAACCGCTCAAGCTCGTTTCTTTCGAATTGCTTCGCTCCCAGCACATGATACAACTGTCTCATCTATCGTCTTCCTCCCCGAACCTGTCCATGCACACCAAGTATTATCCTATAAGATACGGGCCCGATTGTAAATCGGGAATCTGACCCGCATTCCCCGTTTCGGCTCAACGTTCAAATTTCGGGCGTTCGGGATGCCCGGCACGGTGCGAATTCAGGTTCAGGTCCGATTAGGGTAAGGTACGGGTACCGAAATGAGGCACGGGTACCGGCATAAGGTACGGGTACGGGTACGGGTACGGGTACGGGTACGGTACGGTACGGTACGGCTACAGCTCCGCCCCCGCCAGCCATTCCCGCAGAGAAGGCAGAAGCGCCCTGGCGTCTTCGTACCCTCGATCGTACAGAACCTGAAGCTTGGCCGGATTCCGCTCCATTCTCCCGACCTCAAGCGGAAGACTGGGCCGAATGACGAACGCCGCGCCCTCGCGCGCCTGCTTCCCCACATAAGCAACGGTCTCGTTGTAAACCTTGTGCCTGCGCAGCATCGTCGCCACGAATTCGGGATATTTGCCGTATGCGGCCCGGAGCAGCCAGGAGAAGCGATTCGGGGACTTCCGGTATCCTTCGTTTCTCGTCAGCACGACAAGATTGCGCGCGCAGCCGTCCCGCTCCGCCTTGCGCAGCGGAATCGGATCGGCAATTCCCCCGTCGAGCATCGGCACGCCGCCGTAATCGACGACCGGAGCGATAAAAGGCAGGGAGCTCGAGGCTCGCAGCGCCCTCAGCACGTCGAAGCCGGGGGCGCTTTTATAGTGATAGACGGCCTCTCCCGTCCGGCAGTCCGTCGTGGCCACGACAAGCTCTTCCCGGCTTGCGGCGAACGCGTCGAAGTCGAACGGAACCAGCGTATTCGGAATCTCGTCGAAAATAAAATCCATGCCGAACAACTGCCTATCCTTGATCCAATTTCTAACGGACAAGTACCGCGGATCGGACACCCAGTCGATGTTCACGACTTTGTTACGTCCCCGCTGCCTGGACAAATAGCTTATCGCTAAGCAAGCCCCTGCCGATACGCCGATCGTATAGGGGAAGTATAGATCGTTCTCCGCGAAAAATTCCAGCACACCCGCGGTATACGCCGTACGCATGCCGCCGCCCTCCAGCACCAGTCCTATCTTCTCCATTTGACGGCCCTCCCGCGTTTTTCCCGTATTCTACCAGACTAGCACCGAACCCGCATGCATGCAAATGCGCCGCGATCGCGGCGCCTCCCCGAAGTGGAACCCTTCCGGCCAATCCGCTACAATAAAAGGACGAAAGGCGGTTGATGGCGCATGACGGAGAGAATTCGGCAGCTTCAGGCCTACATGGACCGGCAGAGCTTGGACGCCATGCTGATCACTTCACCGAAACACGTTTACTATTTGACGGGCTTCGCCACCGATCCTCACGAGAGGCTGCTGGCGCTCGTTCTGCCCAAGGGAGAGGAAGCCCGCCTGTTCGTGCCGGCGCTCGACTACGAAGCCGCCCAGGCGGCCTCCTCCGTCGCGAGCGTTCATACGCACCGGGATACCGACAACGCATACGAGATACTCGGCCGACTGCTTCCTCGTCCGATAACGACGCTGGGCGTGGAAAAAGACGACCTCAACGTCAATCGGTACGAAGCGATCCTCGCGGCGGCCGAAGCGAAACGGTGCGTCGACGTCGGCCAGTCCCTGCGAGAGATGAGGGCCGTGAAAACGCCGGAGGAGATCGGGCGCATGAAGCGCGCCGTTCGCCTCGTCGAGGAAGCGCTGCGGGCCGGCGTCTCGCTCGTCAAACCCGGCGTAACGGAGATCGAGCTGGTTGCGGAATTGGAGTATCGGATGAAGAAGCTCGGGGCGCAAGGCCCGTCCTTCGACACGATGGTGCTGACCGGACCGAAGACGGCGCTGCCGCACGGCACTCCCGACCGGCGCGCGGTTTCCGAAGGCGAGCTGATCCTGTTCGACCTCGGCGTCTATGCCGAAGGCTACGCTTCGGACATCACGCGCACGTTCTCGGTCGGAGAAGTATCGGATGAATTGAAGCGCGTCTACGACGCGGTCCTGCAAGGCAACCTGCGGGCGATCGAAGCGATCCGTCCCGGCGTCCCTCTCGGGAGCTTCGACCGCATCGCCCGGGAATCGATCTCCCAGGCCGGTTACGGCGCGTATTTCAACCATCGTCTCGGGCACGGCCTCGGCATGGACGTTCACGAATACCCTTCCGTTCACGGGAACAACGAAGATCCCGCGCTCGAAGGCATGACGTTCACCGTCGAACCGGGCATCTACGTCCCCGGCCTTGGAGGCGTCCGCATCGAGGACGACGTGCTTGTCACCGGCAGCGGCGTCGAGGTGCTGACTTCGTTCCCCAAGACGTTCACGACGATCGGCGCTTAGCCTACGCACAAGAACCTTCCGGCAGGGCATGCGAGCCCTTCCGGAAGGTTCTTTGTTATTCCTTCTTCTTGCGCTTCCGCGGCTTCTCGCCGCCGGCAGCCTGCGGCGGAACCGTCGCAGCCGGCTTGACGAGCGGCTTGGACGGCTTAGCCGCTCCCCGAGGGCCGCCGTCTCCGCGGCCTTTGCGCTTGCCGTACGACTTGCCGCCGTCGGCTTCGTCGTCGATCGTCTTGTAGTTGCCCGAACGAGGCAGCCCCCACATGTCGAATCCGGGGCCCCGTCTCTTGCCGTTGGAGGCTTTGCCGGCGCTCTCCCGAACGGCGCCGCCCTCCTCGGCTCCCTTCTCGACTTGAACGGATGCCTTAGCCGGCGCTTGAACGGCTTCCGACCCGACCCGCGGCTTCTTCTTGCGCTTCCCGCCGCCGGAGACGACGCTGCTGTAGAAGCCGCCGTCCAGCTCGTCCGGCGCCGGTTCGCCGCGACCGGCCCCGCTTTTACGCGGCTCCTCGCGCCCTGCGCCCGGGCCTTTGCGATCCTCGTGCCCTCCGCCAGTGCCTCTTCGATCCTCGCGTCCCGCGTCTTTGCCTCCGCGTCTTCCGCCCTTGCCGCCGCCGGAGGAACTCCCGCTCCCGCCGCGACCGCTCCGTTCGCCCGAACCACCTCCGCCGATGCCGACCCAGCGCCCCGCGGCATTCAGCTTTTTGCGCTTGCGCGCGGCGTTGCGCCCGGCTCCCGGTCCGCCGCGAGCGTCGACGAAGCTGACGCGCTCCGCGCTCCGAGGCCGCATGTTGAGCGGCTCGAAATCGATCGTATGGTCGCCCATATTCACCCGGGCCACGCGAATCTCGACTTCGTCGCCGATCCGGTAAATTTTCGACGACCGCTCGCCGATCAGCGCCATATGCAGCTCGTGGAAGTGATAATAGTCGTCCGTCATATCGCTGAGACGAATCAGTCCTTCGACCGTGTTTTCCAATTCGACGAACATGCCGAAGCTCGTCACGCCGCTGATGATCCCGGTGAATTCCTCTCCGATCTTATCCAGCATGTATTCGGCCTTCTTCAGCTTCTCGGTGTCCCGTTCCGCGTCGACCGCCACGCGCTCCCTGTCGGACGATTGCGAAGCGATGTCCGACATTCGGACGTTCAAAGCCTCTAATCGCTCCTCCGGCAGCATGCCTCCGTTCTCCAGCACCTCGCGCATGACGCGATGGACGATCAAGTCGGGATACCGGCGAATCGGCGACGTGAAGTGCGTATAGTAATCCGCGGCCAGTCCGAAGTGGCCCAGGCTCTCCGCCTCGTATTTCGCCTGCTTCATCGACCTCAGCAGCATCGTGCTGAGCACGGTCTCTTCCTTCGTGCCGCGAATTTCTTCCAACAGCGTCTGCAGCGCCCGGGGATGGACCGTATTGCCTTTGCCCCGGACCGCGTAGCCGAAGTTGCTCGCGAACTGCATGAACGTCAGCAGCTTCTCGTTGGTCGGCTCCTCGTGAATCCGGTACACGAACGGCACCTTGAGCCAGTGAAAATGCTCCGCCACCGTCTCGTTCGCCGCCAGCATGAATTCCTCGATAATCTGCTCGGCGATCGTTCGTTCGCGTTTGATAATATCGATCGGCTTGCCCTGCTCGTCGACGATGACCTTCGATTCCTGGAAATCGAAATCGATCGCGCCCCGCCGCATCCGCATCGACCTCAGTCCCAGCGCCATCTCCTTCATGAGCTTGAACGTATCCACGAGCTCGGAATACCGCTCGGCGACTTCCGGGTCTTCTTCGTTCAAAATTTTTCGCACGTTCGTATACGTCATTCTCTCGGTCGTGCGAATCACGCTCGTGAACAGATCGTAGCGCACCCGCTTCATCGTGTCCGGCTCGAACTCCATCTCGCAAGACATCGTCAGCCGGTCCACCTTCGGATTGAGCGAGCAGATTCCGTTCGACAGCCGGTGCGGCAGCATCGGGATGACGCGGTCGACCAAGTAGACGCTGCAGCCCCGGTTGTAGGCTTCCTCGTCCAGCTTCGATTTCTCGCGCACGTAGTAGCTGACGTCGGCGATATGCACGCCCAGCAGCAAGTTGCCGTTCGGCAGCCGCTCCACGTTCACCGCGTCGTCCAGATCCTTCGCGTCCTCGCCGTCGATCGTTACGATCGTTTTATTCCGCAGATCGCGACGGCCTTGCTGCGCGATCTCCTCTTCGGTAATCGCGTCCGGGGCCGCTTCAGCTTCGGCCAGCACGTCGTCCGGAAAAGCTTCCGGCAGCCCGTGCTTGCGAATAATGCTCAGAATATCGACGCCCGGGTCGTCCTTATGGCCGAGAATCTCGACGATCTCGCCCTCCGCGGCGGTACGCCCTTCCGGATAGGTTACGATGTTCGCGACGACCTTCTGCCCCGTCACCGCTCCCTTGAAATTTTCCGCCCGGATGAAAATATCCTTCGTGATCCGCTTGTCGTCCGGCTCCACGAAGCCGAAGCTCTCGTGGTTGTGGAACAGGCCGACGACCTGCGTCACCGCCCGCTTGACGATGCGGACGATCTCGCCCTCCAGCTTGCCGTTCTCGTTCTTCGCGGACACCCGCGCCAGCACGATATCCCCGTTCATCGTTCCCTTCATGTCGTTGGCATGTATGTACAAGTCGGGATGCTCTTTATCCTCCGGGATCAGGAAGGCAAAGCCTTTGGAATGCGTCTGGATTCGCCCCCGCAGCAAGTTCATCCGTTCCGGAACGCCGTAACGGTTCGAGCGAGTCTGAAGCACCTTGCCCTCCTGCTCCAGCTCGTTCAGCAGGCGCAGGAAATCTTTGAAATCCGCCGCGTCCTCCATGCCGAAATGCTTCTCCAGCTCTTGGTAGGTCAATGGTTTATAAGCGGTCTCCCGCATGAAATCGAGCAGCTCCTGCTCCGTGCACAGCGGCATCCGAATCACCTCGTCCAATTATAGTATACACACTTTCCGGCTTCGGCAATCGGACGAACACCCGTCTGCGCGCCATCTACGTCAAAAAGGCAGGAAGCTCTCGCCCCCTGCCCGACTTATCCCGTACTTAGTTCTTCACGAAATAAGCAACCACCAAAGAAAGGATGAAGAATCCAACCGCCAGCCCGATCGTCAGACGCTGCAGGAACAGGTCGATGCCGCGCGCCTTCTGCTTGCCGAACAAGTGCTCAGCGCCCCCGGAGATCGCCCCCGACAAGCCCGCGCTCTTCCCGCGCTGCAGCAGAACGACCGCAATCAATCCGATCGAGAAGACAACCAAAATAATTTTCAGTACGACGTCCATCGCTTACACCCCCTAAACCCCGTCACAAAAACAGTATTTTTATTTTATCACAACGCTCGCCCTGTTGACAACCTGCCAAAAACTCCCGAAAAGCGGCGTCCAATCCGGAACCTTTCGGTCCCGTCCCCCTCCGGTCACTCCCGTGCCCGCCCCTGCGCTCCCGCAGCCGCGGCCCGGTATTCCGTCGGAGACATTCCGATCTTCTGCTTGAACTTGCGAAAGAAATAATTCGAATCGGAGAACCCGCACAGCGACGCGATCTCCGAAGCTTTGAGCGAGGTTTGGGCGAGCTGCCGCATCGCCTCCTCGAGCCGGAGCCGATTCAAATAATCGCTGAAAAATTCCCCCGTCTCCGCTTTGAAGAGACGCCCCAAATAGATCGGGCTCACGTGAAGCTCGCTTGCGACCATCTGCAGCGTCAGCTCCTCGCGGTAATGCTCGCGCAGGTAATACTCCGTCTCCAGCGTCAGCCGGTTTTTCTCGTGCGAGATCAGCTCCCGCACGATCGCGTCGACCGCCTCCAGCAGCTGCAGCACGTCCTGGCGGATCGCCGGTACAGACGCCGACGCGAACGGCCGGACGAACAGCTCCTCCGGCAAGCGTTGCCGCGCTTCATCGGCCCGAAGCAGGCGCAGCGCTTCCTTCGCGGTCGCGATCCACTCCGAAGCGGCGTATTTGGCCGCGGCGAGCGGATCGGCCTGCTCCGGCGCGGCGGCGAAATCCCGTTCTACCGCGGGCTCCCATTCCTCCCGGCGGCCGGCCGCCAACGCGGGGACGAGCTTCCCGTAATCCTCGGCCTCCCGTCCCGTTCCCGGAGATGCGGCGGCCAGCGAACGACGGTCGGCGCATTGCGCGGGGCCCGTCTGGTCCATGCCGTCCAGCAGCCGCATCGCGTCTCCGTAGGAGGCATGGGCGAGATGCAGACGGTCCGCCGTCTTGCCCAACGCGCAGTACCACGGCGTCTTCAGCAGCGCCGCGCACTTCTCCGAGGCTTCCCTCAGCCAGGCGAGATTCGCGTCCGCGAAAGCCGCGGCATCCTTGCCCTCGCCGAGCAGCAGACAGACGATCTGCTGTTCGCCGTTGAGGAAAGCCGTGCCTTTCCCCGCCTCCGAGAGCAGCTCGTCCATCGCGTTGTAGATCGCGAACGGCCGGAAGCTGCGCTCCGCCTCGGACAGCTCATCTTCTCTCGCATCCTTCCAGCCGATCACCGCCGCCTGAACGAGACGCGTGCGCTCGACCCGGATTTTCAGAAAATCGAGCTTCTCCCTCAGCTGCTCGTCCTCGATGCGATTTTCCACCCAGCGGTTCAGCACGTTGTTGCGGAGCAGCTGGAACGTCTCCCGGCGGATCCGTTCGTCCATCCACCGGCTTTCGATCTGGGCCACGCACGACTTGGCGATCTCCTCCAGCTCCCCGGGATCGACCGGCTTAAGCAAGTAATCCTCGACCTGGTACTTCATCGCTTGGCGGACATAGGAGAAATCGTCGTACCCGCTCAGCACGATCAGGTGCGTGTTCCAGTTTTTCTCGCGAATTTTCTCCATCAGCTCGAGCCCGTCGCCGTCCGGCATGCGAATGTCGGTCAGCACGAGCTGCGGCGCCTTGCTCAGGAACATTTCGTAGGCCCGGTTTCCGCCCTCGGCCTCGCCTACGATTTCAATGCCGAGGTTTTCCCAGTCGATCAGATGCTTTAATCCGTTGCGGATATACTCGTCGTCGTCGACGATCAGCAGCTTAGGCATGCTCATGCGCTCCTCTCGGTGTCGAATCGGCCGGCAGCTTCATCGTCAAAGCGAACCCTTTGTCCGGGGGCAACGCGTTGACGACGAGTCCGTAGGGGTCCCCGTAATAGGACCGGATTCTCTCGTGAATGTTCTTCAGGCCGAGGTGCTCCGTCGGAATGACGTGCTTGGCGTTCAGCCAATCGTTCAGCTTGGCCTGCTCCGCCATCGTCGCCCCCTTGCCGCTGTTCCAGATTTCGATCAGGCGCGTTCCCGTATCCGGCTCCCGCCCGATCTTCAGCCGGATCACCGGCTCGTCGGCCTTCTCCAGCTCTCCGTGCAAAATCGCGTTCTCGACGATCGGCTGCAGACTGAACTTCGGCATCAGGCAGTCCCTCAAGTCCTCGTCGCTCTCCGCCTCCAGCTCGACCTGCTTCGTCTTCCCCATCAGCAGCAAGTCGAGGTAATACTGCGTGTACCGGAGCTCCTCCTCGACGGGAATCTCCTCGCTCTCGGTTTTAAGCAGCCACCGGTACAGCCTGCCGAGATAGAACAGCTTGTTCGCCATCTCCGGCTGCTTGCCGACGACCGCCTGCATCCGCAGCGATTCCAGCGTGTTATATAGAAAATGGGGATTGATCTGCATCTTCAGCGCCAAGTATTCCGCATTGCTCTTCTGCACGTCCGCCACGTACACCCGGTTGATATAGTCCTGAAGCTCGCGGGTCATCCGGTTGAACCGTTCGATCAGGTCGCCGATCTCGTCGTTGCCGGACTTCTCCATCGGCTCCGCGAACGGGTTCGCCTGCATCCGCTTGAAATGCTGGGTCATGCCGCGAAGCCGCTTGGTGACGAAGCCCAGAATGTAATGGATAAGCAGCATGCAGACGATCCAGATCGCGAACAGACCTCCGACGATCAGCAGCGTAATCTCGGACAGCCTGCCCTGAATGCTCGCCTTGCTCACCATGCCGACCACGCCGATTCCGTATTTGGGAATGTCCGCCGAAGCCCGCAGCATCGCTTCCTCGCGCAGCTCCTCGCTTTCCCGGCTGTCCAGAAGCGTCCTTCCCGCCTGGCGTATGACGACCCGCGCGTCCCGGTCTTCCTCGGGCATGAACTTGCCGAATAGCGTGCGCGAATCGATAACCGTCATAAAATACCCTGTCACGTTGTCGGTGCGAATATCCGAGAAATCGAACAACGGGTTGACCAGGTACAGCAGCGGGCGTTCGATATTGCCGTACAAGCCGTCCGAGCGTCCGATAAACGGATATCCGAACGTGCGGGGCAGCGACGCGAACAAGCCCGGCAGATCGAATTCGCGGTCCAGCGCCGCCGACGGATAGCGGCTCTTGTGGAACAGCGCCCCGTCCGCCCCGCGGTACATCAGCACCGACATCACGTTCGGGTTCCGCTCGAGCATATACGACTGCAAGCCGGTGAAATACTTGCGCTCCGCAATGGCCTCCTCCTCCGAACGAGGCGCTCCCTCCGGCAGAAAGCGGGAATAATAGCCGGTGTCGCCGCTCAGCGGATAGACGGCGATCGTCTCCCGCTTGAACTGCGTGATCAGCTCGGCCAATTCCTCCCGCAGCAGCTCCGTTCGAACCTTCAGCAGATCGTTCTCCCGCTCCTCGAGCAAGCCGTAGAACCGATAATAAGTCAATAACCCGATCAGAACGAACACGAGCAGCAACGCCGCGCCGATGCCGAGCGTCAGCTTGCGGAAAACGAATCGTCCGACAAAATCGCGGTACAATTTGGCTAACATGACGCCCCTCCCTGCCGCGCAAGCGCAAAGTCGTTTAATTCGTCCAGCGAATCGCAAGTTATTGCTGTAGAGACCGCCATTCGCCTCGAAATATACTAGAACTGTAGCAAATCTCAACAAGATTCGAAAGGGGAACATCAGATGAAAACCAACAAATGGCCGCGCCTGGCTTTCGCCTCGTCGCTTGCGTTGATTCTGGCGATTACCGCCGCTTGCAGCAACGACAAAGCCAACGACAAGAGCTCGAACGCCTCCGGCAGCCCGTCGGCAACTTCGGAGCAACCCCCGTCCCAACCGGCCGGCGAACCGGTAGAAATCTCCTTTCTGTCGCTCATCACGACGAACCTGACGGAAGAATTCTGGGACAAGTGGATCGGCGACTTCGAGACGAAAAACCCGGACATCAAGGTCAAGCGGATCCAGGCGCCTTCGCTCGAAGGCCTCAACGACAACTACGCCAAGACGCTGCTGACGTCCGGGGACTTCCCCGACGTGCTGAGCAACATCTCCTATCAGGACTTCGCCAAGGCCGGAGCGCTGATGGACATTCCGATCGACGACGACATCAAGAAAATCAACGACTACGAGTCGCTGCTGCTCGACGGCAAGCTTTACACGCTCCAAGCTTACCTGCAGCCGCACACGCAAATTTTCTACAACAAGGACCTGTTCGCGAAGGCCGGCATCGACAAGCTTCCCCGCACGTGGGACGAGCTTGAAGCCGTCGCCGAGAAGCTGAAGCAGGCGGGAATCACGCCGTTCCTGACCGCGGGCGACTGGATGACGACGCTGACGTTCTCCATCCTGACCGGTCCGGAAATCTTCGGCAAAAACCCGAACTGGTACGCGGACAAGAACGCTGGCAAAGTCAGCTACCAGGATCAAAACTGGATGGCCGCCGCCGGACGCTACAAGGACTTCGCCGCCAAAGGCTATTTCAACAAAGGCGCCCTGAGCATCGGCTACGAGCAGGTCGAACAGGAATTCCTCAAGGGCAACGGCGCGATGTATCCGATGGGCTCCTGGTTCACGGCCGCTTACGCGGCGGCGAATCCGGGCTTCGAAGCCGGCGTATTCGCCCCGCCGACGGTGGAAGGGGAGAAGACGTACATGTCCGGTTCCCGCGGGACGAGCTTCGCGGTGTCGAACACGACGTCCCATCCGGAAGCCGCTCTGAAGTTCGCCAAGTATTTGGTGCTCGATCCCGATTTCCACAAAGCCTTCGCCGCCAGCGACGGCATGTTCTCCGGTCTCGCGGAGCCGGACAACTATGAGTTCACCCCGCTGCAGCAAGAGATCGCCGATCTGCTCGCGGAGGCGGGCACGATGTCCGGCTACGAGACGCAGCGCGCCGGAGACTTCCCGGTGAACGGTCTCGGCAACCAGCTCGCCAAGGTCGGCCAGAACCTGCTGCTGGACGGCAGCGATCTCGCCAAGGAAATGAAAAGCCTCGACGACTACTGGGAGAAGAACAAGTAAGAGGCTTCGGACGCAGATCCGAGGCTGGCCTCGCCGCAGTCCCGAATCGAAAGCCAAGGGTACACGCGATTTCCGCCTGTACCCTTGCTTTTTCCCGCCCGAACGCCCAAGCAAGGGAGTGAACCGACTATGAGAAGAGACGCGTGGACGCGGGGACTTCTATTCGCCCCGGGCTTTCTCGTCTACTTGATCTTCATGATGATCCCGATCGGCATGTGCGTCTACTACAGTCTGCACGACTGGGACGGCTTGAGCCCTGTCTATCGGTTCATCGGACTCGATAACTTTATTTCCGCCCTGTCGGATACCGACTTTCAACGGGCGATGCGGGTCACCGCCATCATTACGATCGCGGGAACGCTGGCGATCAACGCGCTGGGCCTTCTGTTCGCCGTGCTGCTCAACAAGCCCGGCCGCATGACCAACCTGTACCGCTCGGTGTTCTTTTTCCCGCTGCTGCTGAGCGCCGTCGTCGTCGGCTTCCTGTGGAAGGCCATTCTGAACTATAACGGCATTCTCAACGGCGTGCTGGAGCAGCTCGGCTTCGAGAAGCTGGAAATATTCGGCGTTCCGAGCAACGCCATCCTGACGATTACGATCCTGATCGTCTGGCAGAACGTCGGGGGCGTCATCGTTCTCTATCTCGCCGGCTTGCAAGGCATCCCGAACGACCTGTACGAAGCCGCCAAGATCGACGGAGCCGGACGACTGCAGACGTTCCGCAGCGTCACCTTCCCGATGCTGGCGCCCAGCATGACGATGTGCATGATCTTCATCTTCACGACGCTGGCGCGGGAATACGACCGCATCGCGGTGCTGACGAACGGCGGGCCCGGCGGCGCGACGGAGACGGCCGCCTTCACGATCGTCAAGCTCGGCATCAACACGAACCGGTTCAGCTACGCCGCTTCGCTGGCCGTTATTCTGATGGCGCTCGTCGCCTTCATCTCCATCGTCATGACCCTTTATTTGCGCAAGAGAGAGGAGCGGATCCTATGAGCGAACGCATGGCCAACCGGCTGCGGCACGGCTTTCTGATTTTGCTCTGCCTCGTGCTGCTCGTTCCGTTCTATATCGCCGTCGTCAACGCCTTCAAGCCGAAGGACGCGATCGTATCCGATCCGATGGGCATCCCGTTCGCGGACCTGACGCTGCGCAACTTCGCCGAGGCGGCGTTCACGCCGACGTTCAACATTTTCAAGGCTTACGGGACGACCGCGCTTATTACGATCGCCTCTATCGTCTGCCTCGTCGCGTTAGGTTCGATGATGTCCTACGTGCTGGCCCGAACGAAGCATCGCTTCTTCACCTTCGCCTACCTGCTGCTGCTAGGCGGGATGATGATTCCTCCCCAGGTCATCCTCATTCCGATCATCAAGCTGCTGCGGGCGCTGGGCCTTATGTTTTCCGAAACCGGGCTGATTCTGTACAACACCGGATGGTACATCCCGTTTACGGCCTTTATTTATACCGGCTTCATTCGCACCATTTCGAAGGAGCTCGACGAGTCGGCCATGATGGAGGGAGCGAACGGCTTTCAGATTTTCTGGCGCATCATCTTCCCGATTCTGAAGCCGCCGACCGCGTCCGTCGTCATCTTCCTGTTCCTGTTCGTCTGGAACGACTTCCTGAACCCGCTCGTGCTGCTCGGCTCGACCAAGGGCTATACCGTCACGACCGGCATTTACATGGCCGTCGGGCAGTACAGCACGAACTGGGACGAGATATTCGCCCTTGTCGTGCTCGCCTCGCTGCCGGTGCTGATCGTCTTCCTGCTGCTGCAGCGCTACTTCGTATCCGGCCTGGCCGACGGAGCCGTCAAAGGATAACCGAAAGGATGATTCGCCATGGGAAAAACGCTAATGAGCGCCCTCGTCTACGAGGGTCCGAGAGAGATGAACGTCCGGGGAACGCCGATCCCCGAGCCGGCCGAAGGCGAGGTGCTGATCCGCGTCGCCAAAGCCGGCATCTGCGGCTCCGAGCTGAGCGGCTACCTCGGCCACAATTCGCTGCGCAAGCCTCCGCTCGTCATGGGCCACGAGTTTGCCGGCACGATCGCCGCGCTCGGACGGGGCGTGCAAGGCTTCAGGCCCGGAGACCGGGTGACGGTTAACCCTCTCCTCTCCTGCCGCGTCTGCCGCAGCTGCCGGGAAGGCCGTCCGCAGCTGTGCGAGAGCCGGAAGATCGTCGGCGTTCACCGTCCCGGCGCGTTCGCCGAATATACGACGGCGCCGGCGGCGAGCGTCTATCTGCTGCCGGAATCCGTCTCCATGGAAGCCGGCACGCTGGCGGAGCCGCTCGCCTGCGCCGTTCATGCGGCACGCCTGGCCGAGCTCGATCCGGCCGACCGGCTGCTGATCTACGGCGGCGGACCGATCGGCTTGCTGCTGCTGCAAGCCGCGCAGCGCTTCGGCCTGAGCCGCGTCGTGCTGGCCGAGCTGAATCCGCACCGCCGCAAGATCGCGGAGGCTCTCGGCGCGATCGCCGTGTCCGGGGAGGAGGAGCTGCGCGCGGCGATGCCCGAAGGCGGCTTCGACGTCGTCGCCGATGCGGTAGGCGCGGCTGCCACGCGGATGCAGAGCGCTCTGAACGCGCGGCTGGGCGGCAGAGTGGTGTTCTCCGGGCTGCACGAAGCGGACAGCTCCTTGCCGGTCAACGTCATCATCCGCAACGAGCTCCGGCTTAGAGGCGCCTTCTGCTACGACGACGGCGACTTCGAAACCGCGCTGCAATGGCTGGCCGACGGAAGCGTCGGGCTGGACGACTGGTTCCGGATCAGCCCGTTGTCGGAGGGCAAAGCCTCCTTCGAGCTGCTGCTGTCGGATCCCGGCCCCGTCGCCAAAATTCTGCTATCCATCTAGAGGAGGGTGTCTCTCATGACGAAATTGCGGGGAATCATTCCCATTCTGCCCGCTCCGTTCACGGACGACGGCGCTAACGTCGATTACGCGGACTTGCGCGCCATCGTCGACACGGTGATCGCGGAAGGCGTGCACGGCGTCGCCCTGCTAGGGGTCGCCAGCGAGTTTTACAAGATCGACGACGCCGAGAGACGGCTGATGATCGAGACGACCGTCGATCAAGCCGCCGGACGCGTGCCCGTCGTCGTTAACATAACGCGCAATGCCACGGAGCTGGCGGTCAAGGATGCCCGCCATGCGGAGGAAGCCGGGGCCGACGCGGTGATGATCGTTCCGCCGTCCTTCATTCCGCCGGGCAACGCGGCCGTGATCGAGCATGTCCACGCCGTCGCGGACAGCGTGAAGCTGCCGGTCGTGATCCAGTATGCCCCCAATGTGACGGGAGTTTCCATACCCGTCTCCACCTTCCTGGACATCGAGCGCCAGAGAGGCGGAGAGCTATATATCAAAGCGGAATCCGTGCCTCCGGGGCCGATGCTCAGCGCGATCGTCGAACAGACCGAAGGCCGGATGGGCGTATTCATCGGCAACGGCTGCGTTCAGATGTACGACTCGCTCGAGCGCGGAGCGGTCGGGATGATGCCGGGCGCGGCGATGGTCTCCCCTTACCTGGCGATCTACGATGCCTTCGTTCGCGGGGACAAAGCGACCGCCTTCCGCCTGTTCAACGACCTGCTCCCGATCCTGAACCATACGACTCAGGCGGCGGAGCTGTTCGTTCAGTTCGAGAAGACGATTCTGAAAGCTCGCGGCATTATCAAAAACGACGTCTGCCGCCGGCCGAACGCCGTGCCGGACGAAGCGATGCGGACGATGCTTCGACGTTATAGCGATTATTCGCGGGAGCGTTTCGGCGCTCCGCTGATGCCTTAGCCCGGGAAGGAAGTGAAGAGGATGAGCGTTAGCGACCAATCGCCCGTGCGCATCGCCTTTATCGGGTGCGGCGGAGTGGCGGATCTTCACGCCGAGGCGATCGCCCGCTGCTCCGCCGCCCGTCTGGTCGCCGTCTGCGACCGCAACGACGGCTTGGCGAAGGACAAAGCGGCCGCTTGGGGCGCGGAAGCGCGTACGACGGAGCAGCTTCTGCTGGCGGACGATATCGACGCGATCTACGTGCTCACCCCGATGGAGAGCCATATCGGGCTGGCCGAGGCCGCGCTTCGCCACGGCAAGCACGCGCTCGTCGAGAAGCCGGTCAGCCGCGATCTCGAAGGCATCCGCCGTTTGATCGGCTTGGCCGAACGGCAGGGCAAACGGTGCGTTCCCGGCCACAGCTATTTGTATTTGCCGGAGCTGGCCCGCATGCAGCGCCTGATCGGGGAAGGCGTCGTCGGGCGTCCGCTGTCGATGTTCATGAGCGAAATTTACCGGATGCCGGACGAGCGGGCCCGCCTCTATCACGGCCCCTCCATCGAAGTGCTGTGCCATCAAATCTATCTGATGATCGCGCTCCTCGGCGTGCCCCGCCGCATCCAGGCGTTCGCCGGCACGGTCCGGCCCGGGCTGTTCCCGGACGGCGACGAGCAGGTGACCGTCAACGCCGAGTTCGAGGGCGGCGCTCTCGCCCACCTGTACGTCTCCTGGGCGGGAGAAGACGAGACGAGCGATCCCTGGACCTTCAAGCTCAAGGTGCTCGGAGAGACCGGCGGCATGCACTTCTCCCGCCGCGACCAGGTGAACGGATCGGCGGAGACGCAGCGGGAATATCCGCTCTATCTGGAGATGTTCGAGCGGCAAACCGAGCATTTCGTTCGCCGCTGCATTCTGGGCGGAGAAGCGCCCCTGTCCACGATGGACGACGCGCTGCGCACGATGGAGATCGCCGCCGCGGTGCGGCGCTCCTTCATGAACGGAACGGTAGAAGCAATGACAAAATAACGAGAGACGGTGAGTTTCATGAGCGATCTGGTCATTACGAATATCGAGACGATTCGCCTGTCGTACCGCTACAGCGAGGAAGAGCGCTGGCAATGTCCGGGATGGACGACGCTGCAGCGCAACGCCACCCTCGTGCGCGTCTGGACGAACAAAGGCATTCACGGCGTAGGCGAGGTCAGCGAGGATTCCTGCATTCCGCAGTCCGTATCCTCGATTATCGACGAGCATTTCCGGGCCATGCTGATCGGGGAAAACCCGTTCGACATCGAGAAGCTGTGGCGCAAAATGTTCGTCCGCTCCCTGCACTGGGGCCGCAAAGGCGGCGCGATCAAAATCATCAGCGGCCTGGAGATCGCCCTATGGGACATCGTCGGCAAGGCGCTGAACCGGCCGGTGTACGACCTGCTCGGCGGCGTCTGCCGCGAACGTGTCCGCGTCTATGCGAGCGCGGGCATGAGCAACGAGGAGAACGAACTGATCGAAGAAATGCTGCGGCACAAGGAAGAAGGCTATACGGCGCTGAAAATGCGAATCGGCGGAAGCCCGCGAGGCGACGTGGAGAAGGTTCGCAAGGTGCGCGACGCCATCGGCAAGGACATCGACTTGATGGCTGACGCCGGCATGAGCTACGTGGACGCGACCTGGGACTTCAACACGGCGTTGCGCGTGGCGCGGGGACTGGAGCCGGCCGATCTGTTCTGGCTGGAGGAGCCCCTCATCAACGACGACATCGACGGGTACGCCCGCCTGGCGGCCGAAGTCGACATTCCGATCGCCGCCGGAGAGAACGAATATACGAAATACGGCTTTAAGGAGCTGATCGCGCGGCGCGCCGTCGATATCGTCCAACCGGACGCCACCCGCAGCGGCGGCATTATGGAATGCAAGAAGATCGCCGCGATCGCGGACGCGTTCCAGATGCGCATGGCGCCGCACATTTTCACGTCCGGCGTGTCGCTGATGGCGAACCTTCACCTAATCGTCTCCTCGCCCAACGCGATCATCATGGAGTACGACCGCACGATCAATCCGCTGCGCGACGAGCTGCTCATCGAGCCGCTGAAATACGAGAACGGCTTCATCACGTTCCCGAAGGGCATTCCGGGCCTCGGCGTCAACCTGACGGACGAGCTGATCGAGAAATTTAAGTTCATTCCGGGCGAAATTTTGAGCAAAGGCCCGTTCACCTGCGATCATGCGTTTTGACGCGCATCAGCACTTCTGGAACATCGAGCGGCTGCACTATCCGATCCTGAGCCCGGAAGCGTTCGGAGAGCTGTACCGCACGATCGAGCCTCAGGAGCTGGAGCCGCGGCTGCGGGAAGCCGGCATCGGCGGCACCGTCGTCGTGCAGGCGAAGGACGGCCTGGACGAGACCGAGTATTTACTCGAATTGGCGGACCGGTATCCCTGGATCGCCGGCGTCGTCGGCTGGGTCGATCTCGCCTCGCCCGAGCAAGCCGCTTCCCAGTTGGCAACGTTCGGCCGGCATCCGAAGTTCAAAGGGGTTCGGCACTTGATTATGGTCGAGCCGGACCCCGATTGGCTCGTTCGGCCCGACGTACTGGAAGGGCTCCGCGTGCTGGCCGCTTCCGGCTTCCCCTTCGATGCCGGAGCGGAATTTCCGAAGCATCTGCGCCATGTGGAGACGATCGCCCGGGCCATGCCCGGCCTGAGAGTCGTCGTCGACCACTTGGGCAGGCCGCCCGTCGGCACGGCGGACATGGCGGCCTGGGAAGCGGAGCTGGCCCGCGCCGCCGCGTTCCCCAACGTTTACTGCAAGCTGTCCGGCCTGAACGTCGCCGGTCCGGTCGAGCCCGCCGTTCGAACCGCCTTACGCCTGTTCGGCCCCAGGCGGCTCATGCTCGGCAGCGATTGGCCGATCTCGAATCCCGGCATCCCGTACGGGGAAGCGCTGGACAGCCTCGTTCGCGCAGCCGGCGACCTCTCTCCGGAGGAGCTGGACGCTCTGCTTGGAGGCACGGCGAAGGAATTTTATCGTTTGTAGCCGGCAAACGCCGTCCGTCCGCTCGCAGTCGGATCGGCCAGTCGATCCGGCTTTTGCGATCTGGCTAGTACGATCGGCCAGTCGATTCGGCGGTCGCGGCGGACGATCCGTTGCCGGCGGAAGGGAGCCTATATGTCGCATGAGCCGGCGCAGCCGCGCCGTTTCGGCAGCGTCGTCCGCGTCCGCGCGGAGCGCTGGGAGGAATACCGCAAGCTTCACGAAGCCGTATGGCCGGAGCTGCTGGAGCTGTTCCGGCGGTATGGCGTGAGGAATTTTACCATCTATCATTACGAGCATTTGTTGTTCAGCTACAAGGAATACGTAGGCGGAGATTACGAGGGGGACATGGCCCGTCTATCGCAAGAGCCGCTCATGCGCCAATGGCTGGAGCTGACCGATCCGTGCCAACTGCCGCTCTCTCCCTCGTCCGGCTCGCTCTGGGCCGATATGCAGGAAATCTTTCATATGTACGGTCGCGGGAAAGGAGATTAACGCCATGAAGTGGTTAACGATGAACAAAAACGGGGCCTATCGCCTCGGGGTACAGTTGGAGGAAGGCGTGCTCGACGTCGAAGCGGCGCTGGCAGCCCATCCGGCGGACGGCGTTCCCGCCGAGCCGATGGCTTTACTGCGCTCCGGCGCCGAAGGGCTTCAGGCTCTTGGCGACTACATCTCGGAGCTTCGCCGCCATGGCCTTCCCAAGCTTCTCTCGACCGATGAGGTCGAGTGGGCGGCCTGCGTGCCGAATCCCGGCAAAATCATTTGCGTCGGGCTGAATTACCGCAAGCATGCCGACGAATCGAACCTGCCGTATCCGCCCGTGCCGCTGCTGTTCAGCAAATACGGCAATACGATCGCCGGAGAAGGCGCGGACATTCGCATCCCGGAAGGTACGGCGGAGGTTGACTACGAGGTCGAGCTCGGCATCGTCATCGGACGTACGGCCGCCTCCGTCGAAGAAGCGGCGGCGCTTGATTACGTACACGGCTACTGCGCCGTGAACGACGTCTCCGCGCGGGATTGGCAGATGCGCACGTCGCAATGGATGCTCGGCAAGACGGCGGACGGCTTCTGCCCGGTCGGCCCGTATACGGTGACGGCCGACGAGGTCGGCGATCCGCAGAACCTCGGCCTGCGCACCTGGGTGAACGGAGAGCTGCGGCAAAACTCGAACACGAAGGACATGATCTTCTCGTGCGCCGAGATCGTCAGCTACGTCTCCCGCCACATGACGCTGGAGCCGGGCGACCTGATCCTGACCGGCACCCCGGAAGGCGTCGTCTTCGGCCTTCCGCCGGAACGTCGCGTCTACCTGAAGCCGGGAGACGTCGTCAGCGTGGAGATCGACAAGCTGGGCATGCTGACGAATCGCTTTGTTTGACCCGCCGGAATAACAGCCGGGCATCCGCTGCTCCCAAGGAGCGAAGCGAATGCCCGGCTGTTTTTTTTAATTAGAAGAAATCCATCAAGAACGGCGTTCTGTCCGGAATACGGCTCTCCAGCAGCCGCAAGCTCTCCGCCGGGCCGGCAAGACGTCCGACCGAAGCGAGCCAAGTCGGCTTCCTTCCCCCGAGCAGCATCGCCGTCAGCGTCTGAATGTCGCAGACGATCGCTTCGTTATCGTACTCGGAGTCCCTTCCGGAGCCAGCGTCAAGCCGCTCCAGCGTTCCCTCCCCTTCCTCGCTCCAAGACAGCCGGAATGTTCCGTCGTTCCACGGCGCATGCCGATCCTCCAATCGCAGCAGCACCGACTCCGTGTTCGTCCCCTTCTCCCAGGCGTACAGCTTCGCGAACGCTTCCGCGTCCACGATTCGCGACATGAAATAAGGAACGATCTCCTGTTTGAACCGGGGATCGGACAGCAGGAACGGCAGTTCGTCGTCCATCGGGACGAGCAACGTCATCTCATCGACCATCGAATCGTGATTCGCCGCGTAAGACCAGAGCGCCCGCCTCGCCGTCTCCGTCGTCGCCGCCATTTCATGAACCGTCAAGGTCCGTTCCTTTGCCTTATAGTAGAAATACCCTTCCGGTATGTCGCTTTCGTTATAATAAACCGCGAGGATGCTGCCCTCTTGGGTCAGGATACGCGACTCCCACCACTCCGGGGTTCGGACCAGATTGCCGCTATAACGGGCCGCGTAAGCCGAGTAAATGGCGTCCAATACCCCGATGTCCGGACGCGACATCCGAACCACTCGCCCCGGCACTTCCCCGCGCGGCGGAAGATGCTTGGCGTCCAGCGTATATTTCTTGCGCTCGATCGTCAGCTCGTACCCGAACTTCCGATAAAACGGGAACGAAAACGGATGCAGCATGCTAAGGCTCTGCCCCTGCTCCCGCATCGTCCCCAATGCATGGGAGAGCAGGCGGCTCACGCAGCCCTGCCTTCTCGCCTCCGGCCACGTCGCGACGCCCGCCACACCGCCCATCGCCAGCTTGCGCCCTTGAACCCACGCTTCGAGAGGCAGGAGGAGCAGAGCGGACATGAGCGCCCCCTTCTCGTCGAAGGCTCCCCAGTCCTGTTCCGGCTTAAACTTGTCTTTCCTTGCCGCCGTCTGCTCCTCCGTCCACGTCATCTGGAAGGCGAATTGGGACAAGGCCGCCCTTCCCTCGTAATCGTCCATCGTCAATTGCCTGATTTCCATGCTCGCGTACCTCCGTTTCCTATCCTAATCGTCATCATCCCTATCCTAACAAAAAGATCGCCTCCCCGGAACCGTCCGATTTCGTATTCAAAGTCTGCGGGGCCCGCATTCATAGTCTGCGGGCCTTCTCCCGATCGCCACGACCCGGTCACTCGGATCCCCGTTGTCGCCGCCCGCCTCGTCTTGTCATCCTTCCTTAAACGCGTTATCGTTAAAGGCCGTTAGCCATTTTTCGAGCAATTCGTCGTGCGAAAACCCCGCCATAGGCAGCGCGCTCATGTGTTCCAATGGGTCAGCCGCAGAAAAAAACGGCCTCCGTCCCGGTATTGCGGGAGCGAGGCCGCCTTTTCATCCGTCTTCCGTTTACTTCACCGCTGCTTTCGCGCGTTCGTCCGCCGTTTTGTAGATCGCCAGAATTTCTTCATAGCCGAGCTTTTTCTGCTCCTCGACGAACTTGCTCCACTCCTCGAAGCTGCGGTTGCCCAGAATAAACTTCGCGAAATTCTCGTCGCGATGGCTGTTGAGGGAATCGCCCTTCGTGCTTAGAATCTGCTGCTCCTCCGGAGTGAACGCCAGGTTGGATTGCTTCTCCCCGTCGTATTGCGGCGCTTGTCCGTAAGCCTCCTGCAGCTCGGGCGAGGAAACGGAGATATGGGTGTCGAAGTCGTACCATGCGTACGTGCCGTCCGTCGACAAGCCCGTCTTCTTGCGCAAATCGGTAATGTCCGAATATTTCTCGATATACGACTTGCCGCTGGCCGTGTCGCCTTCCTTGCCCCAACTGACCAGATCGCGTCCTTCTTCGGAATAGAAGAAGTCGATGAACTTGACGACGTCTTCTATCTTCTTCGATTTGGAGGAGATCATGAAGCCTTCCTCCATCGTCGCCGTAAACGCGTTCTTCCGGGGGCCGTCCGTCCAGCCCGCAGGAGGAGCCATGAAGCTCATCGTGAAATCCGGATTATCCGGGCGCAGCGCGGAATTGTAAAAGTCGATCCGCCCGATATAATCGAGCGTTACGAAAGCCCGGTTCGTCGAGACAATATCCTGCCACATCTTCGTGTCGATCGTCAGAAAATCCTTCGGAATGAGTCCGTCTTGATAGAACTTGTTAAAGTACGTCAGCATCGTCTTGTACTCCTCCTGGATCGCCGCGTACTTCCATTCGCCGGCGGCGCTGTCCAGGTAGACGCTCGGCTTCGTCACTTCGACAGGCGCCGATACGTTAAAGCCCGCTCCGAAATCGTAAAAGTAGCGAAGTCCGTTGCGGAACGTCAGCGGGTAGCTGTCCGGGTATTCGGCCTTCAGCGCCTTCAACGTCGCGTACAGCTCGTCCCAGGTGCTCGGAGTAGAAAGCCCGTGCTTCTTGAACACGTCCTCGCGATACATCCAGGTGCGTCGGTTGGATTCGCCGAGCCCCTGATTCGGGAACACGTACATCTTGCCGTCGGAGGAAAGCACGTTCTGCGTCTCCGTCGGATACTTCTCCATCCAGGCTTTGAAGTTAGGCATCTCGTCCACGTAGTCGAGAATGTTGACGAGCGCGCCTTGCTGGCCGAACTTGTCGGCGATCGCCTTCGATTGCGTCCACATCAGATCCGGCATATCCCCGGATGCGATCGTCAGGCTCAGGGCGTCCTCGAGCAGGTTGCCGGCCGGAAGCTGAATGTCCAGCGTCACGCCGGTCTTCTCCATGATGAAGTCCCATACCTTCCAGTTCTCGTCGTACGGCCAGCTCGGGTTGCTGTAGTTCAGAAAAGTGAACGTCTGCTCCTTGAGCTCCTGCGGCGCGTTCGAAGCGCTCGCGCTCGCCCCTCCGCCAGGAGTTGCGGCATTCGCGGAAGGGGAAGCCTCTCCTCCGTTGCCATTGCCCGAGCAGGCGCCCAGCACCAGGCTCATGCCCACCACTGCGGATAATACCGCGCCAGTCCTTTTGTTCATTGTTGCCCCTCGCTTTCTGTTCTCTTCGTATTTTCCCATTCTTGTATATTAACCTTTGACCGATCCGATCAGAGCCCCCTTGGCAAAATACTTCTGGAGGAACGGATAGATCAAAAGGATGGGAACCGTCGTGACGATAATGGTGGCATATTTAAGCGATTCGTCCACGATCATGCTGTCGCCGCCCACGTTGGCCGCCCCGTTGGCGCCGCTGGCGCCCTGAAGCACCATGTTGCGCACGATGATTTGCAGCGGGAACAGATCGGCGTCGCGCAGATAGAGCAGCGCGGAGAAGAAGTTGTTCCAGATGGAGACCCCGTAAAAGAGGCCGATCGTGGCCAGAATCGCCTTGGACAACGGAAGCACCAGCCGGATAAAAATACCAACGTCGTTCAAGCCGTCGATCTTGCCGGATTCCTCCACCTCTTGCGGCATCCCCAAGAAGAACGTTCGCATGACGATCAGATTCCAGGTGCTGAGGGCGCCCGGAAGCACCATTGCCCAGATCGTATCGAGCAGGTCGTAGCTGCGGACGACGAGAAAGGTCGGGATCATGCCCCCGCTGAAGAATAGCGTGACCGTCACCATGACCATGAAGCTGTTCCTGAAGAGCATATCCCGCTTGGAGAGCGCGTAGGCGCCGGCCGAGGTGATCAGCAACGATATTGTCGTGCCGAGCGCCGTGTACAGAATCGTATTGAGATAGGCTCTGCCGATATCCGGATTCTCGAAGACGGCCTTGTAGGTGTTCAGCGTGAACGCCTTCGGCCAGAAGAACACTTCCCCCTTCAGGACGGGGACGGTCCCGCTGAGGGAAACCGCGATCATATAGATGAAGGGGTACAGCGCGGAAACCGCGATACCCGCCAGAACAAGATAGACCAGGACGTCGATGACGCCGAATTTGGATTTGATTCTCTCCCTCTCCTTTCCTCACCACAGGCTCGTCTCGCTCTTCCTGCGGCTGATCCAGTTCGCCGTGAGAATGAAGAGCAGGTTGATGACGCTCGTGAACAGGTCGATTGCCGTGCCGTAGCTGTAGTTCATCGCTTGAATCCCCGTTCGGTACACATAAGTGCTGAGTACGTCCGCGGTGGAATAGATGGAGGGATTCAGCATGAGCAGTACCTTCTCGAAACCGATGTCGAGAACCTGGCCGACGTTCAGAATGAGCAGAATGACGATCGCCGGCATGATGCCCGGAACGGTAATGTGCCGAATCTGGCGCCATCGGTTCGCCCCGTCCACTCTCGCAGCCTCGTACAGCTGAGGATCGATGGCGCTTAGCGCGGCCAGATAGATAATCGTTTCCCAACCGACGTGCTGCCAGATCTCGGACAGAATATAGAGCGTTCTGAAATAATTCCCGTTCTGCATAAAATTGATCGTGTCGTAACCGAGCCACTCGATCGCCTGATTGACCAGCCCGCTGGTCGGGGACAGAAACAGGAACATCATGCTTACGACGACAACGTTGGAGATGAAGTGCGGCAAGTAGCTGATCGACTGCACCAGCCTTTTCACCAGGACGATTCGGACTTCATTTAACAGCAGCGCCAGAATAATCGGCGCCGGGAAGCTAAACACGATTTTGTAGAAACCGAGCAAGATCGTATTTCTAAGCAGCTTGGGAAAATCGGGGCTGTGAAAAAAAACCGAATAGTGCTTGAACCCGACCCACTCGCTCTGCCATACCCCCTTAAACGGGTTGTAGTCCTTGAACGAGATCAAAATACCGAACATCGGCACGTACTTGAACAGAATGTAATAGACGAGCGCCGGCAAAAAAAGCAGCAGCAGATATTTGCTTCTGTTCAGCCTGGCGCGGAACAAGGTCATGTGTGAACCTCCCTCTCTAGAGCTCATTGGATGTTACTTGCGTCACGGACGGCGTTACAGCCGCAACGACACGCTCTCCCCTTCGGAGAGACTCCGATTCGCCGCTTCCAGGAAGCAAACGACGCTTAGCGTCTCTCGCGGAGAGACGGAGGGTTTTCCCGACGCCAGAAAAGCGATCGCCTCTTCCAGCAGACTTGCGAGGAAGGGCTTATCCGAATCCCGAATCTCGAACGACAGCGACCCGGAACGCCAGTGAACCGTGCCGCCGAAGCCGTCCCCGCCCCCTCGGATGCCCCGGATCGTACCGATACGGCCGTCCGCCCACGTTCCGACCGCGACGTCGTGCTCTCGCGTCCGAAAAGCCTTCACTTCGAGACAACCGTGCCCCAGAGCGCGGAACAGCATTTCTGCCGTATGAATGCCGTACCAGAAATAGCCCGGCTGGGTCGGCTCAAGCGCCATCGGCCCATAGAAGTCCGCTCCCGCGGGTTTCTCCCCGGCCTTCATTCCCAGCGTCGACGTCAGCGCTTCGGCGAAGCGGAGCGCCGAGCAGCTCATCCAGGGCGTCCCGTATCGCTCGGAAAGCCGGTTCATCTCCTCGGCCTCCTCCAAGCTCAGCGCGAACGGCTTGTCGACGAAGATCGGCTTGCGATACGGAACCATCCGTTCGAATAGCTCCGCCCTCGTTCGCCCGTCCACCGCTTCCAGCATCCAGGCATCGCAGCGTCCCGCCACCTCGTCAATCGAATCCAGCATAAGCACGTTTTGACGCTCCCGAAGCTCGCGGACGTAACCGTCCAGCCGTTCGAAGCTCATGGGGAAATCCGCCGACGGATTGCCCGGCCAAGCGGCGACCAGACGAGCTCCCCTCACCTGGTGCGGATAACCGTCCTCGTTCAACATTTTCGCGAAGGCGACCACCCGGGAGTTGTCCAAGCCGATCATGCCGATCCGCAGCGGGGAGCCGCCCGCGGCCGACGCAGTCGATGCCGTTCCTTCACGTCCGGTCATCCGGCTCGCCTCCCCGCTCGACGATCGTTTCCGCTCCCCGCTCGTGAGAGAGATAGAGGCTCTCCACCGCCGCGACGACGCTGCGCGAATAGGCCATCGTGCATTCCGGCTCGCGATCCTGTTCGATCGCGCCGAGCAAGTCCTCGAATTGCAGGACAAAGGGCGGCTTCAGCTTCGGCACCGGAACTTGCCTGTACGCACCGCCTTCGCTGACCCATAGCCCGACGCCGGATCGCAGGATCATGCTGCCTCCCGTGAACAATAGCTCTGTCTCGTCGACGACGGCGCCCGGATAGCCCGATTGGGACAGCGTTGCCGGGATGCCTGCCGAGGTCTCCAGGAACGCGCAGCCTCCGCCTTCGACGTCGCCTCTTTTCTGCGAATAATCGATCCAAGCCTTGACCTTCGTCACGCGGCTGTCCGTCAGCCACTGCAGCTTATCGATCGAATGGGACCCGAGGTTGGTCAGAATTCCCCCGCCGGCCTTGCTTCTATCGAAAAACCAATCCGGCCGGCCAGGCGTATCGTAGCGCAGATGCCGCCGGTCGTTCGCCGTGACAAGCTTCCCGAGTCGGCCGCTCTTGATCCAGGCCTTCGCTTCCCGGTTTTCGGCGGTATAATGGTGGGTATGACCGACCATCAGCTTAATGCCGTTTCTCCGGACGGTTTCGATGATGGCGTCGCATTCCCGCGTATTCAGCGCCATCGGTTTCTCGAGCAGAACATGGCACCCGCACTCTGCTGCGAACCTCGCGGCTTCCTCGTGAAGATAATGGGGCAGAGTGATCACCGCGATGTCGGGTTTCTCTACTGCTATCATTTCCTTATAGTCGGAATAAGCCCGAAGGCCGTGCCGGCCGGCCAGCGTATCCGCACGTTCCCTGTGAACGTCCGCGATCGAACAAGGCGCTAGGGCGTCCAGCGAACCCATCGCCTCCAGGTGCGAGCCTGCGATATTTCCGGCTCCAATGATTGCCGCGCGATAAGTCACTTCTGCATCGCCTCCCCTCAGGTTTCGAGGGCTAGCATAACAAAGGGCCTCGCGCCTGACGATCAGGCGATCTTTCGTTTCTTCTCCGAAATTAAAAAAAACGGCCCGGGGAGGGACCGATCATGAAAAAGAACAAGTTTTTAAAGGTTGGATTATTGTGAGAGAAGTGGCGTCCCCTTATACTCTTGTCTATGAATACCGGAAGAAAGGAACGTTCGGATGAGATGGATACCTCGGTCGATAACCATTCCGGGAATGGCCCGAAACCAGATGTCTCTTTTCTACACCTTGTTCGGCAGCTTCATTGCGGTCATTTTGCTGCTCGTGTCCATTCATTCGTTCGCCTACGGCTTCTTTCGCGACAACGCCAAGAAGGACATCATCCAGAACAGCAGCCTGAACCTCCAGGCCACCGCGGCCAATTACGAGAAGCATATCAAGCTGATTCGCAGCTTCATGCTCGGCTATCTGTTCGACAACAATACCGAGATTCTGAAACGCGGCGATCCGATGCGGCGCTACGACGTCGTGATCGACGTCCAGAAGGAGCTGGAGCATAATCTGAACAATTCCCTCCTGTACCTGGACAACATCATGTATTACTTCAAGAACGACAAGTTCATTATCGAACGCGACGGCACCCGCGACGCGGAGACGATGTTCTCCAAATTTTATGCCCATCCGACGTACACGGCGGATTTCTGGGATCGGGAGATGAGCGGCGAAGAGAGCTTCCGGGTGTATCCCGCCGCCTCGTTCCGCTTCGAGTCTCCCTTCGAGCGGAAGCCGCTCGGGACCTACATTCCGATCCTTGTCAAGAACGCTTACGATCACCAATTCGCGTTCATCGTACTGCTGAACGCGACGAAAGCGTTCGAAGCGTTCCACCAGCCCAAGCCGGACAGCCGCTTCTACATCGTCGACGGGAATCGGCAGGTTCTGTTCTCCTCGGCCGGGGAATTCGCTCCTCCGGCCGAGGTTGCGGACTTGAAGGGCGAGGGCTACTTGAGGGCGGACGATCATTACTTCTTCTACCGCACGAGCGCAAGCACGGGCTTCACCTACTTTGAAGTCGTCTCGAATCAAGGATTGGCGAGACAGCTTCACCGCTTGAACCTCGTCATGACGGCTCTGATCGCGCTGTCGATTCTGATCGGCCTGGTCGTTTCTTACGGGTTCGCCAAGCGGTTCCATAATCCGCTCGCGAATTTGATCCGTTCCGTACAGCCGATGAATGCGGTCGGCGCACCCGCCGGGAAAGGAAGTCGAATCAAGGAGTTTAATTTGCTGCAGGGCGCCATAAGCCACCTTTCCCGCTCCAATCAGGAATACCACCAGGACCTTCTGGCCAAGAACAACCTGCTGCAGCAGTTCGCGTACATGACTCGGCTCAAGAGAATACACGGGGCGGGACAACGGCTCTCGACCTCGATCGATGCGAACGAGCCCTATCGGCTCATTTTGACCCAGATCGAATTCAAGGAGCGCTTTTCCAAGGAGATCGCGAACGCGACTCAGCGCGCCTTTCATATGTACAAGGAGCTGATCGACGCCCATTTTTCCGACCATTATTTCAACTCGGTGACCTTCCAGCTGGAGAAGGATCAGATTCTGACGATTCTATTCGTCGACAAAGATCGCGAAACCGAGGGGGAGAACGCGCTGGACGGACTCGTCCGGATGCTGGACAAGGATACGCATTACTGCAACTTCACGCTCGCGATCAGTCCCGTCCGCCACCACTCCGCCGACTTCGCCGAAACGTACCAGAACGTTCTCGACCTGATCAAGCAGCGAAGACTGGGCGAAGACGTGCAGATTATCGAGAAATGGCTTCCCCGGCCTTCTCCGATGATTCCGACACCGACGGAGGAGCAGGAACTGACGGCCAACCTGCAGTCGGGGAGCGACGACATGACGGTTCCGCTCGTGGAGCGGATGCTTGCCCAGTTGAACAGAGCGGGGGCGCTCGCCTACCAATTCCGTGAGTTCGCCGTCGATGTCGTCAATCGGACAATCAAAGTCATGTACGCGCAGAACGTCCCGCTTGGCAGCATTTCCGACTGGGGGTCGCCTTACGAGCTGTTGAAGGCGTGCCATACCCTGGATCAGTACGAGGCGTTCTTCCGCAAGTTCCTGTCGAAATCGGCGGCGGCTATCCGCGCCAAGAAATCCGAAACCGACTTCATTACGAAGTTCGTCATCGAATACGTAGAAGCGCATTACGGCGAGGATCTGTCGCTCGACAACATCGCGGGCAAGCTGGGCATAACCGGCCCCTACCTTTCCACCTATTACAAGGAGAAGACGGGCACGAACTTCAGCGACTACATTTTCTCCGTGCGAATGAACAAGGCGACCGAGATGCTGAGAGAGACCGATTTGAAAATTCAGGAGATCGCTTCCCTGGTCGGCTATTACACCGTCGCGTCCTTTAACCGCGTGTTCAAGCGACACGCGGGCGTCACGCCGGGCGAATACCGCAGGGAGCACAACCGTTGGAAAGAATAATGCGTCACGCGTGTCGCGGTCGCCGGGCCCGCCCCCAAGCGGACGCCCCGTTATGAAATCTCGTTAACCATCCGCTTCAACTCGGCTGCATCCTGCATCATCTGCTCGACGTCATCATCCTGGACGAACTCCAATAATAGATAGCGGTCCTGGGGCGATTGAGCTAACTCGCGAATGTAGGAGGTCCAGACGGCCGCGCCTTGCGACAGCGGCATGCGGCGGCCCACCTCCGAATAGGAGACATGAACATTGGAGAGTCGGGGCAGCAGCGTCCGGATCGCTTGCAGTTGCTCCTCCGCCGTCCGTTCCCCGGACGCCTGCCAGTAGCTGCGTACAGCGGGACGATCGATCAGTTGCAGCATGCGCCATGTCGATTCCAGTGTGTCGGTCATCGTATGGTTGTGATACTCGAAGGCGATGCGGATGCCTTCCGTCTCCGCCTCCGCCGAAATCCGCCGGGCATCCGCCGTCAGCAGCCCGACAGTCGCTTCATCCATCTCCGCCGAACCGAGATCGCCCGCCCACACGCGAATGATCGGCGCTCCCAGCGCTTTGGCGGAAGCCAGCACGTCGGCGAAATCCGGGTTGTTGTCTGCCTGACTGCCCACACGGTAATACGAGCCGTACGAGGCAACGCGCAAGCCGGCTTCTTCCGTCAGTCGCCGCACCTCCAGAGCAAGCTCCGTTTGTCCGTGCGGCGCATGAAGATCGCCTCCCCATTCAATTCCCTCCAGCCCCGCCCGCTTCGCCGCCTCTACAACTTGGCGGGGGTCGAGCCGCCGAAATGTCACCGAGCAAATGCCTGTTCTCAACATCGTTTCCTGTCTCCTCCTGTCCGATTGGGCACGATCAGGCGTGCATTTTCCGATATTTTCCGGGAGATACGCCGAATTGACGGCGAAATGCTTTGATGAATATATTGGAGTCTCTGTAGCCGACGCGGACGGCCAGCTCCTGAATCTGGATATCTTCCTCGATCAAGCTTCTGACCGCGTGCTCCAGACGCAATCGATTCAAGTACTCCGTAAACGTCTCCCCGGTCTGTTCCTTAAACAGCTTGGACAAATACGCGTGGGACATCTTGTAGCGATCGGCGAAAAACACAAGCGACAGATCCTGATCGTAATGCTCTTGAATATGACGGACCATCTTCTCGATGACCTGATGCCGGTCCCCGGACATCTCTTCCCCCGGGTTCTCGGACATGGAACGGAGAAACGCCTCCATCAGCTTCTCGTAGTCCGTCCGGTTTGTGCAGAAGGCCAGATGGTCGAACCAGTCGAAGCTATTGCGCTGCTTCAAGCCGTCCGGCGAACGGCCGTGCTCCAGGAAGGGAGACAGCACCCCCATCATTACGACCTTGACATGGAATGCCGGGGACCGCCTCCGTTCCAGCTCCTCCAGCAGCCGTCGCACGCTGGCGGCGGCCTCCTCGAACTGACGCCGATCGATCAGGAAGCGAATTTTTTCGCTTGCGCTTTTCGGCTGGACGAACTCGAACGGCTTGGCTGCGCGCTCCTTGTGCATAAATTGATTTTCCGTCGCCAGCGTATGGTAGCCGAACATCCGAATGGCTTCGTCGTACGCCGCCTTAAACTCCTTGCTGCCGTGGTAGACGCCGCTCGCCGACAACAGAATGTACAAATTGTCCGCGTCGTGTTCCAGCATGTCGTTAACGGCCTGCCAATAGCGCTCCAATTCAAAGGAGGCGTCCGGTTCCGGCATGACAATGGAAATATAAGCGTGCTGATTCAGCTGAAACGAATGATGCGGCACGCGCATGCCGTCCAGCAGCAGCGCCATCAGCTCCTGCACCACCCGGCTCATCTGCTCGGTGTCGCACGCCGTCTTGTAGAAAATTCGATAATGAAGGACCAGGAAGTTGGAAAAGTCGAAGATGCCCTCCTGAAATTCGTCGATTTGCAGCTTCCTTCGAATGTCTACGTTCATAATCTGTTTTTCATAGACGTATCCGGTGTAGCTGTGCCGCATCTTTTCGTATTTCCGCTCCATGGACTGATACTCGTGATAGATACTGTCCAGGGAATCGTGAATATATTGCAGCTCGTTGCGCCGTTCCGTCTGTTCCGGTCCGGCCGACCTTCTGTTGACCAGATCCGCTACGCGTTTGATCGGGCGATAGAACGAGAACGAGTAGTAATACGACAGGACCAGGCTGACGGCGGTAATGGCCAACACAACCAGCAATCCGATTCGGGAGTACCGGTTCAATTCCGCGAACATTCGATCATAGGGCACAATCTTGTAGTAGATCCAGTCATTATTTTGCGAGGGCTGGTAAAAGGCAACGGCCTGCGAATGAGACCACGGAATACGGTCCATCTGCCGGGCCGATTCTGTCGCCGGCCGGGCCGAGACGGCCGTCAGAGCCGCCGCGTCCGCGCCTTCCTCCACACTGCTGAAGATCGTCTGGTGATTCTTGTCCATCACCAGACAATCTTCGCCGCATATTTCCTGGAATCTGTCCGCCTTAATCAGCACCATCAACCGCATGTTCTGGAAGAGACGACTGTTGGCGGACAAAACGAGGAGCTGCCGCTCCGACGTCGTCTGTCCCAGCTCCACCGAGCGATATCGCGCCATGGGGAACAGCTGCTCGTTGCCGCGCTTTTGCAAATAATTTTTCCAGAAATACGCCGTATGCTTCTCGTGAACCAGATGCTTGGAGAAAAAATCTTCCATTAAATAGCTGCCGTGAGAGGTTACGATGTATTCGCTTTCAGGAATATAAAAAACCAGATCCTCGATGAAATCGTGGAACAGCACGGTCTGCGCAGCCAGCTTCCGCAGAATATAAAAATCATAGAAATCCAGCGTCGGCTTGGCGTCCAGATGATGCAGCAGCGAAGAGTCGGTTGTGTAATCATAGAGCAGCTTGCGCAGTTCCTCGTTGCCGCGATCCAGCTGCAGGGAGATGCGGGAAATATCCTTCAATCCGTTCGTTTCGATTTGCTTTTTGATCAAGTTCGCCGAGAGGGAGTAGAAGACGGCAAAGGATACCAACAGCAGCAGCATAACGGACAAATACGCGAAGAACAATTTCATAAAGGTGCGACTTAACGGAAACGTCCTTCTCCTCATCCGGCACACTCCCCCCGACCGCTTGATGTCTATTCGCGGGCGCCTCAATGGAATGAGCCGCTCGCGTCGTCCCTCGCGAGAGCGACAGGTGTCGCCGCCGCCCCCGCGACCGGTTGCTTCAGGTACTCCGATTATATCGATTAACGTCCATGCGGTGCAACAGCTCCCGCCCTTGCAGATGCCGTTCAATATTGTCCAGACAAATCCGCTGGTAAGGAAGAATCGCTTCTTCGTCCTGATTCCATCGCGAGTTGACAAGCGTATGCGCGGTCAGAATGCAGTTGGGCCACAGCCGCGCCGGATGACGCGGCTCGACCCGATCGTCCGCGGCCAGCACATCCAGTCCCGCTCTTAACCGTCCGGCAGCCAATTCGGCGAACAGCGCTTCCTGATCGATTATGTCGCCGCGTGCCGCATTGACCACAATACCGTGATCCGGCAGCATCGCCAGCCGTTCGGCCGTTACGGACCGGGCCGTTTCCTTGGACAATCCGGCCAGAATAACTACGGCTTGCGACAGCCGGAATAGCTCATCCAACTGTTCGACACGCTCGCAGTCGACCGGAAGCTCGGCGGCATACGGATCGTATACGCGGAGGACGGGACCAAATGGCCGAATCATTGCGGCAAACTTGCGGCCCGCCGCGCCGAAGCCGTATATCCCCACCCGCAGTTGCTCAAGACTGCCGGACGGGAACCGTTCAAGATCCGGCTGCCAGCCGTCCTCGCGAACGACCACGATGCGGTGATGCAAATTTTTGATCGCTGCCAGCAGCAGCGTTATCGACGCTTCCGCCACGCGATGGCCCGAGGCGTCTCCCCAATTCGTCACCGGAATGCCGGCTTCCACGATTTCGAGCGGAATCCACGGCTTCAGTTCCCCGGAGATGTTGCATATATAGGACAGCCGCCCCCGATCCGTCGCAATGCTGGCCGGAACCGGCATGCTCCCCCATATCGTCAGCAGAATATCGTGCTGACGGATCAGCTCGGCCCGTTCGTCATCGGACATATGATCGGCGTCCCGAATGATCGTCAGTTCCCCGAGCCGACGCAGCGCATCAATGAACGGGCCCTCTGCGGGCATTCTGGAAGAGGCGCTTCCGATATGCAGAAGGTTGGGCTTGCGCTCGCTCATGATGCGCCCTTCACCTGCCTGTCGTAAGCCTTCTGATAGAGTGCCAGCAGCTTGTCGACGCCCAGCTTGTCCGCTTCCTCCACATAAGCGTCCCAGGTGTCGAAGGAGCGTTTGCCCAGCACGAAGGCCGCCGTATACTCTTCCATAAATTTGGTCAAGTTATCGGTCAGCAAACTGACATCGATCGCTTCGTCGCCTGTAAAGGCCGGCGAAGGAATCATCGGATCATCGTACTTCTTCGCTTCCCCGTACGCTTCCTTCACTTCCGGCGAGAAGACGCTGATATTGGAGTCGTAGTCGAACCACAGCCGGGGGCCGGAGGTCGACAAGCCGTACTTGCTTCGAAGCTCCCCGAGATCCTTGACGTCGATAAAGGTGCGCTGCCCGTCGACGACCGTGTAGGTCTCGCCTTCCTTGCCCCAACTGACCAGCTCTTTGCCTTCTTCCGTGTACAGGAAGTCGATCCAGCTCAGAACGGCATCCAGTTGACGGGTTGTCGAGGAGACCGCGATGCCCGAATTGTCTACGGTCGTGAAGAAAAACTTCTGCTGCCCCCCGCTTCCTCCTTGGAACGGCGGCAGATAGCGCATCGTAAATTCCGGGTTTTGCGTACGCATGCTGAGATTATAGCCATCGATGCGCGTCAAATAGTCCAAGGTAATAAACGACTTGTCCGTCGACACCAGATCCTGCCAGCCCTTCGTATCCAACGTTAGCCAATCCGGCGGGATCAGCTTTTCTTCATTCAGCCGATGCATGTACTTCAGCATCTCCTTGTACCCGTCCTCGATCGGACCGTATTTCCACGCCGCCGCGTCCGCATCGTAGTAAATCACGGTGTTTGCCTTCCACTGCGGAGCCATGTACATGAACCGGGCAAAGGACGAACGGAAGGAAAGCGGATAGCTGTCGGGATATAGCCGCTTCAATTCCACAAGCACCTCGTACAATTCCTCCGTATTGCGGGGCACGGCAAGCTGATGCTTGGTGAAAATATCGTCGCGATACATCCAGCCGGCCCGATTGGCCTCGCCGGTCCCGAGCGCCGGGGCAATATACAGCTTGCCGTCGCTGGCGAGCGAATTGGTATATACGTCCGGATGATCCTTTAACCACGCCTGCATGTTCGGCATGCGATCCAGGTGCTCGTTAAAGTCGAGAAACGGGCCCTGCAAACCAAAGGTGCGCGAAGTCGCCGTATTGGTTACGATCATATCCGGCAGCGTGCCGGACGCCATCACCGCCGACAAACGCTCCTCGTAGTTTGCCGACAGCACCGGCGTAATCTTCAGCCTGGTGTTCGTCCGTTCCTCCAGCGCCTTCCAGATCCACCAGTTTTCATTGAACGGCCAGCTTTCCAGCGAGCTGACCATGAACGAGATTTCCGCACCGGCTGCCGCTTTCCCGTTGGAGCCCGATTTGGAGCCGGGCTCGTTGGCGCCGCTCTGACCGCCTCCGGACTGACAGCCCGCCAACAGCAAGCCCGCCAGCGAGATCGCGAGCAGCCCTTTTTTCATGCTCATCCAGTTCCTCATTTCTTCGTCCCCCTCTTTATCCTTTAACCGAACCGATCATGACGCCTTTTACGAAGTAACGCTGAACGAATGGGTAGATCGCCACAATCGGCAAAGTCGACACCACAATGGTGGCGAATTTGATCGACTCGGGCATAATCATCCCTTCT